>CAMDJS010000115.1 GCA_945900685.1 Bordetella parapertussis
ATGGGAAAAATCACCGGCTTCATGGAATTTGAGCGCGTCGAAGAGGGCTACAAGCCCGTGACCGAACGTGTCAAACATTACAAAGAATTCGTCATCGGACTAAGCCCCGAGCAAGCGAAAACGCAAAGCGCGCGTTGCATGGATTGCGGCACGCCTTTTTGCAACAGCGGTTGCCCAGTCAACAACATCATTCCGGACTTTAACGATTTGGTGTTCAACAACGACTGGCAAAACGCTTTGACGGTTTTGCACAGCACCAACAATTTCCCCGAGTTCACCGGCCGCATTTGCCCCGCACCTTGCGAAGCCGCTTGCACCTTGAATGTGAACGACGACGCGGTCGGCATCAAATCGATTGAACACGCCATCATTGACCGCGGTTGGGCCGAGGGCTGGGTCAAGCCCATGCCCGCGTCCAAGAAGACGGACAAAAAAGTCGCGGTGATCGGCTCCGGTCCCGCTGGAATGGCGGCTGCCCAGCAACTCGCGCGCGCCGGTCACGCGGTCACCGTGTTTGAAAAGAACGACCGTGTCGGCGGTTTGCTGCGTTACGGCATCCCTGATTTCAAAATGGAAAAAACACACATCGACCGCCGCGTCGAGCAAATGCAAGCCGAAGGTGTGGTGTTCAAAACCGGCGTGTTGGTGGGTGCCTGGCCCAAAGACAGCAAGGTCACCAACTGGGCCAAAGACACGGTCACCGCCGAGCAATTGAAAAAAGAATTTGATGCTGTGTTGTTGACCGGCGGCTCCGAGCAATCGCGCGACCTGCCGGTGCCAGGGCGTGAGCTCGACGGCGTGCATTTCGCCATGGAGTTTTTACCGCAGCAAAACAAAGTGAATGCCGGTGACAGCTACAAAGGCCAATTGCGCGCAGACGGCAAACACGTCATCGTCATCGGCGGCGGCGACACCGGTTCAGATTGTGTTGGCACCTCCAACCGCCACGGCGCGGCGCACGTTACACAGTTTGAAGTCATGCCGCAACCGCCCGAGCACGAAGACAAACCTTTGGTCTGGCCTTACTGGCCGTTGAAGTTGCGCACCAGTTCCAGCCACGAAGAAGGCTGCGAGCGCGAGTTCGCCATTTCCACCAAAGAATTCATGGGTGAAAAAGGCAAACTCACTGGCTTGAAAACTGTGCATGTGGAAATGAAAGACGGCAAGCTCACCGAAGTGCCCGGAACTGAACACGTGCACAAAGCGGATCTGGTGTTGCTGGCCATGGGCTTTGTCAATCCGGTGGCCACCGTGTTGGACGCTTTCGGTGTCGACAAAGACGCACGCGGCAATGCCAAAGCTCATACCGAAGAGGGCAGCGGCTACATCACCAATGTGCCCAAGGTGTTTGCCGCTGGTGACATGCGCCGCGGCCAATCGCTGGTGGTCTGGGCCATCCGCGAAGGTCGCCAAGCGGCACGCACCATCGACCAGTTTTTGATGGGCGAGAGTGAATTGCCGCGTTGACAGTCCAATGGCCTGAGGGTTTGACCGTGTATGTCAGCCACTTAGAATGCCAATTTGTCAGTTGTGGCTGTACCCCTCAAAAACATGTCATTTGTTGAAACGTCATTGATCCAGCTTGAGGATGTGCACTTCGGTTACGGGGACAGGCCGGTGCTCGAGGGCGTGAGCTTGAAGGTCCCCAAAGGCAAAGTGACAGCCTTGATGGGGGCTTCCGGCGGCGGCAAAACCACGGTGCTGCGATTGATTGGCGGTCAATACCGCGCCAACAGCGGTCGGGTGCTGTTTGATGCCACCGACATAGGTCAGTTGCAGCGGGACGCCTTGTTCCAATCTCGCCGCCGCATGGGCATGTTGTTCCAATTTGGCGCCTTGTTCACCGATATGACCGTGTTTGACAACGTGGCTTTCCCCTTGCGTGAACACACCCGATTGCCTGAGGTGATGGTGCGCGACATCGTGCTGATGAAACTTCAAGCCGTCGGTTTGCGCGGCGCACGCGACTTGCTGCCGAGCCAGATTTCCGGCGGCATGGCACGGCGGGTGGCCTTGGCGCGCGCCATGGTTCTCGACCCAGAATTGATGATGTATGACGAGCCGTTTGCGGGTCTGGACCCGATCTCGCTGGGCACGGCGGCGCGTTTGATCCGCCAGTTGAACGACACCTTGGGTTTGACCAGCATTGTGGTGTCGCACGATCTGGAAGAGACCTTCCATATTGCCGATCAAGTCATTATTTTGGCCAACGGACGCATCGCAGCCCAGGGAACGCCGGCTGAAGTGAGAAACAGCAACGACCCCTTGGTCAAGCAGTTCGTCAGTGCCGCGCCTGACGGGCCGGTGCGGTTTCATTACCCCGCGCCAGATGCTGACATCGACTTCGGTGTTCGGTCGACAAGCGGAGCCAAGCCATGATGGATGTGTTTGCCCGCGTCGGCGCAGCAGTCAGAATTTGGCTGGCAGATGTCGGTCATGCCACGGCCTTGTTTGTTCGTCTGATGTTGCTCGGGCCGGCTTGCATTCGTCGCTTCGGCCTGGTGCGTGACCAAATGCATTTTCTCGGTAACTATTCTTTGGCCATCATCTCGGTGTCCGGTTTGTTTGTCGGTTTTGTGTTGGCCTTGCAGGGCTACAACACCTTGCAGCGCTTCGGTTCGGCGTCTGCGTTGGGCTTGTTGGTGGCTTTGAGCTTGGTGCGTGAGCTCGGACCCGTGGTGTCGGCTTTGCTTTTTGCCGGTCGTGCAGGTACCTCACTCACCGCCGAAATCGGTTTGATGAAAGCCGGTGAACAACTCAGCGCCATGGAAATGATGGCCATTGACCCGGTCGCCCGCGTTCTGGCACCGCGTTTTTGGGCCGGGGTGTTCGTCATGCCTATCTTGGGGGCGATATTCAGTGCCGTTGGTATTTTGGGCGGTTGGCTGGTGGGTGTGGTCATGATCGGCGTAGACGCCGGTTCTTTTTGGGGTCAAATGCAGGCTGGCGTGGATGTTTGGTCCGATGTGGGTAACGGTTTCATCAAAACCGTGGTGTTCGGCCTGACGGTCAGTTTCATTGCGCTGCGCCAGGGTTTTGAAGCGCAAGCCACGCCTGAAGGAGTGGCGCGTGCCACCACCCGCACCGTGGTGATGGCTTCGTTGACCGTGTTGGCGCTGGATTTTGTGTTGACTGCCTTGATGTTTAAGTTGTGATGAAGGGAATGTGACGATGCAACGTTCAAAAACCGATGTTTGGGTGGGTATGCTGGTGCTGGCCGGTGCCGCTGCACTGTTGTTTCTGGCTTTGCAGTCAGCCAATTTGTTGTCTGTCAGTTGGCAAAAAACCTACGAGATCAGTGCCTATTTCGACAATATCGGCGGCTTGAAAAAACAAGCGGCGGTCAAGAGTGCCGGTGTGGTGGTCGGGCGCGTGAACGACATTCGTTTCGACGATAAAAATTACCAGGCCAAAGTGGTTTTAGCGCTAGATGTGCAATACCAGTTTCCCAAAGACAGCTCTTTGAAAATCCTCACCAGCGGTTTGCTGGGTGAGCAGTACATCGGCATAGAAGCCGGATCAGACACCGCCAATTTGGCCCCCGGTGACAAGGTGCAGTCCACCCAGTCTGCGGTGGTATTGGAAAACCTGATCAGCCGTTTCCTCTACAACAAGGCAAGCGACGGACCTGCTTCTTCAGGCAGCCAATGAACTTGCATTCCAAGTCGCTTCAATTCATGCGCTTAGGCAGCGGCTTGGCGGTCATGGCTGTACTTGCGGGTTGCGCCAGTGGCCCTGCGGCCACTTCCAAAGATCCTTTCGAGGCCACCAACCGCCGGGTCAGCGCGTTCAATGACCAAGTGGATACCAATCTGCTCAGGCCGGTAGCGGTGAGTTACCAAAAAAACATGCCTGATCCAGTGAAAAAAGGTGTGACCCATTTTTTCGGTAATCTCAAAGATATTTGGTCAACGGTTAACAATGGTTTACAGGCCAAGCCCATGGAAACCGCGGAGACCGGTTTGCGGGTGGCGGTTAACACGGTATTTGGTATTTTCGGCTTGTTTGACGTGGCCACCATGGTCGGCATTGAACGAAGCAGCGCGGATTTTGGACAAACATTGGGCTATTGGGGGGTTGCACCCGGCCCCTATGTGGTTCTGCCCTTGCTGGGGCCGTCCACCGTGCGTGACACCGCAGGCTGGGCCATAGACAACCGTTACGATGTGTGGCGCACAGAAGTGGATAGTGTGGGCTTGCGGTATGGCGGCTCAGCCCTGCGTTTGGTGGACAAACGCGTGGGATTTATTGGCATGGATACCAGCCTAAACGAAGTGGCGCTGGACAAATACAGCTTCGTGCGGGATGCCTATTTGCAGCGCCGAAAAGCAGCCACCCAAAGAAACCCCAGCAGCCGTGATGGTGATGACGGCGACGATGGCATGAGAAATGACCAATAATACGCAGACATTGACACTTATCCAATTGATATGAACACTCTGATATTTGCATTCTTTCGGTATTTCAAGCAACTATTGATCATCACTTACATGTCCCTGGGTTTGTCGGGATGGGCGCTCGCCCAACAAGCACCCGATGAGTTCATTCAAAAACTCACCAACGAATTGTTGGACATGGTGCGCAAGGATCCGGCGCTCAAATCGGGTGATTTGCAAAAAATTGGCGCGGTCTTGGACACCAAACTCAAGCCTTACATCAACTTTCAGCGCATGACCGCTGGTGCGGTGGGCCCCGCATGGCGCCAAGCCACGCCAGAGCAACAAAAACGTTTGCAAGAAGAATTCAAAATGCTGCTGATGCGCAGTTACTCTGGCGCTTTGTCGCAGATCAAAGACAGCTCCACCATCACGGTCAAACCGGTGCGCAACCCCGGTAATGAAAATGAACTGGTGGTGCGCTCAGAAATTCGTGGCGGCGCCGAGCCCATACCGATTGACTACCGTCTGGAAAAAACCGCCGAATCTGACTCTGGCTGGCGCATCTACAACTTCAATATTTTGGGTATATGGTTGGTTGATAACTACCGCACCCAGTTCGCTCAGGAGATCAACGCCAAAGGCCTAGATGGTTTGATCACCACCTTGAGCGAACGCAACAAGTCCAACAACAAAAAATAATGACAGCGGCGCACATGTCCTTACCGGCCACCCTGACGCAAGCACAGGCGGCATTGGTGTCCCATGAGTTGGAAACAGCCATCGCCAACCAGCAGGGTACTTTTGTGTTGGACACCTCTGCCATTCAATCGTTCGACTCTTCTGCCTTGGCCGTGTTGTTGGGCGCGTGCCGGGCTGCTGCGCGTCAGCGAGTGCCATTGCAAATCACCGGACTGCCTGCCCGTGCGGCTCAACTCGCTGCTTTGTACGGATTGACCGATATTTTGTCGGCTCACCTGACTGCCCAAACTGCGAACTGAGCGGTCAACCAAGCCGTTCACTGCCACGCGCAGTGCCTGCCCTTAGAATAGCCAGCTTGCCATGGCTGCTATCTCCTTTCAATCTGTTTCCAAAACATTCACCAATGCCCGTGGCACGTTCACCGCATTGGATCAGGTGTCTTTCGATATTCAAGCCGGTGAATTTTTCGGTCTGCTCGGCCCCAATGGCGCCGGTAAAACCACCCTCATCAGCATATTGGCTGGCCTTTTAAAGTCCAGCAGCGGTGCCATCCGTGTGCATGACCTGGATGTGCAAACCCAGTCCCTGAAAGTGCGTAAGCTGCTGGGTGTGGTGCCACAAGAATTGGTGTTTGACCCGTTCTTCTCGGTGCGCGAAGCCTTGAAGTTTCAATCCGGCTATTTCGGTGTCACCGGTAACGACGCTTGGATTGATGAATTGCTCGACAACTTGGGGCTTGCAGACAAGGCCAACCACAATATGCGCCAACTCTCCGGCGGCATGAAGCGGCGTGTGCTGGTCGCGCAAGCGCTGGTGCACAAACCGCCGGTCATCGTGTTGGATGAACCCACCGCCGGTGTCGATGTGGAATTGCGCCAAACGCTGTGGCAATTCATCGCCCGCTTGAACCGTGAAGGCCACACCGTGTTGTTGACCACGCACTATCTGGAAGAAGCCGAAGCCCTGTGCTCGCGCATCGCCATGTTGAAGCTCGGCAAGGTCGTGGCTTTGGACGACACCAGCACCTTGTTGAAAAACGCGTCCAGCAATGTGTTGCGTTTCAAGCTCGATGCACAACTGCCGCCCGAGCTCGCCGCGCAAGCCCGGGTCACCGGTCGCATCGTGCAGTTCCCGGCGAACGACGCGGCGCAAATCGAACACTATTTGGCGGCAGTGCGCAGCGCCGGTTTGGTCGCCGAAGACGTGGAAATTCGCAAAGCCGATTTGGAAGACGTGTTTTTGGATGTCATGGGAGCGAACGCATGACCGGCTGGCGCGCCCTGTTTTACAAAGAAGTGTTGCGCTTTTGGAAAGTCAGCGCGCAAACCATTGCAGCGCCTGTGCTGACGGCCTTGCTTTACATGTTGATCTTCGGCCATTTGCTCGAAGGCAAAGTCACGGTGTATGAGAGCGTCGGCTACACCTCGTTTCTGGTGCC
>CAMDJS010000116.1 GCA_945900685.1 Bordetella parapertussis
GCCCGAACATGGTGCTCTACCCGCTGGTACTCGGCGGCGTGTCCATCGTGGCATCCATCATCGGTTGCTTCTTCGTCAAAGCCAGCCCCGGCATGGTCAATGTGATGCCTGCGCTTTACAAAGGCTTGGCTGTCTCCGGCATCTTGTCGTTGATCGCTTTTTACTTTGTGACCCAGTCGATGTTCCCCGCGGCGATCACATTGCCTGATGGCACTGCCTTGACCGCAGGCAAATTGTTCGGCACCTGCGCCATTGGTTTGATTTTGACCGGTGCGCTGGTCTGGATCACCGAGTACTACACCGGTACCCAGTACGCGCCTGTGCAGCACATTGCGCAAGCATCAACCACCGGCCACGGTACCAACATCATTGCTGGCTTGGGTGTGTCCATGCGCTCTACCGCATGGCCTGTGCTGTTTGTGTGTGCGGCTATTTACAGCGCATTTGACTTGGGTGGCTTGTACGGCATCGCTATCGCGGCAACTTCCATGCTGAGCATGGCTGGTATCGTGGTCGCTTTGGACGCTTATGGCCCCATCACCGACAACGCCGGCGGCATTGCTGAAATGGCTGAATTGCCAGCCAGTGTGCGCGATGTCACCGACCCGCTGGACGCGGTAGGTAACACCACCAAAGCCGTGACCAAAGGCTACGCCATCGGTTCTGCCGGTCTGGCTGCGTTGGTGCTGTTTGCCGATTACACCCACAAGCTCGAAGGCTTGGGAGCGCACATCAAGTTTGACTTGAGTGACCCCAACGTCATCATCGGCTTGTTCATCGGTGGTTTGATTCCTTACTTGTTCGGCGCGATGGCGATGGAGGCCGTGGGCCGCGCCGCCGGTGCCGTGGTGGTGGAAGTTCGCCGCCAGTTCAAGGAAATCAAAGGCATCATGGACGGTACCGGCAAGCCCGAGTACGACACTGCGGTTGATATGTTGACCACAGCGGCCATCAAAGAAATGATGATCCCCAGCTTGTTGCCAGTGGTAGCACCTATCGTGGTCGGCTTGGTCCTTGGCCCGGCGGCTTTGGGCGGCTTGCTGATGGGCACCATCGTCACCGGTTTGTTCGTGGCTATTTCCATGTGTACCGGCGGCGGTGCTTGGGACAACGCCAAGAAATACATCGAAGACGGACACCACGGCGGCAAAGGTTCTGACACCCACAAAGCTGCTGTGACCGGCGACACCGTGGGCGACCCCTACAAAGACACGGCAGGTCCTGCGGTCAACCCCTTGATCAAGATCATCAACATCGTGGCACTGCTGATCGTGCCCGTGATGATGTCGATCCATGGCGGCAGTGTGGCTAAAACGGCTGTGGCGGTGGAAACACCTGCGGCTATCAGCGCACCTGCTGACACCTCAGCGGCTCCGGCTGCTGCGGCGCCTACAGCGCCTGCTGCTGAAGAAAAGAAATAAGCAGATTTAGCTTTTAGTTTTTCTTTATGAAGAAGACCCGCTTAGGCGGGTCTTTTTTTTGGCACTGCTAATGCAGTCAAGTCGCTGCCCGCCTTGACCTTGGTGTTTGTGAAGCGAATAATGCGCTGTATTACAAATGCACAGAAGTGTTACAGCCGTGACCGCCAGAACCATCAACGTACGCCTGCCAGAGGCGCTTTACAAGCAGATTGAAGAGTTGGCCACAGCGACCGCTCGGACCAAGAGCTTTTTAGCTGTCGATGCGTTGACCCAGTATGTGCAGAATGAATCTTGGCAGATCCGTGACATTCACGAAGGCATCAAGGAAGCTGATGCAGGCGAATTCGCAACCGAGAAACAGGTCAAATCCGTTTTCGCCAAATACGGCGCTTGATTCATGTGGAGTCAAACGACTGCACCCCGAATGAGATTGTCGACAGCCTGCATCTGTTGATGAGCCTGCCGAATTTCAAACTAGCGCATGAACATGTCATACGCAACGCATTGACGGCGTATCTGAACGGCTTGGATTTTGCAGACGCGCTTCACTTGGGATTGAGTCAAAAGGACAAGGCATTGCCATTAAGTTGACGGCAGCAATAAAAAGCACAGCCCATCGGTTGACAGTGCGCCGCCTATTTGATATCTTAAAGATATCAAACCTCAAAAGGATCCGACGATGAAAGCTGCCGCCGCTCAGATCGCCTTCCGTTATCGCCCGATAGACAGCGCAACTGGCGTGACCCGCACAACAACAAAACGTCTGGCTGAAGTATTAGGCGTTGACGAAACCCAAGTGATTCATCTGGCTCTGCAAGAGCTGGCGACCAAACATCTGCCTCAATACGAGGAAGACGAGGGAGCTTTAACCAACGCCCAGCTCAGTCAGATCAAAAAATCAGCCCCCAAAGCTAAAGGGGGCACCATTCGCAGCAGTTTGTTTGGATTGGAAAACAGCTGATGCGCTGGTGGCCGGAATCCACGGCTGGCGAAATTGTCTGGTGCCACTTTCCTGACAACATTCACCCCAAACCAAAGCCACGCCCTGCTCTCATCATTTCGACCAAAGAAGACGATAAAGGCATGATCTTCGTGAGCGTGGCATTTGGCACCAGCCAAAAGACAGATCGTCTTTACAGCGTGGAATTCAGGATTTCAAAAAGCGAGCACCCGGCTGCCTATAGCAGCGCCGGGTTGAGCTACGACACCAAATTCGACCTGAGAAAGGTGCTTGAGCTTGCGTTCAACGATGACTACTTTTCAGTTCCACCCCACGCACCACACGGTCAAATTCCCAAGCTCGGAAGCTTGCATCCGAGCATGGTCAGAATTGCTGCTACCGCTTTTGCCGCAGCTAGCAAATAGACGCAGCCATGGCTAGTAGCAGTTTCATTTAACAACTTTACTAAGTGTGTTTGAAACCGGCAGCAGACCACAAAGACTCATCGAAAATCACTGGGCTAGCGGTATACGTCTTAATCCCCTGAATATCGGGGCTGGTTATTTGGCAATGGTCACGCCTGATCTGGTGTTGGCATATTTGTCTTAATCCCCTGAATATCGGGGCTGGTTATTTGGCCGGTGGTATTCGCCTGTAAGGTCTAGGTGTGCACGTCTTAATCCCCTGAATATCGGGGCTGGTTATTTGGCGTACACGGATTCATCCTTGGCATTTTACGAATGTGTCTTAATCCCCTGAATATCGGGGCTGGTTATTTGGCTGGAAAGATTCAGGAGAAGATCTCATCGACAGGGAATTGATGGAGTAACTCCGCTTTGCCAAAAATGCACATCGCTTCGCTTGAATGGCCTGCGGGTGCTGGCCAACCCTGTGGGGCACGTTGATCTGTATGGCTCCAGCGCTTAGCCTGAAATCCCGCATTGGCTTTGCCTATGTCGTGCAAAAAAGCAAGAGCTGTGAGCCTCATGAGATCGAGATGTGTCAACACCCGCCCTGCTGCTTTTTCCAGTGAACGGCTGCACGCTGGTGTTTGCGCGATGGCGTGAAAACACGCAGCCACATCCAACATGTGATCAGTCAACGGGTGCCATGCGTCAGGACCGTTTAATTTTCCCCAGGCAACTGTACAAGTCACATAAGAAGGATATTCATTCTGCATCTCAGTCAACTATTTGCACTCCTTTAGCGAAATAAAAAAGTTATTTAGTAGTATTTAATTGATATTAATAGTTTAAAAGCTCAAATTTTGAGCCTGTGCCATTTATTTTTATAGGGAACAGCGAGGGCGCGATGCCGTTCCTCGGGCGATAAATCCCTTAAACCGAACTGAGGGACAATCCCTCCATGTCTGAACGCATCATCCCCGTTATTGCCATAGATCTAATAAATTGATATTCAAATTCTTTATGTGTCTATTCAAAACTGACACCCATAGCCTGTAAAAGGGGTTGCAAGATTTAATGACAGCATATATGCTGTCATCCATGATCCGAATCGTCATCGATACCAATGTCTTTGTCGCAGGAATGCGGTCGGCGGGTGGTGCTTCGCGGGTTGTATTGCGCAAAGCCCTGACAGGGCCATTCAAGGCCTTGTTTGGCAATGCACTTTGGCTCGAGTACCAAGATTTACTTGGTCGCCCAGTTTGGGACAACTTATCGACCGATCAAGATCGCCGGGAGGTGATGGCCGCTTTGGCCAAGCAGGGTGAATGGGTCACGGTGTATTACGGTTGGCGTCCAAATCTGCCTGACGAGGGCGACAACCATCTGATTGAGCTTGCCTTGGCCGGTGGCGCACAAGCCATCGTCACCCATAATTTGCGCGATCTTCAAGGTGGAGACTTGCGCTTGGGCCGTCTACAGGTCATGACACCTGCACAATGTTTGGAGAAATGGATATGAGTACCCTGACCATCAGACTGCCAGATGAAACTGTGCAACGCTTGAAATCCTTGGCCCAAAGCCGGGGTTTGAGCATGAATAAATTGGTTGAGCAATTGAGCGCCCATGCTTTGTCCGCATGGGACACGGAAAACCACTTTCGCGCGATGGCGGTGACTGGTGATGTCAACAAGGCATTGGCCGTTTTAGACCGCATGGATATCGCAGAGCTGGACCCAGGTCATTCATCTTCAGCTATTTAGTTGACCTATCACGCCACTTCAGCTTGACCGACGTGCTGGGTCAAACGCTTCAGCGTTCGTTGCCGCTTGAGGCGGTGAGCGGCGTTTGGGCCCAGGCCGTGCGGCTCTGAAGTAAGGGTTTGTCTCGCGCGCGATGGGTGGGTCCAGTAAGTCAAGGCACAATATGGAGATGTCTGAACGCGTCATCCCCGTCATCGATCAGCGCAACCTCCGCGCCACCGTCCCCACCCAAGCTATTCCTGCCAACGGTCTGCTCGGCGACAAGCTTGGTCGCCCGCTGCGCGACTTGCGCATCAGCGTCACCGACCGCTGCAACTTCCGCTGCAACTACTGCATGCCCAAGGAAGTCTTTGACAGCAATTACAAATACCTGCCGCACTCCTCGCTTTTGAGCTTTGAGGAAATCACCCGCACCGCGTCCATTTTTGTGGCGCACGGCGTGCACAAAATCCGGCTCACCGGCGGCGAGCCTTTGCTACGCAAAAACCTCGAGTTGTTGATCGAACAACTCTCGGCGTTGCGAACGCCCGACGGCCTGCCCTTAGACCTCACCTTGACCACCAACGGTTCCTTGTTAAGAAGAAAAGCGCAAGCCCTGAAAGCCGCTGGTCTGCAACGCGTCACGGTCAGTCTCGACGGTTTGGACGACGCCATCTTCCGCGCCATGAACGATGTGGACTTTCCCGTGGCCGATGTGCTGGACGGCATCGAAGCCGCCAAAGAAGCCGGTCTGGGGCTCGACGCCAAAGGCAACTTCAGCGGTCTGAAAATCAATATGGTGGTTAAGAAAAGCACCAACCTGAGTGAAATCATCCCTATGGCGCGGCACTTTCGCGGCAGCGGCATCACGCTGCGCTTCATCGAATACATGGATGTCGGCGAAACCAACGGCTGGCAAATGGACGAGGTGCTGCCATCTGCCGATTTGATCAAGCTATTGCAAACCGAGTTCCCGCTGGTGCCTTTAGAAGCCAGCGTCCCGGGCGAAACCGCGCAACGCTGGGGCTATGCAGACGCATCCGGCCAATTCGATCCGGCGCTGGGCGAAGTCGGTGTCATCAGCAGCGTGACGCAAGCGTTTTGCAGCGATTGCAACCGTGCACGTTTGTCCACCGAAGGCCAGTTGTATTTGTGTTTGTTCGCGGTGCAAGGCCACGATTTGCGCAGCCTGTTGCGCGAAGGCGCCAGCGATGCAGACATCGCTTCGGCTGTCGGCCTGATCTGGCAGCAGCGCGAAGACCGCTATTCCGAATTGCGCGGCAAAAACCAATTGCCCGCAACAGCTGACGGCAAGAAACGCGTGGAAATGAGCTACATCGGCGGCTGATCATGCTGCCCTCTGCGTTTCACCCTCCTGTTAAAAACAACATTACCGGCTGCATATTGGCCGGTGGCAGAGGTTCGCGCATGGGCGGCGTGGACAAAGGTTTGCAACTGTTTCGCGGACAGACGCTGGTGCAACACGCCATCATGCGTTTGCAGCCGCAGGTGACGCAAGTGCTGATCAACGCCAACCGCAACCCCGCTGACTACGCCTTGACCGGCTTGAAAGTAATTGCTGACACAGACTTTGCAGACATGGGGCCGCTCAGCGGTTTTCTCAGCGGGTTGCAACACTGCGATAGCGAATGGCTTGTCACCGTGCCTTGTGACAGTCCGTTTTTTCCATTGGATTTGGTGGAAAAACTGGCAGCAGCGGCGACAGCAAAACAATCATTGATAGCCATGGTGCAAACGCCGCGCTCATCCGACAGCACTTGGGAATTGCAACCTGTGTTTTGTTTGATGCACCGCAGTCTTATCCATTCACTCAAAGACTATCTTGCATCAGGTCAGCGAAAAATCAGCGCGTGGGCGCAACAGGAAGCACCTCTGGCCTTGTTTGAATTTACGCAAACCGCAG
>CAMDJS010000117.1 GCA_945900685.1 Bordetella parapertussis
GCAACCGACAACGCCGGCAGTGTGATTGGCGAACTCAAACTCATTTACAACAAAACCCGTCAAGCAGCGATCACGAAGGAATTGTCCGAAATCGTGGCCGGTGCAGCAGCGGTGTAACACCTTTTATTTTTGGAGCAAACCATCATGGCTCAGGCAATGACACACGCAGGTATTCAAGGAAAAATCGTCCAATGTATTGGTGCGGTGGTGGACGTCGAATTCCCCCGCGATCACATGCCGCATATTTACGATGCGCTCAAACTCGAGGGCACTGCGCTGACCTTGGAAGTGCAGCAGCAATTGGGCGACGGCATTGTGCGCACCATCGCTTTGGGCTCCTCTGACGGTTTGCGTCGCGGTTTGATGGTCACCAACACCGGTGCAGCCATTACCGTGCCAGTCGGCAAAGCAACTTTGGGCCGCATCATGGACGTGTTGGGTGCGCCTATTGATGAACGTGGCCCTGTGGATCAGACGCATACCGCTTCTATTCACCGCAAAGCCCCCGCTTACGATGAACTCAGCCCCTCACAAGAGTTGCTGGAAACTGGCATCAAGGTGATTGACTTGGTCTGCCCCTTCGCCAAAGGCGGTAAGGTGGGCTTGTTCGGTGGTGCCGGTGTGGGCAAGACAGTGAACATGATGGAACTCATCAATAACATTGCCAAAGCGCACAGCGGTTTGTCGGTGTTTGCTGGTGTGGGTGAGCGTACCCGTGAAGGTAACGACTTCTATCACGAGATGGCTGACTCCGGCGTGGTCAACCTTAAGAACTTGGAAGAATCCAAAGTGGCCATGGTCTACGGTCAGATGAACGAGCCTCCCGGCAACCGTTTGCGCGTGGCTTTGACAGGTCTGACCATCGCTGAATCTTTCCGTGACGAAGGCAAAGACGTGCTGTTCTTCGTGGACAACATCTACCGTTACACCTTGGCCGGTACCGAAGTGTCCGCCTTGTTGGGCCGTATGCCTTCAGCCGTGGGTTACCAGCCTACCTTGGCCGAAGAAATGGGTCGTTTGCAAGAACGCATCACCTCGACCAAAGTGGGTTCCATCACGTCCATCCAAGCCGTTTACGTGCCAGCCGATGACTTGACCGATCCTTCACCTGCCACTACTTTTGCCCACTTGGACTCCACCGTGGTGTTGTCACGCGACATCGCGTCACTCGGTATCTACCCCGCTGTAGATCCTTTGGACTCCACCAGCCGCCAGTTGGACCCCTTGGTGGTCGGCAATGACCACTACGAAACCGCCCGTGCGGTGCAAGGCACCTTACAGCGCTACAAAGAACTGCGCGACATCATTGCGATTTTGGGCATGGACGAGTTGGCGCCTGAAGACAAACTGGCCGTGGCCCGTGCCCGCAAAATCCAGCGTTTCCTGAGCCAGCCTTTCCACGTGGCCGAGGTGTTCACCGGTTCACCTGGCAAGTACGTCACTTTGGCTGAAACCATCCGTGGCTTCAAAATGATCGTGGCCGGCGAGTGTGATCACATGCCCGAGCAAGCGTTCTACATGGTCGGTACCATCGACGAAGCCATCGAAAAAGCCAAAAAGATTTGATCGCCAACGTGTCCGATAAGGAAACCCGATGAATACCATCCGTGTTGATGTGGTCAGTGCTGAAGAGCTGATTTACTCTGGTGAGGCCACCTTTGTGGCTTTGCCCGGTGAAGTGGGCGAGTTGGGCATTTACCCACGCCACACACCTTTGATCTCTCGCATCAAGGCCGGCTCTGTGCGCATTCAAAAACCTGACGGCGAAGAAGAGTTCGTGTTTGTTGCTGGCGGTATTTTGGAAGTCCAACCCGACTCCGTCACCGTTTTGTCCGACACCGCTGTGCGTGGCAAAGACTTGGACGAAGAGCGCGCCAATGCGGCTAAAAAAGCGGCGCAAGAACATTTACAAAACGCCAAAACCGAAGTCGACATGGCAGCTGCTCAGGCCGAGCTGACCATCATGGCCGCACAACTTGCCGCGCTGCGTAAATACCGCAGTAAACGCTGACCCTTGTCAAAATCTCATCTGCGTGCAGCCACTGTTGGCGGTTCCGCCGATGAGGTTGAGGCCGCCTTCTATGAGGCCTTGCAAGCTGGGGACCTAGAGCGCTTGATGGCCTGTTGGGCCAATGAAGAAGACATCATTTGTGTTCACCCGGGTGGTCCTCGCTTGATTGGTGCTGTGGCCATTCGCAATTCGTTTGAAATCATGTTCAGCCATGGGCCGATTCGCTCCTTCCCCGAGCGACTGCACAAGCTTGAAACCATCACCAGCGCAGTTCACAATTTGATTGAGCGGGTTGAGATTTACACAGCCGATGGCGCGCAAATCGCATTCGTTACCTCAACCAATGTGTATATGCGAACGGCGCAAGGGTGGCGCATGGTGGCGCACCACGCCAGCCCAGGCACACCGCCCGAGATTCACAGCGACATCGACACGCCCACCATACTGCACTAGCAGAGCAAACCTTGCAGTTGCAACCAGCATCAACCGCAAATGGATGACATCGTTAAACAAGCCATGGCCAAATGGCCACAGGTGCCGGATTGTTATGGCTGGCTAGGCTTTGACGATCGAGGCGACTGGTCTATGCGAGACGATGGTGTGCAAGCGCAAGGCGACTTTGCACACGCTAAAGGCAGCAAGTTGGCACACACCAAACTGATCGAATTCATAGAGCGCAATTACGCCTGCGATCCATACGGGCGTTGGTATTTTCAAAATGGGCCCCAACGCGTATTCGTGGAACTGCAGTCAGTGCCATTCGTATGGCGTGTTTTGGATTCAGGGCTACTGACAGGTCCACAAGGAGACATCCTTGAGTTACTTGAGTGCTTGGTCGATGAAAACGGACGCCTGTATGCCTTGACTGCCAAGGGCTTAGGTTTGATCCACAGCATGGACACATGGCATGCAGCCAAAGCTCTTGAAGACAAGTTGTGGCCAGCCCCCAAAGAGGTACGTTCAGCCAACTTGGTGATTGACCATGACTTCGTGCTAAGCCCTGCCAAAGGCGAAAAAAAACCGGCTAAGTAGCCGGCTCTTTGAAAGGACTGAGTTCTCAGTTCGTGGGTGCTGCAGGTTCAGAGAATTTCGCACCACTGGCATTGGCCATGTACACAACTGCCCGGCCAATTTCGACATCGTTATGGTCCCCACCACCTTGCGCGCCCATGGCATTTTTGCCTTTGAGCGCAGAGTTGAGCAATGCCTCATAACCTGTTTTGATGCGAGGCGCCCAAGCTGCTTTGTCACCCAATTTAGGTGAGCCAGCCAGACCAGCTGTGTGACAGGCTGCACATTGGACTTTATAAACCTCTTCACCCGCCTTCAAAGGACGGTTGGCGTCGCGCACCTCCACCGTGCCAACTTTTTGAATTCGCGCAGCCACAGCATCAGATGTATTGGCCGCGCCAGCAGCAGGCTTATTTGCTGTCACTACGTAGTAAACCAAGCCGATGATGATGAAAATCGGCCCTACAAAAGACAAAAGCATGGCCCAAGCAAAAGCCTTGGGGGTTTTGATCGGACCGGTATGTGCTTCTTCGTGGCTGTCGCTCATAAGGACTTTCTGTGTGGATACAAATGAAAAAAGAAATTATAGCCAGCGACATGCTTCCACCAAGCTGACAAAAAGCGACACCTACAATAGCTTGTATGCGGCTGTAGCTCAGTGGATAGAGTATTGGCCTCCGAAGCCAAGGGTCGTGGGTTCGATCCCCGCCAGCCGCACCATCAACGCCAGCCCATGCGTTGCAACAGACGGTCTTTCAGCACCCACTGGTGAAACAGCGAAGCCCCGATGTGCAGCCCAATCAAGCCGTAACCGATATTGCCGACCAAGGCATGCACGGCCTTGATTTGTTTGGCCAAAGCTTCATCGGGGGCGATAAGCGCAGGCAGTTCCAAGCCAAAAAATGGAATCGGCTTGCCAGCTGCACTGAGCATGATCCAGCCCATGAGCGGCATGACGGCCATGAACACGTATAAGACCACATGACCCACGCCAGATGCACGATGCATCAAATCGGCCAGACCGTGAAGCTGCAGCAAGGGTGGGCGAGGGCTCAAGCGCTTAGCCCATAAACGGAAAACCACCAGCAGCAAAATACACAACCCAAACATGAAATGCAAGGACTTCATGAAATCTCGCTCAGGCATACCCTTGTCGTAAATCACACGAAATTCCATGGCGGCATACACAACGATAAACAAGAGAAACATCAGCCAATGCATTGCTACCAGCGGGCGGGCGTATTTAAATGAGGCGTCAGATGAGTTCATTGAACCATCTTAGGTAAGCGACTTAGGGTTGGCTTTGACCCATATCAGGAATCTGTGTCACCAGGTTTCTTTTGTAAAGCCAGTGCGTACAAGAAATTACGAGGTGCCCCCGAGATTTGCGCTGCCAAGCGCACCGCGCTTTTCGTCGGCAACTCGGCCAGCAGCAAGTCCAGCACCCGTTCGGCCTCCCCCAAGCCGGATGGGGCGACCGTCAAGGGATGTAAAACCAAAGCAAATTCCCCTTTGCTGCGCTGAGCAGACTCGCCAAGCCATGCACTGAGCTTGTTGGCGGGCATTACCGCCACCTCCTCAAACTGCTTGGTCAGTTCACGCCCAACGCTGAGCATGCGCTCACCCAAAATAGCCATGTCCTTGGCGACTGCATCGATTCGGTGCGGTGCTTCCAAAAAAACCTGTGTTCGCGCCTCGCTAGACATGCTTTGAATGGCAGTTTGACGCTCAGTTGATTTACTGGGCAAAAACCCTAAAAACACAAAACTGCCGTCGCCTTGGCAACCGCTCACGCTGAGCATGGCCGTCACGCTGCTGGCACCTGGAATAGGAATGACCCGAAACCCTGCAGCTTGCACCATGGCCACCAACTTTGCGCCAGGGTCGCTGATCGCGGGTGTACCTGCATCACTTAAATAGGCCACCCGTTGACCGCTTTGCAAGCGCAGAATCACCTGCTCAGCTGCACTCGACTCATTGTGTTGATGCAAGGCTAAAAAGGCACTCGCTGCTTTGTCAATGCCATAGCTGCACAGCAAAGCCTGGCTGTGGCGGGTGTCTTCGCAAGCCAAGGCGTCGGCCAGCGTCAGCACATGCAATGCACGTAAACCAATATCTGCCAAGTTGCCAATGGGCGTGGCCAACACATACAGGCAAGCTGGCGGATGTGCTTGTGAAGCGCTGGCATCGTGGGCTGCCACCAATGCGGAATCAAAACGTTGAACCAATGAACACCTCTTTCCCTGATCTCAATACCAAGCAACGCGGCGACGCCGCCGAGCAACGCGCCTTGCGCTATTTGCTCGACCATGGCTTAACCCTGCTTGCCTGTAACTACCGCACGCCTGGGCGAGGCGGCGGCGAAATTGACCTGATTGTGCGCGAGTGCGATGGCACCTTGGTGTTCGTTGAGGTCAGGGCCCGCGCCCGAGACGATTTTGGGGGAGCGGGTGCCAGCATCAGCGCCACCAAGCGAAGGCGCATTGTGTTTGCAGCCAAACACTTTTTGCGCAGGTACCCCAAGCCCCCGCCATGCCGCTTTGATGCCGTGCTGCTACAAGCAGAAAGCTTGATCTGGCTCAAAGCCGCGTTTGAAGAATGACGCAGCCAAGACATGTTGCAAAGGTATGATTCGCTCATGTTAGAGCAACGCATAGAACAGCAGTTCATCGACAGTGCCGACCTGAAATACCAGTCGGCCCAAGCCTTAAGCAAACCCATTGCAGCCGCGGTGGGCGCACTGTTGATGTGCGTGACAGGCGGCGGCAAAGTCATGGCGTGTGGCAATGGCGGATCAGCCGCAGATGCGCAACACTTTGCCGCAGAGTTTGTCGGACGTTTTGAACGCGAACGCCCTGAACTCGGCGCGATTGCCCTGTCAACCGACAGCTCCATCTTGACCGCGATCGCCAACGACTACCACTTCGACCAAATTTTTTCCAAACAAGTGCGGGCCTTGGGTCAACCCGGCGATGTTTTGTTGGCCATCTCCACCAGCGGCAATTCCCTCAATGTGTTGGCCGCTATTGAGTCCGCCCACGAGCGTGATTTGATCGTGGTGGCACTGACCGGCAAGGGCGGCGGCAAAATCGGGCAGGTGTTGCGCGAAACCGATGTGCATATTTGCGTGCCGCACGACCGCACGGCCAGAATTCAAGAAGTCCATTTGCTGGTGTTGCACTGCTTGTGCGATGGCGTGGACAGTCAGTTGTTAGGTGAACAGGAGAACCCATCATGAAAACATCTTTTGCCGTTAAAGCCCTTGGCGCTTTGTTGCTGGTCAGCACCTTGGGCGCTTGCGCCCCTTTGATGATTGCGGGCGTTGCCGGTACAGCTAT
>CAMDJS010000118.1 GCA_945900685.1 Bordetella parapertussis
CCCGTCATCAACCTTGAGTGGATTCAAAAACTCTGGCGTGACAAATCCAAGCGCGGTTATTCCACCGAAGCCGTCACCGACACCATCTTGCGCCGCATGCCCGATTATGTGAATTACATCTGTCCGCAGTTCGCCCATACCCACGTGAATTTCCAGCGCGTGCCTTGTGTGGACACATCCAACCCGTTCATCGCGCGTGAAATCCCCGCGCCGGATGAAAGCATGGTGGTCATTCGATTTGCCAACCCCAAAGGCATCGACTTCCCTTATTTGCTCAACATGATCCCTGATTCGTTCATGTCGCGCGCCAACACCGTGGTGGTGCCGGGCGGCAAGATGGAACTGGCGATGCAACTCATCTTCACGCCTTTTGTGTGGCGCATGATGGAACGCAAGAAAAAGGCCTGAGGCCTGTTCTTTTTTATTTTTTTTATTTGGAGATTTCAAAATGGCTCTCGTCTCATTGCGCCAGGTACTGGACCACGCTGCCGAACACGGTTACGGCGTACCCGCATTCAACGTCAACAACTTAGAGCAAGTGCAAGCCATCATGGAGGCTGCACAAGAAACCCACAGCCCAGTGATATTGCAAGCCTCGGCCGGTGCACGCAAGTACGCGGGCGAAGCCTATCTGCGTCACCTGGTGTTGGCGGCCATCGAATCTCACCCTGACATTCCTGTGGTGATGCACCAGGACCATGGCGTGTCGCCCGCCGTTTGCCAACAATCGATTCGCTCCGGTTTCTCCAGCGTGATGATGGACGGTTCTTTGATGCAAGACGGCAAAACACCCGCCAGCTACGACTACAACGTCGATGTCACCCGCCGCGTCTGCGAAATGGCGCACTCGGTGGGCGTGTCTGTCGAAGGCGAACTCGGTTGCTTGGGCTCATTGGAAACCGGTGAAGCCGGTGAAGAAGACGGCATTGGTGCGGTCGGCAAACTGACCCACGACATGTTGTTGACCGACCCGGTGCAGGCCAAAGACTTTGTCGAGCGCACCGGCGTGGATGCCCTGGCCATTGCCATCGGCACCAGCCACGGCGCTTACAAATTCACCCGCAAGCCCACGGGCGACATTCTGGCCATGGACCAGATCGTGGCGATTCACAAAAGCATTCCCAACACCCATTTGGTGATGCACGGCTCCTCCAGCGTGCCACAGGAATGGCTTGCCATCATCCGTGAATTTGGTGGCGACATCAAAGAAACTTACGGCGTGCCAGTGGAAGAAATTCAGCGCGGCATTCGCTCCGGTGTGCGCAAAGTCAACATCGATACCGACATCCGCTTGGCCATGACTGGTGCCATGCGTCAGGCCTTTGCACAAGACCGCAGCGAGTTCGATCCGCGCAAAGCCTTGATCGCCGCACGCAAAGCCGCTCGCGCTATTTGCAAAGCGCGTTTTGAAGCATTCGGCTGTGCCGGTCATGCGCATGCCATCAAGCCGGTCACTTTGGATGACATGGCCAGCCGCTACCCATAAGGCAAGTTGAATCGGACAAGGGGCTCTTTCATGCATAAACTGGTTTTTCTAGACCGCCAGTCGCTGCTTGCAAAAATACGCCCGCCTGCGTTTGCACATGACTGGCAAGAGCATGTGCAAACGCGGCCCGATCAAGTGGTCGAGCGTTTGCAGCATGCGACCGTTGCCATCAGCAACAAAGTGCCGATTCGCCGCGACACGCTGGCCCAGTTACCAAACCTCAAGCTGATCGCCATGGCCGCCACCGGCTATGACATGATCGACATAGACGCTTGCCGCGAGCGCGGTGTGGCTGTCGTCAATATCCGAAACTACGCGGTGCATACCGTGCCCGAGCATGCGTTTGCGCTGATATTTGCATTGCGCCGCAACCTGATCGCCTACCGCGACGACGTGTTGAACGGGCGCTGGCAAAAGGCAGAGCAATTCTGTTTTTTTGACCATCCCATACAAGATTTGCACGGCAGCACGCTGGGCATATTTGGCGAGGGCGTGTTGGGTCAAGCCACCGCCAAGATTGCCCAGGCTTTGGGCATGAAAGTTTTGTTTGCCGACCATGCGCCGCCTAAAGCCGCCGGTGTGGATTTTGTGCCGCCCGAGCAAGTGTTTGCCGAGTCCGACATCATCAGTTTGCACTGCCCGCTGACACCCGAGTCACGCCATTTCATAGGTATGCCGCAGTTGCAACAAATGAAGCGCAGCGCTTTGCTGATCAACACCTCACGCGGCGGTTTGGTGGATGAACAAGCCCTGAAAACAGCGCTTGAAACCGGTGTTGTCGCCGGTGCTGGTTTTGATGTGTTGACGCAAGAACCGCCGAAAAACGGTAATCCGTTGCTCGAGATCAAAACGCCCAATTTCATTCTTACGCCACATGTGGCCTGGGCTTCAACGCAGGCCATGCAGTTTTTGGCGAACCAGTTGATAGACAACATCGAAGCCTTTGTCGCGGGCAAACCGCAACACCTTGTGAGTTAAATCTGCGCTCACCTTTGCCCCAGTGAAAGCGCTTGCAGCGAAAAAATCAGTCGCTGTCTGCTGAAGGTTTTTTCTCTAACGCCAAGGCGTACAAAGCATTGCGCGGCGCACCGCTGATGTCTGCGGCCAGTTTCACTGCGGTTTTCACCGGCAACTCGGCCAGCAACATATCCAACACACGTTCAGCCTCGGCCATGCGGTCTGTGTGTTGCGCCAGTGCA
The DNA here is from genome assembly GCA_945900685.1 of Bordetella parapertussis. Taxonomy (GTDB): domain Bacteria; phylum Pseudomonadota; class Gammaproteobacteria; order Burkholderiales; family Burkholderiaceae_C; genus Limnohabitans; species Limnohabitans parapertussis_C. The sequence continues at coordinate 2,686 of CAMDJS010000118.1, forward strand.
TGCAACACCAAAGCGAATTCGCCTTTGCTGCGTTGTGCGGACGCATTCAACCAAGCCGTCAAACCGCTGGCGGGCAGGGTTGCAATTTCTTCAAATTGCTTGGTCAGTTCACGACCGACGGTCAAGCTTCTGTCCCCCAGCGCCTGCAAATCTTTGGCCACAGCTTCGATGCGGTGCGGTGCTTCTAAAAAAATCTGAGCCCTTGGCTCTGTCGACATGGTTTGCAAACGGTGTTGACGCTCGGTGGCTTTGCTGGGCAAAAATCCAATGAACACAAAACCGTCTTCACCGGTGCAACCGCTCACGCTCATCAAGGTGGTGATGCTGCTCGCACCCGGCAGCGGCATGACCCGCAAGCCAGCTTGCTGCACCAAGGCCACCAGCCGCGCCCCCGGATCGCTGATGCCCGGTGTACCTGCGTCACTTAAATAAACCACCCGCAAGCCTTGTTGCAAACGCACAATCACTTCGGCGGCCGCGCTGGCCTCGTTGTGTTGATGCACGGCTAACCAACTGCCGCCGGGTTTGTCCACACCGTATTGGCGCAACAAAGACTGGCTGTGCCGCGTGTCTTCACAGGCCAGCACATCAGCAAGTTGCAGCAAATGCAAACCGCGCAGACTGATGTCGGCCAAATTGCCAATCGGCGTGGCCAACACATACAAACAACCGCCGGGATGCGCTTGACCTTCACAGGCCAAGTTCGCAGCAGACAGGGCGGTATCAAAACGGGAAATCAATGACAACCTTTCAACACAAACCAGACCACATGCCGGCCCGCGGACACAACACCAAACGCAAAGGCGATGCGGCCGAGGACGAGGCGCTGGCATTTTTGCAAACCCGTGGCTTGCAACTGGTGCAACGCAATTACCGCACGCCCGGGCGCGGCGGCGGCGAGATTGACCTGATTGTGCGCGACCCGCAGGGCACCTTGGTTTTTGTGGAGGTAAGAAGCCGCAGCAATGTCAGGCACGGCGGCGCCATCGCCAGCATTGGCGCAGTCAAACGCCAGCGTATTGTGTTTGCGGCTCGCTGCTATCTCAGCAGTTTGCGGCAAACACCTGCTTGTCGTTTTGATGTGGTGGTGGTGCAAACCGGTGAGTTGCAATGGATACAAGCCGCCTTCGAATGTTGAGATCTAAAACCTTGTGCAAATGAGCGTCATTTGTCAAAGGTATGATCACTTCATGTTAGAGCAACGTATTGAGCAACAGTTCATCGACAGCGCTGACTTGAAATACCAAGCGGCGCAAATCCTCAGCAAACCCATGGCGGCTGCGGTGCAGTCCATTTTGGTCTGCGTGACAGGCGGGGGCAAAGTATTGGCTTGCGGCAATGGCAGTTGCGCTGCCTTGGCCCAGCTTTTTGCTGCCACGTTTGTCGGTCGTTACGAGCGGGAGCGGCCTGAGCTAGGCGCTATTGCGTTGAGCACCGATGGTGTGTTGCTGACGGCCGCTGCCCAAGATTACGGTTTCGAGCAAGTGTTTGCCAAACAACTCCGCGCCTTGGGTCAGCCGGGCGATGTGCTGTTGGTGTTGTCGGTCAACGCTCAGCAAGACAATGTGCTGCAAGCCATCAGTGCCGCACACGAACGTGAATTGAGTGTGGTGGCTATCACCGGACAAAGCAGCGGAAAAATCAGGCAGCTCTTGCGTGAAACAGATGTGCATATTTGTGTGCCAAGCGACAAACCGGCGCGATTACAAGAAGTACATTTGCTGGTGTTGCATGGTTTGTGCGATGGCGTGGACAGTCAGTTACTGGGTGAACAGGAGAATAACGAATGAAAAAACTTTCTTTGCAGGTCAGTGGTTCTTTGCTGTTGTTGTCAATGTGTTTGTCTGCTTGCGCGCCCATGTTGGTCGCAGGCTTTGCTGGCTCGGCAATGGTTGCCACCGACCGCCGCACACCGGGTACGCAACTGGAAGATGAAACCATTGAGTTGCGCGGCTCAGCCAGAGTGCGTGACAACTTGGGTGAAAAAGCCCATGTGAATGTCACCAGTTACAACCGCCAGGTATTGCTGACCGGCGAAGTGCCTACGGAACGTGACAAACAGTTGGTGGTCTCTCTGGTTGAAAAAGTGGAAAACGTCAAATCCGTGGTCAACGAATTGGCTGTCATGCAGCCAACTTCTATCAGCAGTCGCTCCAATGACTTGGTTGTCACCGGCAAAATCAAAGCCAGCTTGGTAGACAGCCGCGATTTGTTTTCCAATGCGTTCAAAGTCGTCACTGAACGCAATACGGTGTATGTCTTGGGACGTGTGACTCAGCGTGAAGCCAACAGCGCCACCAATGTGATTCGCAATGTCGGCGGCGTCAACAAAGTGGTGCGTTTGTTTGAAATCATCTCTGAGGAAGAGCTCCGCAATATGCTGCCACCGCCACCGCCTGCGGATAAGCCCGCCACTGACAAAACCAAAAAATAAACTGGTGCTTTGACACATCAAGCCACGGACTCAAACGCCGTGGCTTTTTTATTTCAAACGTTTGATCAGACTCGAGGTGTCCAAGCGGTTGCCGCCCATGGCTTGCACATCCGCATAAAACTGGTCTACCAGCGCAGTCACCGGCACCCGCGCGCCGTTGCGTTTGGCCTCGTCCATCACCAACCCTAAGTCTTTGCGCATCCAGTCCACGGCAAAGCCGAAATCGAATTTATCGGCCACCATGGTTTTGCCTCGGTTGTCCATTTGCCAGCTTTGCGCCGCGCCTTTGCCGATGACGTCGAGCACCTGCTCCATGTTCAAACCAGCTTTTTGGCCGAAGGCCACACCTTCAGACAAGCCTTGCACCAGACCCGCGATACAAATCTGGTTGACCATTTTGGTGAGCTGACCGGCACCGCTGTCGCCCATCAAGGTGAAGGCTTTGGAGAATGCCATGCCCACGGGTTTAGCGCGCTCGAAAGCAGCGGATTCACCGCCGCACATGACGGTCAACATGCCGTTGATGGCACCGGCTTCGCCGCCTGACACAGGCGCGTCGACAAAATGCACGCCTTGGGCAATGGCTGCTGCAAACAATTCGCGCGCCACATCGGCGGAAGCGGTGGTGTGATCAATAAGCAATGCGCCGCTTTTCGTGCCGGCCAATGCGCCGTCGGCGCCGAGCATGACGGCGCGTAAGTCGTTGTCGTTACCGACGCAGCAAAACACCACGTCGGCGCCAAGTGCTGCTTCGCGTGGGGTGGCGGTTGAGGCGTGGCCGGGGAATTCGGCACACCATTCTTTGGCTTTGGCGGGGTTGCGGTTGTAGACGGTGACGTGGTGTCCGGCGAGCGCCAAGTGTCCGGCCATGGGGTAGCCCATGACGCCCAAGCCGATGAAGGCGACTTTGGTGGCTGCGCAGGGTTCGTAGGTTTTGGGGTTGGTGCGGGGCATGGCTGTGTCCTTGTGTTTTTCTGATCTTAATGTGTCGGTCGTGGTGTTGGCTGTTGGGGGTGCGGTCTGTAGGGGTGCGTTTTTGGTGGTGCGGTCTGTAGGGGCGGGGCCTCCTCCACACTTACGTAACGTCGTCAGCCCCGCCCCCACAACCCGCACCTTTTCGATTCATACATTTAGTAACGTCGTCAGCGCCGCCCCTACATTTCGTTGTGTGATGTGTGGGCTCGCTCTTACTTGTTTAAAAATCACGAG
>CAMDJS010000119.1 GCA_945900685.1 Bordetella parapertussis
GCGCAGTCCGCGCCCAGCATCAAAAAACTGGCACTCGAACTCGGCGGTAACGCGCCCTTCATCGTGTTCAACGACGCCGACATCGACTCTGCCGTTGAAGGCGCCATGCTCAGCAAATACCGCAACGCCGGCCAGACCTGTGTGTGCTCCAACCGCTTTTATGTGCAGTCCGGCGTGTATGAAGAATTTGTGCAGAAATTCACCGCCAAGGTCAAAACCCTGAAGGTCGGCAATGGCTTTGAAGACGGCGTGTCACAAGGCCCGCTGATCGAAGACGCTGCTTTGCTCAAAGTCAAATCCCATGTGGCAGACGCGCTGGCCAAAGGCGCGCGGGTGCTGACCGGCGGCAACGCTTTGAAAGGCCAGTTTTTCGAACCCACGCTGGTGGCAGACGCCACCGCCGACATGTTGTGCGCCACCGAAGAAACGTTCGGGCCGTTTGCACCGGTATTTAAATTTGAGACCGAGCAAGAAGCCATTGCAGCGGCCAACAACACCGAGTTCGGCTTGGCCAGTTACTTTTACACCCGCGACATTGGCCGTATTTACCGCGTCGGCGAGGCGCTGGAATACGGCATGGTCGGCGTTAATGTTGGCATATTGGCAACAGAGCATGTGCCTTTTGGCGGCATGAAACAGTCAGGTTTAGGCCGCGAAGGCTCTAGACACGGCATGAATGAATATTTAGAGATGAAATATTTGTGTATTGGTGATATATTGAAAACTTAGTTAAAACTAACCACTATTTATACCATGCAGATGAAAAACCAGTACCTTTATCTGAAATATTTGAGTTTGTTGCACGCCATCGAGGAAACAGGTGAATTGCCTGCGCTCGATCTGGATGCCAAACGCTTACTTGAATTGATTGCAGTCAGGCATTTCGAAGGCAAGTCAATGACTGTCACAGATGCCATGTCCCTGAGCAACATTGCATCTCCTGCCACGATTCATCGCAAACTCGACGTTTTGCGTGAATCAGGCATGATCTCCACAGATTATGAAGGCAACAACCGGCGCACCAAATTTTTGCGCCCCACCGATCAGGCATTCAACTATTTCAACACCTTGGGTAGCTTCATTGGGCAAGCCCACACGCTGGCCAGTTGATTTAACAAGTCTTCAACACCCAAAAACACCTGCCGGCAGGTATTTTTTTGGTACTGTGCACCCGTAGAGGCTTCAAAGCAAAGGTACACCGGTTTTGCTTTGAATGAATTCCCGGGTCACGCCATCAGCGAGTTCAATCAGTTTCAAGCCCTCAGGTGTGACGTCCATCACGCCAAGGTCAGTGATGATGCGGTCCACCACACCCACGCCGGTCAAGGGTAAGGTGCAGGCTGGCAATATTTTCAAATCTTCGCCGCCGTCTTTTTTACGCGCCACATGCTCCATCAAGATGATGACGCGTTTGACGCCAGCCACCAAATCCATGGCACCACCCATGCCTTTGACCATCTTGCCCGGAATCATCCAATTGGCCAGATCGCCAGAGGCACTGACTTGCATGGCACCCAAAATGGACAAATTGATTTTTCCACCTCTTATCATGGCGAAACTGTCGTGGCTGCCGAAAATGGATGTGCCCGCCAATGTGGTGACGGTTTGCTTACCTGCATTGATCAAATCCGCGTCGACATGATCTTCTGTAGGAAACGGCCCTATACCCAACATGCCGTTTTCTGATTGAAGCCAGACTTCGATGTGGGAAGGTACGTGGTTGGCTACCAGTGTAGGTATGCCAATACCGAGGTTGACATAAAAGCCGTCTTGCAATTCATGGGCAGCACGGGCCGCCATTTGGTCTTGCGTCCAGGACATGGTCAGACTCCTGCTTTCTCGGTGACAGTGCGTTTTTCAATGCGTTTTTCGGGGTGCGGGTTGTGCACGATGCGGTGCACATAAATGCCTGGCAAGTGGATTTCATCAGGTTGCAACTCTCCGACCTCCACCACATGCTCGACTTCAACCACACACAATTTACCGGCCATGGCAACGGCCGGATTGAAGTTGCGAGCCGTCAAGCGAAATTGCAAATTGCCTGCTTTGTCTGCGGTGTGCGCTTTGACCAATGACACATCCGGCAACAAAGCACGTTCCATCACATAAGTCTCGCCGTCAAAGTCGCGCAACTCCTTGCCGTCAGCGACCATGGTTCCCACGCCAGTTTTGGTGAAGAAAGCAGGAATGCCTGCGCCACCGGCACGCAGTTTTTCTGCCAGCGTGCCTTGCGGTGTGAAGTCCAGTTCGAGCTCACCGGCCAAGTACTGGCGTTCGAACTCTTTGTTTTCACCCACATAAGAAGAAATCATTTTTTTGATTTGACGGGTGGCAAGCAACTTGCCCAAACCAAAATCATCGACACCGGCGTTGTTGGAAATCACCGTGAGATTTTTCACACCGCTGTCACGCAAGGCATCAATCAAAGCCTCTGGGATGCCACACAAACCGAAACCGCCAACAGCGAGCAACTGGTTGTCATTCAGAATATCTTTGAGCGCCGCTGCAGCACTTGGGTACAGTTTATTCAATCGAATTTCTCCCGTTTAAGCAAACGATTCTACGTTGCAGGCTTTTTGAATGAACGAAACCGCTGTGCATAATCTGCTGAACAAGGAGCTCCCATGAACCGATACCCTGTGCCAGACATTCACAACCTGCCCCAAGACATACGCGAAAAAATATTGGAGGTGCAGGAAAAAGCGGGTTTTGTGCCGCAAGTTTTTCTGTCATTGGCCAGGCGTCCGGCCGAATGGAGGGCTTTTTTTGCATACCACGATGCGCTGATGCTGCGTGAGGATTCAGGCCTGAGTAAAGGCGAACGTGAAATGATTGTCACCACCACCAGCGCTGCCAATCACTGTGTGTATTGCGTCATTGCACATGGTGCAATTTTGCGTGTTTACGAAAAAAAGCCTTTGGTTGCAGACCAGGTTGCCATCAATTTCCGCAAAGCCGATATTTCAGAGCGTCAACGCGCCATGCTCGAGTTCGCAATGAAAACCTGTTTGAACAGCCATGAGATCAATGAAGCTGATTTCACCGCTTTGCATGCGCATGGTTTCAGCGATGAGGATATTTGGGATATTGCGTCCATCACAGCGTTTTTCGGCATGTCAAACCGTATAGCCAATTTCTCCGGCATGCTGCCCAACCCCGAGTTTTATTTGATGGGTCGCGTACCTAAAGAAAAGAAGTGATCAATTTGTCTGGGTTGAGAGTTGTAACTGACCCAAGATCATTTCCACCAACACGTCCTCGAACTCTCGGGCGTTTTCAAGTTCCAATCTTTCGAGTGAGGCACTGCGCAAACACCCCATCAGAGATCGGTTCAAAACATAGCAACGTGTGGGAGACATTCTGGAGAGATAGGGGTGCTTGATGTATTTGAGACAAGCCCTTAATCTGTCCACCATGATTTGCAATGTGTTGCTGGTTTCTTCAGGCGTTTCAACCAACCAGCACAGTCGTTTGATAGATTGGAATTCATCATTGCTGAAAGCAAATCCTTTGATACAAATTTGAATATATTGCCGGAAGAATTGCTCGGGATCGATGGTTTGAGTATCTATTTTAGTTTCGATACGGTACATGAAACTGCTCAGTTCTTTTAAAACCGACTCGCGTGAGAACTGAACCATGGCCCTGAAAATTTCGTCTTTGCTCGAGAAATACTGGTAGAGCGTGCCGACAGAAAAACCCGCTTTGATGGCAATCTTATTGGTCGTGAGATTGACCATGCCCTCTCGCTCAACCAATTGAGCCGTAGCCTGAAAAATGGCTTCAATGGTCAGTTGAGACCTTTTTTGAACGGGTTGCTTGCGCATGGCTTGGGAGTGTTTCCACCTGTCGTCAGACAAGAAACAATCTTAAACGAAAATTAAATAAATATACCTTTTTTTTTAAAAAATTTATATCTTTATATGTAAATTTCAAGCGCTTAGTTCTTTTCTATCTTTCAACATTTCATTCAATCAGTGCGCGAAACCAATCCGGCAAAGCCACAGATTTTTGTGCAGGAAAGTCAATCCATACCGTGGTTGCTCCGCCTGCCGCATGGATCACACCCGGCATGTCCAAGCGCTCCATGGTCGCCCAAGAATCAAAACTGCTTCTACCGAGGTCACTTGCGTACATTTTGATGAGCACATCTCCGGGGTATTCAAGCTGTTTGTAAAAATTGCAAAAAGCGTTGATGATGACCGGGCCTTCACCAGTGGGCAAAGGCGAACAACCAAGCTGCGTGAACCAATCGATTCGCGCGGTTTCTAGGTAGCGAAAATAACTCCCATTGTTCAAATGCCCCATGGCATCCATGTCACCCCATCGAATGGGAATGACTTTTTCATACACCCATTTTTTCTTGTCTGGGATCTCAATCCTCATATACCGAATCCATCATCAGCCGCGATGACTGCACCGTTGATGAAGTCACTTTGCGGACTGGCCAACATGACCAGCAAGGCATCAAGGTCCTTGGGATGACCCAGACGTTTACGCGGCATCATATTCACCAGTTTTTGGCCTTGCTCGGTTTGCCAATGGTGACTGTTGATTTCGGTGTCTATGTAGCCCGGACAAATGGCATTGACGTTGATGCCGTGCTTGCCCCATTCCAAAGCCATGGCCTTGGTCATTTGCACCACCGCTGATTTGCTCATGCAATACACGCCGATTTGTGGCAACACACGCATGGCAGCCATGGATGCGATGTTGATGATGCGACCGCCTACGAATGTGCCTGGCTCCAGATCTTTGGCTCGCGCCAACATGCGGGCACCCACCGCTTGCGCTACAAAAAATGCGCCGCGCACATTGGTGTTGAAGATGAAATCAAAGTCTTCTTCATTCACATCGACTAAGCGCTGTGTGTTGCTGACACCGGAGTTGTTCACAAGGATGTCGATAGGCCCGACTTCTTTTTCTGCAAAAGCAACGGCTGCATCTATGCTTTTTCGGCTGGTCACATCCAAGCTAACCACATGCGCATCCCCGCCCTCGGCTTCGATGTCAGCGCGCAATGACTTGAGCATTTCCACCCGCCTGCTGGCTAAAACCACAGCCGCCCCGGCACTGGCCAACGTACGCGCGAACTGAGCGCCAAGGCCGCTGGAAGCGCCAGTGATCAAGGCAACACGTCCGGATAAATCAAGGCTGTATGACATCAAGGTCTCCAATCTAAAAACAGGGAACGACAAGGGGGCTTTGAAATAAGCCTTACTTCTTTAGCACAAGCTTGCATTATCACCATGGTGAATCTGCTACACCGCATAGAATCTGTCGCTCTATTGACATACTTGCACATACGCCATGACGCCCTCTTCCCTGCTTGAACAATTTGGCCCGCGCGAGGCCATGGACTATGACGTGGTGGTGGTCGGTGGCGGACCTGCTGGACTGGCCGCTGCGATTCGCATCAAACAACTAGCGGCGGCGCAATCCAAAGATGTCTCTGTGGTGGTGATAGAAAAAGGCTCTGAGCCGGGCGCGCACATTTTGTCCGGCGCGGTGATGGACCCGCGTGCCATGAACGAATTGTTTCCCGATTGGAAAGCATTAGGTGCACCACTGAACCAAGCCGTCACCGGCGATGAATTGCTGGTGTTGTCTGAGAGCGGTCACACCGCCACACCCGGTTGGCTGATGCCGCGCAATTTCCACAACGACGGCTGTTATGTGGTGTCACTCAGCAATGTGGTCAAGTGGATGGCGCAGCAAGCCGAAAACTTGGGAGTGGATATTTTTCCCGGCTTCACGGCAGCAGAAATTTTGTACGACGACAACGGTGCCGTGCGCGGCGTGGCCACCGGCCATGTCGGCCTGGGCAAAGACGGACAGCCGACTGACAACTTTCAACTCGGCATGGAGTTGAACGCCAAATACACCTTGTTCTGCGAAGGCGCGCGCGGACATCTGGGCAAACAACTGATTCAACGCTTTGGTTTGGACAAAGACAAAGACACACAGACCTTTGCCATCGGTATCAAAGAACTGTGGGAAGTGGATCCTGCTTTGGCACAACCCGGTTTGGTGGTTCACACCTCTGGCTGGCCTATCGCTGACGAGAGTTTCGGCGGCGGTTTCCTCTACCACTTGGAAGACA
>CAMDJS010000120.1 GCA_945900685.1 Bordetella parapertussis
CGTTTGTATTGGCCTGAGTTGAAATGAAAGACACACATGGCACTTGACAAACCTTACCTTGACGTTCCGGGCACAACGGTATTTGACATGGAGCAATCGCGCAAAGGTTATGGCTTGAACCAATTTTGCATGTCACTGATGAAGGCTGACAATCGCGCACGTTTCAAAGCCAATGAGCGCGCTTATCTGGATGAATGGGACATGAGCGAAGAGCAAAAGCATGCGGTACTGGCGCGTGATTTGAACTGGTGCATACGCACCGGTGGCAATATTTATTTTCTGGCCAAGATAGGTGCGACCGACGGCAAAAGCTTTCAGCAAATGGCGGGAAGCATGACCGGCATGAGCGAAGACGAATACAGAAACATGATGATCAGCGGCGGCCGATCGGTCGAGGGCAACCGCTACATCGGCGAAGACGGAAATGCGCAAGCGCACCGACAACCACAAGGCAATGCAAGCAGCACAGGAGGCGCATAAACATGGCACGCATCAGCGCATCGGTTTTCACTTCGCATGTGCCCGCCATCGGTGCGGCGCTGGACATGGGCAAAACGCAAGAGCCGTACTGGCAACCGGTGTTCGCTGGTTACGAGTATTCCAAACAATGGATGAAGCAAAACACACCGGACGTGATTTTTCTGGTGTTCAATGACCACGCCACTGCATTCAGTTTGGACATGATTCCGACATTCGCCATTGGCACAGCCGCGCAATACACACCCGCCGACGAAGGCTGGGGCCCGCGTCCGGTGCCTGTGGTGCAAGGTCATCCTCAACTCGCCGCACACATCGCACAATCGGTGATTCAACAGGATTTCGATCTGACCATCGTCAACAAAATGGACGTGGACCACGGCCTGACCGTGCCGCTGTCGCTCATGTGCGGACAACCGCAAGCCTGGCCTTGCCCGGTGATTCCGTTTGCGGTCAACGTGGTGCAATACCCTGTGCCCAGCGGTCAGCGTTGTTTCAATCTGGGCAAAGCGATTGCCAAAGCCGTCAACAGTTTCGATGCAGACCTGAATGTCCAAATATGGGGCACCGGCGGCATGAGCCACCAGTTGCAAGGGCCGCGCGCAGGCCTCATCAACAAACAGTTTGATAACGCGTTTTTAGACCGCTTGATTGCTGATCCCGCTGGCTTGGCGCAAATGCCGCATATCGACTACGTGCGCGAGGCGGGCAGTGAAGGGATAGAGTTGGTGATGTGGTTGATCGCGCGTGGTGCGATGAGCGATATCAGTGGCGGTGCAGCGCCGCAGGTCAAGCACCGTTTTTATCATGTGCCCGCGAGCAATACGGCGGTCGGGCATTTGATTTTGGAGAACCCGGCAGCTTGATTTTGTCCTTGCATTTTGATAGTTTAGGTATTAAAATGCAAGGATGTTTCAACGTCAATTACTCACAGATTTGCAGGACAGGTTGGGTTTTTACCCTGGTGTTGTGCTGCTAGGTGCTCGTCAGGTTGGCAAGTCCACGCTGGCGCGCACCATTGCGCAGCAAACCCCTGAGGCTGTATTCCTTGATCTTGAAATCCCTGTGGATCGCGCCAGACTAGACAACCCCGCTGCATTTTTTGCTGCGCATCGCTCGCATCTCGTAGTGCTGGATGAAGTACAAAGTGTTCCCGAGCTTTTCACCCAGCTTCGCCCCGAGATTGATGCTGCCAGACATCCCGGACGGTTTTTATTGCTAGGTTCAGCCAGTGGCACATTGCTGCGGCAAACGGCTGAGTCCTTGGCCGGGCGGGTCAGTTATATGGAGTTACCGCCCTTGCAGTGGCAAGAAATTCAAGCCGAGGTACGTTCTACAGCCAGCGAAAGTGAGCAATTGCTGGCACTGCAAAACTATTGGCAACGTGGTGGCATGCCGTTGAGTTTGCTGGCCACATCAGATGCCAAGTCCTTGCGCTGGCGCAATGATTATTTGCAGTCGCTGGTGCGGCGCGATTTGCCAACGCTTGGCATCACCATCCCTGGTGAAACACTGTGGCGTTTTCTGCGCATGTTGGCGCATCAACACGGACAGTTATTCAACGCATCGGCGCTGGCGGTGGCCATGGGCGGGATATCGCCAATTACCGCCAGTCGTTATTTGGATATTTTTTGTGAAGCGTTGATTGTTCGCCGCGTGGAACCGTATTTCGTCAATTTGGGTAAGCGTCTGCTGAAGTCACCCAAAATTTATTTTCGCGACAGTGGGTTGTTGCACGCATTACTCAACATCGGTAACGCGCACGATTTGCAAGGTCATCCGGCGGCTGGTTATTCATGGGAAGGCATGGTGATCAATCAGATTGCTGCGTTGGTGCCGTATTTAGGCGGAGGCAACGCCACGCTGTACTTTTACCGCACCAGTGCTGGTGCTGAAATGGATGCCGTCATTGACACCGGCAGCGAACGCATAGGGTTTGAAATCAAGCTCTCCGACGCGCCACGCGTGACCAAAGGTTTTTGGAACGCGTGCGCTGACTTGCAACTCAGCCGCGCCTATGTGGTCGCCCCGGTTAGCAGCAGTTGGCCATTGAGTGACACGGTGCAAGTCATACCGCTAGCGAAACTGCCTGCGGTGTTTGGTTTGTGAGTTAATTGGTATTTGTATATTCATATTTTTATTTTTTAATGCTTATAAATAGCTCAAAACAGACCTTGATAAACGGCGGCAAAGTGTCGCTGTGGTGGGAGTGAGGTTAGTAATGAGTGATCACCCGAATATTGAAGATCTGCCTGATTTGTTGGAGGGTATTCCTGTGAGGGAATCCATCCGGCAATTATTTCGTGACCCTGTGAATGGGACACCCGACAACATCAGTAAGGAAGGGTGCTTGGCGTTGGCTCGCTTAAGTAATTCATTTTTGGCTTTAATTAATCATCAAGCAGTCAATAGAGAGATTTTGTGGAACGCGTGGAGGAAAGCATTTCCTGTAACAGGTTCTGTTGGTAATTGGAAGAATAATATTGATTTTTCATGTCACGTTGATGATGGAAATAATTATCCATTTTTCATTGATTTTTCGAATTTTGAATTTGGTGACGGTGCGAATTTCAATAGATCCAAATGGCCTTTCTCAGTCAATTTTAAAAAATGCAAATGGGGTAATTATTGCGATTTGAGTAGAGTTGAATGGGGCGATCGAGGTGACTTCTTATTTGCTGAGTGGGGTGAATGTTGCAATTTCAAATTCTCACAGTGGGGTTCAGATACCAATTTCTTTCTAGCAAAGTGGGGAATTTTTTGCACTTTTATAGGTTCAACCTGGGGCGATCGTTGTAGATTTATATCTTCACAGTGGAGTAAAAATTGTAATTTTTTTGGTTCGACTTGGGGGGGGTGATGCGAATTTTAATGGTGCTAAATGGGGTCAAGGCGCCTACTTCATAGGTGCTCAATGGAGGGGGAGTGCTTATCTTGAAGGTACACAGTGGGGGCGAGATATTGATTTCAGTGGCGCATGTTGGTTTGGAAAAGTGAATTTTGGTGGTGTGGATTTAAAAACCTTAAGACATTTATTTCACGATCAAAAGCAATTCGACAAGGCTAAAGATTGGAGCGAACAACACGGAGGAGAATCAAATATTTTTTTCAATATGGATTTTTCCGGTGTGCGCTTTATGGGTGATGTTGATTTCAGTAATCGTAAATTCACGGAGAGCGTTTTTTTTGGAGTTTTGCAATCTAGCTCCAAAAAACCTAATCGATTAATAAATGATAAAAGGCAACTACTGCGAGTGAAGCGAGATTTTTTAACGTCCGTTCCGATTGTGGAAAACGATGATTTGGTTTTTGAATTAGACCCTGACCAGCGTTTACATGTTGTCTTCGGTGCCGCCCCAAAGTTTCACGGCTGCGAACTCCACCAAGACACCAGTTTCGAAGGCGCAGAATTTCCCAAGCCCACCGGCAGTGAAGAAGTTGCACGGATATATCGAACTTTGAAACTCGCTTTCAATAAGCAGCAAGCCATCCGCGAAGAGCAGCGATTCTTCAAATTGGAAATGGAAGAGGAAACGTTGCGTGAGACGGGTTTGAAGCGTTGGCTCTTCAAGGCCTACAAAAAGCTCAGCGATTACGGATTCAGTATCACGCGTCCGCTTAACTATGGTGGCTTGAGTGTGATGGCGTTGACAGCGGTATATGGCCTGCTGTCTTGGCTGGGGCAGTGTGGCCTGACTGTGCAGGCTTGTCAGTTTGCGCCTCAGTGGTTGGAGTTCTCTTTGCTACAAACCTTACCCTTGCCGGGCTTGGACAAATTGAGTGAAGCTGCTAGTAAAGTGTTTTGGCCTGTGGGTGCTTGGTGGGGCTTGGTTTTGTCGGCTTTGGTCACCTTGCATAAAACCATCAGCATTGCCACACTATTTCTTGTAGGCCTCGCTCTTCGAAACCTCTTCAAGCTGAAGTAATTGACTTCAATTCATCACTGGCTAAATATTGACCGTTTAACGGTAAACTGAACTTAGAGAAATGCCATGACCATCAAAAACGGTATGCGACCCGTACACCCCGGTGAAATTTTGCGTGAAGACTACTTGGTGCCTTTGAACATGAGCGCACATGCTTTGGCCAAACGGCTGCATATTCCTGCCAGTCGCATCAACGATATCGTGTTGGAACGTCGTGGAGTCAGCGCAGATACCGCCTTGCGATTAGGTTATTTCTTTGGGGGCGATGCACAAAGCTGGCTGAATCTGCAATCTATGTACGACCTTAGGGTGGTAGAAATTGCCAAGTCTTCAAGTATCTCCAAACAGATTGAGCCCTTGGCTGCTTAAATGAATTAACGAATCGCCTGTTGACAAAACATTTCATTAATTATTTAAACAAAGGATTCCCATGACCATCAAAGTAGCCTTGGCCGGTGCCGGCGCATTCGGCATCAAACACCTGGACGGCATCAAGCTGATCGACGGCGTTGAAGTGGTGTCGCTGATCGGGCGCGATTTAGCCAAGACGCAAGAAGTCGCGGACAAATACGGCATCGCACACGTCACCTCCGATTTGAACGACAGCTTGTCCATCAAAGAAGTGGACGCGGTGATTTTGTGTACACCCACGCAAATGCATGCATCACAAGCGCTGGCATGCATGCAAGCTGGCAAGCATGTGCAAGTGGAAATTCCGTTGTGTGATGTGTACCGTGACGGCGCGCAGGTGTTGGAGTTGCAAAAGCAAACCGGTCTGGTCGCCATGTGCGGCCACACGCGTCGCTTCAATCCCAGCCATCAGTATGTGCACCAGCAAATACAGGCGGGCAAATTCAACATCTACCAAATGGATGTGCAAACCTATTTCTTTCGCCGCACCAACATGAACGCGCTCGGTCAAGCGCGCAGCTGGACCGACCATTTGCTGTGGCACCACGCGGCGCACACGGTGGATTTGTTCGCCTACCAAGCGGGCAGCCCGATTGTGAAAGCCAACGCCATGCAAGGACCGATTCACCCGACGCTTGGCATTGCCATGGACATGAGTATTCAACTGCAAGCTGCCAATGGCGCGATTTGCACGCTCTCGCTCAGCTTTAACAACGACGGTCCCTTGGGCACGTTTTTCAGATACATAGGCGATAACGCCACTTACATCGCGCGTTACGACGATTTGTTCAACGGCAAAGAGGAAAAACTCGATGTGTCCAAAGTGGCGGTGTCTATGAACGGCATCGAATTGCAGGACAGAGAATTTTTCTCAGCCATACGCGAAGGCCGCGAACCGAACGGCAGTGTGGCGCAAGTGCTGCCTTGCTATCAGGTGCTGCACGATTTGGA
>CAMDJS010000121.1 GCA_945900685.1 Bordetella parapertussis
ATCAGGTCTTGCGCCATCCATTCCACAAAGAAGTTGGTGTTGGACTTCAAATTTTGCTGATACAAGGTATGCAGCATGGAGTGCCCCGTGCGGTCGGCAGAGGCGCAGGCACGTTGCACCGATTTCTCGCCGTAGTTAGAGGTGTGGCCACCGAAGGGGCGCTGGTAAATTGTGCCGTCCGGGTTGCGGTCAAACGGCATGCCCATGTGTTCAAGCTCATAAACCACCTTGGGTGCTTCGCGGCACATGTACTCAATCGCGTCTTGGTCACCGAGCCAGTCTGAACCTTTGACGGTGTCGTAAAAATGGTAGTGCCAATTGTCTTCAGACATATTGCCAAGCGACGCGCCGATACCGCCTTGCGCTGCCACAGTGTGTGAGCGCGTGGGGAAAACCTTGGACAGCACGGCCACATTCAAACCGGCGCGAGAGAGTTGCAGCGAGGCACGCATGCCTGAGCCGCCTGCACCGACGATGACCACATCAAAGCGGCGACGGGGAAGAGAAGAGCGTGTCATTAATCAAAATCTCCAGAGAACCTGAACCGCCCAGCCCAAACAAGAGAGCAGCCAGACGATGGTGAAAATATGCAGAGCCAGACGCAAACCCACGGGTTTGATGTAGTCCATCCAGATGTCGCGCATGCCTACCCACACGTGGTAGGTGAGCGCCAAAAACACGGTGAAAGTCAGTGCTCTCATCCACTGCGGGTGAAAGATGCCGGCCCACAGGTCGTAGCCGATGTCGCCGCTGGAAAAAATGACCTGCGCTAAAACCAAGAAGGTGAATAAGGCCATCAAGGCCGCTGTCAAACGTTGCGCCATCCAGTCGCGCAGTCCGTAATGGGCACCTGTGACCAGGCGTTTGGAACCGATTGCATCGCTCATGAGTACTCCTGAATTCAGTAAATGCCGAACAATTTGGCACCTAAGAGCACGGTCAAGCCGATGCTGGCGCTCAAGGTGAAAACGGCGCTGCTGCGACCGAATTCACGGCTGACCGAATGGGTGGCGTCCATGTACAAATGGCGCATTCCGGCGATCAGGTGGTGCAGGTAAGCCCAAATCAAGGCCAGCATGGTCAAGCGAATGAACCAGCCCGGGTAGATGCCTATGCCAAAGTTGATCGCAGCTTTGAACTTGGCGAATGAAATTTCCGAAGAGATGGATTTGTCAAACAACCAAATGATGAAGGGCAACAGCACAAACATCAGCGCGCCGCTTGCACGGTGAAGAATGGATACCCAGCCTGCCGCAGGTAAACGGTAGGTGGGTAAATCTTTGAACGCGTTGATATTGCGAAACTCAGTCAGGGTTTTTACGGGGTCTGTCATGCCAAAGGCTTTCCGAGGTTCAGTAAAGGTGGGTTAAAACACAGGATGGGTGTGATGAATTTCATTCTATGGCAATGCACAAAAAATCAGAGTCGCACATGTGAAGGGGTACTTAGTGAAAACTTTTCAATTCAATTCGTTCAAGTAATGTCGGGTATCCGTCTGGTAAACACCGATTCGCCACTCCATCGGGGTGTCTTGGTATGTGAATGACAAGCGCTCGACTTTCAGCAATGGGGTTTGCGCACTTACTTTCAAAAACACCTGCACATCGTGAGCTGGCAATACCGCACGCAGTCGTTCCTGGGCGCGAACCATGCGGATGCCGAAATCCGACTCGAACATGGCGTACATCGGGCGGGTGTCTGCACTGAGTTGCTCGGCTGTCAAACCTTTGAAGGGGCCGCCGGGCAACCAGATATCTTCAAAAATAGTGGGTACGCCGTCAAAAGACAGCACGCGGCGCACTTGAAACACCTGCTCGCCGGTGCGCAAACCCAACACCTCAGCCACTGGTTGCGGGGCACGCAGTTTTTTGCAATCGATGATGTGGCGTTCGGCCGGGCCTTGACTGACCGAGGCAGGGTTGTCGGGCTTGAGTTTGAGAAAACGGAATTGTACCTGTTGCTCGGCATGGGTGGCGACAAAGGTGCCTTTGCCCTGGCGGCGGACCAGCAAATGTTCCTTGGCCAGTTCGTCAATCGCTTTTCGCACCGTGCCCTGGCTGACTTTGTAGCGGGCCGCCAGTTCGAATTCACTGGGAATGGGGTCACCCGGTCTCCACTCACCCGCTTGCAGACTTTGCAGCACCAGACTCTTGATCTGTTGGTACAAAGGGCTGAACGACGGTGAATTCAGCAGCGGGGCAAGCGGCTGATCTGCGGTGTTTTCTGAAAGGGTGGGGGGATTCAAAAGTGATCCGTCAAGCTTTGGTCATGTTTAAGACGTTATCATATCTTCTATAAGACATAGGTCTTGAGCTTTTCATCTTGTCCGGACTGCCCGGGCTTTATTCTTTTGTTCAATTTCGGAGAATTTTCATGAGTAAACAACCCGTTCGCGTGGCCGTCACCGGTGCCGCAGGTCAAATCGGCTATGCCTTGTTGTTCCGTATCGCCTCGGGCGAAATGCTGGGCAAAGACCAGCCGGTCATCCTGCAATTGCTGGAAATCCCCGACGAAAAAGCCCAAAAAGCGCTCAAAGGCGTGATGATGGAACTCGAAGATTGCGCGTTCCCGCTGCTGGCCGGCATGGAAGCCCACGCTGACCCGATGACTGCGTTCAAGAACACCGACTACGCCTTGTTGGTCGGTTCACGTCCACGCGGCCCGGGCATGGAACGTGCCGAGTTGTTGTCTATGAACGGCGCCATCTTCACCGCCCAAGGCAAAGCTTTGAATGCGGTGGCTTCACGCAACGTCAAAGTGCTGGTGGTCGGCAACCCCGCCAACACCAATGCCTACATCGCCATGAAGTCCGCGCCGGATTTAAAGCCCGGCAACTTCACCGCCATGCTGCGCTTGGACCACAACCGCGCTGCGTCTCAGTTGGCCGCCAAGACTGGCAAAGCCGTCGCTGAAATTGAAAAACTCTGCGTTTGGGGCAACCATTCACCCACCATGTACGCAGACTACCGTTTCGCCACCATCGGCGGTGCGTCAGTCAAAGACATGATCAACGACCAAGAGTGGAACGCGAATGTGTTTTTGCCTACTGTGGGCAAACGCGGCGCGGCCATCATTGAAGCGCGTGGTTTGTCTTCAGCGGCTTCTGCTGCGAATGCCGCCATCGACCACATGCGCGATTGGGCGCTGGGCACGCACGGCAAATGGGTGACGATGGGCATTCCTTCACAAGGCTGGTATGGCATTCCCAAAGACGTGATGTTCGGTTTCCCCGTCACTTGCGATAACGGCGAATACAAAGTGGTCGAAGGTTTGGCTATCGATGCGTTCAGCCAGACTTGCATTGACAAGACCTTGAAAGAACTGACCGACGAGCAAGCCGGTGTGGCGCATTTGCTGTAACACTGTTTGAGTCAGCCGCTTTGAACACCACTGCCAAACCGGTTCAACACCCGCGCGATGTGCTGCAAAGCGCACAAGCGTGTGCGGTGGTGTTGCCGGTGTGTGACCACTACAGCGGTGTGGAAGCGCGCATGCGCAAAAGCCTGCAATTGCAGGCCGAGATGCAACAAGAGTTTGGTGTGTGTGTGTTCGATGTCACCTTGGACTGCGAAGACGGTGCGCCTGTGGGCGGTGAAGCCGAGCACGCCGCTTTAGTGACTGAGCTTGCATTGAACGCAGCAGCGAATGCTCGCGTGGCAGTGCGTGTGCATCCGGTGGATCACCCGGCTTTTCATGCAGACATTGCGAGCATAGTTGGCAAAGCGGGAAATCGTTTGTGCCATGTGATGTTGCCCAAAGTGGAAAGCGTAGCGGACATTGAACATGCGGTGCGCGCCATCGACCAAGCCGGTGCGCCCGGTCTGGCGGTGCATGCGCTGATTGAGTCTGCTGCAGCAGTGCACCGAGCGTTTGACATTGCCGCACACCCGCGTTTGCAGTCACTGAGTTTTGGTTTGATGGATTTTGTGTCGGCGCATGCGGGCGCGATTCCCGCGCACGGCATGGGCGCACAAGGGCAGTTCAGTCACCCGCTGGTGTTGCGAGCCAAGGTAGAGATTGCCAGTGCGTGTCATGCGCACGGCAAAGTGCCTTCGCATTGTGTGGTCACCGAATTCAACGACACTCAGGCCATGGAAATCGCAGCGCGCAGAGCTTCGCAAGAACTGGGTTACACGCGCATGTGGAGCATTCACCCCGCGCAAATCAGGCCGATATTGGCGGCCATGGCGCCTGACGACAAAGACATTGAAACCGCGTGTGCTGTTTTGTTGGCGGCGCAACAAGCTGAGTGGGCGCCCATCAGCCACGCCGGTCAATTGCACGACCGCGCCAGTTACCGTTTTTTCTGGCAATTGCTGCAACGCGCACAGGCCACGGGGCGCAAGCTGCCGGTTGAGGCGCAAGGTTTTTTTGCGTGAAGCGCTGTTGCGTTTCATGAACTGTTTTATTTTGAGGAGATCATCATGTTGAAAGCTTACCGAGACCATGTCGCCGAACGCGCCGCTTTAGGCATTCCACCCTTGCCATTGGACGCCAAGCAAACTGCTGAATTGATTGAACTGATCAAAGCCCCACCTGCTGGTGAAGACGCTTTTCTGATGGACTTGCTGACCCACCGCGTGCCCCCCGGCGTGGACGATGCCGCCAAAGTGAAGGCCTCGTTTTTGGCGGCTGTCGCGCATGGTGAATTGAAAGTGGGTTTGGTCTCCAAATCCAAAGCGACCGAGTTGCTGGGCACCATGCTGGGCGGCTACAACGTGCACCCGCTGATCGAATTGCTGGATGACGCTGAAGTCGCCGGTGTGGCCGCCAACGCGCTGAAGAAAACCTTGTTGATGTTTGACTTCTTCAACGACGTGGCCGACAAAGCCAAAGCCGGTAACGCCAAAGCCAAAGACGTGATGCAAAGCTGGGCGGATGCCGAGTGGTTCACCAGTCGCCACGAAGTGGATAAAAAAATCACGGTCACCGTGTTCAAGGTGCCCGGCGAAACCAACACCGACGATTTGTCTCCTGCGCCAGATGCCTGGAGCCGCCCCGACATTCCCTTGCACTATTTGGCGATGTTGAAAAACACCCGAGAAGGTGCAGCTTTCAAGCCGGAAGAAGACGGCAAACGCGGCCCCATGCAGTTCGTGGACGACCTGAAGAAAAAAGGCCATTTGGTGGCTTATGTGGGCGATGTGGTTGGCACTGGTTCGAGCCGCAAGTCGGCCACCAACAGCGTGATTTGGGCCACGGGACAAGACATTCCGTTCGTGCCGAACAAGCGTTTTGGTGGTGTGACTTTGGGCGGCAAGATCGCGCCCATCTTCTTCAACACGCAAGAAGACTCCGGTGCCTTGCCGATTGAAGTGGACGTGACGAAACTGGAGATGGGCGACGTCATCGACATCCTGCCTTACGACGGCAAGATCACCAAGAACGGTGCCACCGTGGCCGAGTTCAAATTGAAAAGCGATGTGCTGTTTGATGAAGTGCGCGCCGGTGGCCGTATCAACCTGATCATTGGCCGTTCACTCACCGCCAAAGCGCGCGAGTTTTTGGGGCTCCCCGCGTCTACCGTGTTCCGTTTGCCGACTGTGCCTGCCACCACCAAAGCCGGTTTCACGCTGGCGCAAAAAATGGTGGGACGCGCTGTGGGTTTGCCCGAAGGCCAAGGCGTGCGCCCCGGCACTTACTGCGAACCCAGAATGACCACGGTCGGCTCGCAAGACACCACCGGCCCCATGACCCG
>CAMDJS010000122.1 GCA_945900685.1 Bordetella parapertussis
GTGGTCGGTGTCATGGTGTCCGCCAAAGACTATGAAGCCATGCGCCTCTTTTATGCCGACCGCTTGCAACACCGCTTGAAACAATCCGCTGCATTGGCCGAGGCCGCTGGCCTCACCCCAGAAAAGCTTGATGAATTGCTGAATGCCAGTGACTGACTGGGTGCTAGATACCAACGTCTTGCTCAGCGCAGCGCTCTCCAGTAAAGGCGCTCCCCACGCCTTGGCACAACATATTTTGAAAAATGGCAATTTGGTTTTTTCAAGCGCCACCTTTGAAGAATTGCGCAGCCGCATTTACCGACCCAAGTTTGATGTTTACCTGTCATTGGAAATGCGCGAGGGTTTATTGCATGACTTTCAATCCATCGCCAGATGGGTGGAGCCCGATATCGTCCTACCCTATAGCCGCGACTCCTCCGACGATGTGTTCATCGCCACCGCGCTCAAAGCAGGCTTGAATTTTTTGGTAAGCGGTGACAAAGACCTGCTCGGTGCAAGCTTGCCACCAGGCTTTCAAGTCCTGACACCGGCCCAAGCTCTATCGGCCCACACCTAAAATGCCCAAATGACTTCCTCCAATTCGCTAGACCGCAAATCCAAGGCTTGGTCCGCCCTGTTCTCCGAGCCCATGAGCGAATTGGTACAGCGCTACACCGCCAGCGTGTTCTTCGACCAGCGTTTTTGGCGGGCCGACATACAAGGCAGTCTGGCGCACGCCGACATGCTGGCGGCGCAGCGCATCATCAGTGCGCAAGACCTGGCCGACATTCAGCGCGGCATGGCGCAGATCACGCAAGACATTGAAAAAGGCCAATTCGAGTGGAAGCTGGAACTCGAAGACGTTCACCTGAACATCGAAGCCCGGTTGACTCAGTTGGTGGGCGACGCGGGCAAGCGTCTGCACACCGGGCGCAGCCGCAACGACCAAGTGGCTACCGATGTGCGCCTGTGGTTGCGCGACGAGATAGACAGCATCAGCGAATTGCTCCGCAATTTGCAACTCGCGCTGGTCGAAGTGGCCTCGCAGCACACCGACACCATCATGCCCGGCTTCACGCATTTGCAAGTCGCGCAACCGGTCAGCTTTGCTCACCATTTGCTGGCTTATGTGGAAATGTTTGCGCGTGACCAGGAACGTTTACTCGAAGTGCGTACACGCACCAACCGCTTGCCGCTGGGCTCGGCGGCGCTGGCAGGCACCACTTACCCGCTAGACCGCGAACGCGTGGCCCGCACACTCGGCATGGTGGATGTGCACGGCGCGGCGCAAGTTTGTCAAAACAGTTTGGATGCGGTCAGCGACCGCGATTTCGCCATCGAGTTCACATCGGCGGCCACGCTGTGCATGTTGCACATCAGCCGCTTGAGCGAAGAGCTGATCATCTGGATGAGTCAAAACTTTGGTTTCATACAAATCGCTGACCGCTTCACCACCGGCTCTTCCATCATGCCGCAGAAAAAAAACCCGGACGTGCCGGAACTGGCACGCGGCAAAACCGG
Source organism: Bordetella parapertussis (assembly GCA_945900685.1). Taxonomy (GTDB): domain Bacteria; phylum Pseudomonadota; class Gammaproteobacteria; order Burkholderiales; family Burkholderiaceae_C; genus Limnohabitans; species Limnohabitans parapertussis_C. The sequence goes on from CAMDJS010000122.1 coordinate 1,501, forward strand.
GCGCGTGGTCGGCCACTTGATGGGCCTGATCACATTGATGAAAGCGCAACCGCTGGCCTACAACAAAGACAACCAGGAAGACAAAGAGCCGCTGTTCGACACGGTGGACACTTTGAAAGACACGCTGCGCATCTTTGCTGAAATGATTGGTGGGCAAGTCAACACGACGACCGGCGCGAAAGAAGGCGGCTTGACGGTGAACAAAAATCGCATGCAAGAAGCCGCCAGCAAGGGCTACGCCACCGCCACCGACCTGGCTGATTACTTGGTGAAAAAAGGCTTGCCGTTTCGCGATGCCCACGAAACCGTGGCGCATGCGGTGAAAACCGCGCAAGGTTTGGGCGTGGATTTGTCAGCGCTGACATTGGCGCAGTTGCAGGCGTTTCACCCAGCCATTGAACAAGATGTGTTTGAGGTGCTCAGCCTGCAAGGCTCTCTGAATGCACGCAACACCTCGGGTGGCACCGCGCCAGCCCAAGTCAAAGCGCAAATCGCGCGTCACCAACAACGACTTGTCGCTCATGCCAAATAAACGCCCCCATGTGGTCATCATCGGCGGCGGTTTCGGCGGGCTAGAAGCCGCCAAGACACTTGCCAATGCAGCCGTTGACATCACGCTGATTGACAAAACCAACCACCATTTGTTTCAGCCTTTGCTCTACCAAGTGGCCACCGCTGGATTGGCTGCACCCGCCATCGCCGCACCCACCCGAAGTCTGTTCAGGCACCAAGCCAACCTGACCACGCTGCTGGCCGAAGTGACGGACATCAACCCCCAAGACAAAAAAGTGCATTTGTCTGACGGCACGGCTTTGGTGTTTGACCACCTGATCGTCGCCGCTGGTGCCACCCACAGTTATTTCGGTCATGACGAATGGTCGGCGTTTGCTCCCGGCTTGAAAACACTGGAGGACGCATTTGAAATCCGCAGACGGGTGCTGTTCGCCTTTGAGTCTGCCGAAAAAGAACCAGACCCGGAAAAGCGCCAAAACTGGTTGACGCTGTGCGTGATAGGCGCAGGCCCGACCGGTGTGGAAATGGCCGGTGCGTTTGCAGAAATTGCCAGGCAAACACTCGTGGGTGAGTTCCGTCGTATCAATCCGCATGATGCACGCATCTTGTTGATTGAAGGCGGGCCGCGCGTGTTGCAGGCCATGCCAGAATCGCTGAGCCAAAAAGCCTTGGAGCAATTGCAAAAACTGGGCGTCGAAGTTCGTTTGAACGCCATCGTCACTGGCATTGACGCCACTGGTTTGGAAGTGCGTGGCCCCGCCCCTGCCGGCGTCCTTGGCACGGTTGATTACCGCATTGCCAGCCAATGTGTGGTCTGGGCCGCCGGTGTTGCAGCCTCTCCCTTGGGGCACTTGCTGGCGCAACATACCGGTTGCCAAACCGACCGAGCCGGTCGCGTATTGGTCAGCCCGGATCTGAGCTTGCCGGGTTTTCCCGCCATCAGCGTGATTGGAGATTTGGCTTTGGCGATGAGCCACTCACGTGGCAAATCGCCCTCAGCAGTGCCGGGCGTGTCACCCGGCGCCAAACAAATGGGCCGCTGGGCCGCCCAAAACATCCTTCAACGCAACCAATCCAAACCCACCCGCGCTTTCAAATATGCCGATTACGGCAACCTGGCCACCATCGGTCACAACTCTGCCGTGGTGGACCTGAGCATGCCTTTTGGCCCGTTGCGGTTTTCTGGCCGCTGGGCCTGGTGGTTTTGGCTGCTGGCGCATATTTATTTTTTGATCGGTTTTCGCAACCGACTGGTGGTGCTGATGGACTGGGGCTCTGCCTACCTGAGTTTCAGCCGCAATGCCCGCGTGGTGGCCGGTACGCTTCACAAGTCTGCGCCCCATATTGGTGAAAGCTAAACACACGGTCTGGCCTGACACCCGCAACGCCTAAACCCTTAGCCTAAGTAGTGTTAACACCTATTAGACCTGCCCGCAAACAGTTCTACTATTCCAGCAACGGAAGAGAGTTGACGTTCAAAGACATTCCCCATGGGAAAGATCTGAATGCAACCATCAGAAGTTGCTTTTTCATTCATAAGAGGAGACCCATAATGCGCGTACTAAAACTGGTTGCAGCTATCGCGGCAACAACGTTGATGGCATTTGGCTCAGCAGCACATGCTGGCCCAAGCGTCACATTGGAGAAAGTTGTCAGTGGCATCAACACACCGCTTGCCATGGTGCAACCTGCTGGCGATAACCGCATGTTCATCGTTGAGCAAAACGGCCGTATCAAGATTCTTGAAAACGGCAAAGTCACAGGTACTTTCCTGGACGTTCGCAGCAAAATCGTTCCGCTGATGCAAGACTTTGACGAGCGCGGCTTGTTGGGTCTGGCTTTCCACCCTGACTTCAAGAGCAACGGCAAGTTCTATGTGGCTTACTCAGCTCACTTGGACTACCAATCAGATTTGGGCCAAATGCTTTGGTACAACCACAGCAACGTGGTGGAAGAGTACACCGTGTCTAAAGGCGACAAAAACGTTGCTGACATGTCTTCAGCCCGCCGTATCCATTCCATCAGCTGGCCCCAGTTCAACCACAATGGTCACTGGATCGGCTTTGGTCCGGACAAGAACCTCTACATCGCTACCGGTGACGGCGGCTACGCCAACGACTGGGGCATTGGCCACAATCCTTTGATCGGTAACGGCCAGGACATGATGTCCAACATGGGCAAAATCCTGCGCATCGACGTGGATGCACGTTCTGACGGCAAGCCTTATGGCGTTCCAAAAGACAACCCATTCGTGGGCAAAAAAGACGTGTTGCCTGAAATCTGGGCATCTGGCTTCCGTAACCCATGGAGATGTTCATTCGACATGGCCGGTGGATCTACCCTGTATTGCGGCGATGTGCAGCAAAACAGCTGGGAAGCCATCAAAGCCACCGAAAAAGGCCAAAACGCCGGCTGGCGTCGTGTGGAAGGTGTGATGCGCTGCTTCAACTGGGCAGAGCCTGACAACCATCCTGCTAGCTGCGACAAGTCTGGTATCACTGCTTCCATCATGGAATACGCCAATTGCACAGCCGTTCCTAACGGTTGCAAAGGCATTTCCGTCACTGGTGGTTATGTTTCACGCGGTGATGGCACTGGCTCTAAAGGCAAGTACATCTTCGGCGACTGGAGCAAAGGCTTTGCTGAAAACGACGGCCAAATTTTCATCGGCACCAAAGGTTCTGATGGCAAATGGTCCATGGAAGTTGCTTCTGTTGAAGTCCAAGGTGGAACCCCCAACGGCAAGATCCCTTACATCCTGGCTTTCGCCCAAGATAACAAAGGTGACGTCTATGCCTTGACTTCCGTTACCACTGGCCCCAATGGTTCGCAAGATACCATCTACAAAGTTGTTACCAAATAATTTTGTAATCTAAGGCTGAAAACTGCCACCTGTGCGACATGGGTGGCAGTTTTTTTTTGCATATACTTATGTCATGAAAACTTCACATCCTCCATTCAAATTCCTGTGCCGCGCACCGCTGATGCTGTGTGTTTCAACACTGCTGGCTTTTGGCTTAGCAAGCACCTCCGTTTGGTCTGAAGAAGCTGCGGCCCCTGCCGCCAACGATGAAGCTGTTCCTGTATTCACCGCGGCCATGATCAAAGACCCTGCCAATGTTGAAGCTGGCAAGCAGGTGTGGGATGGCCAATGCCGCCATTGCCACGGCAACAGCGCCTACCCTGGCAAAGCACCCAAGCTCAAACCATCCAACTACCAAGCCGACTTTGTATACGACCGAATCACCAATGGTTTTCGCAAAATGCCCGCTTGGAAGGCTGTGTTTAGCCTGCAGCAACGCATTGGTGTCACGGCCTTCATCATGGGCGATGAGTTCATGCCCTGAGTCTTTGTGCCTCTAGCGTGATGGCGTCCTCTGGACAAGACTTCAGGCACAAACCGCAAGCATGGCAGGCATCAGGCGACACTACATCGGCTTGCATTCGCTTATGCGCCCAAGCTTTAAGCTTACCGCGCAAAGAAATATCCCCTAGCTCTTCCCAAGTGAATTGGCGCACCTCAAACACCCCATAGGGGCAGACAGCGACGCAGTCGGCCTTGCCCTCGCAGCGGCTGCGGTTGATGACAGGGGCTACTTTGCCTGCCTGATCTGCGCAGGCTGATTTGTCTAAAGAATTGTTCAAGATCTGTTCGCCAAAAGTTTAATAAGAA
>CAMDJS010000123.1 GCA_945900685.1 Bordetella parapertussis
GGCCTCATTCCCGAAAGTGTGGCTGTTGTCACTTCAGTCACAACGCGAAGAGGCAGGGAAATTGACACGCCCTTAGGCTTGTTTTCATATACCCATCTGCCCTGGCCGCTTTATGGTGTTGATATGCGAATGGAGAAAACCCCCGATGGCACTTCTTTTTTGATGGCCAGCCCCACACAAGCGGTGTGCGACTTGGTGGTGTTATCTAAGCGTTTCCACAAAAGCGGTGTCAAAGCTATGCGTGAATTTCTGTTTGAAGATATGCGTATCGACCCCGAAATCATTGCCACTTTGAACAAGGACATCATTGCCCAAAGCATCGCTGTTGGCCGCAAATCACGTCAATTGCAAGCTTTGCTGGCCTGTGTTGAGAGTCTGTCATGAGCGTTGTAGATCAAATGCTCCAGAAATACATATTGGGCACCCATGAGGATGCTTCACTCGCGTTGCGTGAAGTCATGCAAGAAATTGCTCTGGCAGGTTTGCAGCGTGGTGGTTTTTTTGACAAGGCTGCGTTTTATGGCGGAACCTGCCTTCGAATATTTGAAGGCTTGCCAAGGTTTTCTGAAGACCTTGATTTTTCATTGTTACAACCTGATGCAAATTTTTCATTTGAACCCTACTTCAAGACACTTCGCCAAGAGTTTGCGTCCTTGGGCTTTGAGATCGAGTTGATCGAAAAAAACAAGTCGTTGCAAACAAATATTTCATCCGCATTTCTGAAAAATACCTCAACCATTTACGACTTGAATGTGCTGGGGCGAAAGACCATCAAAATCAAGTTTGAAGTTGATACCAACCCACCTTTGCGATTTGCAACAACCGAACGCTTGCTTATTCAGCCCTATTCTTTCTATGTCAAATGCTTTGCGCTTCCCGACTTATTTGCTGGCAAGGTACATGCGCTGATGTACAGGCAGTGGGGCAATCGGGTCAAGGGCAGAGACTGGTTCGATTTTGAATGGTATGTCCGACAAGGCATTCCTTTGAACTTGGTTCACTTTGCCGAACGTGCTTTTCAAAGTGGCGACTTAGCGTCAAGAACGCTTGAATCAGAATCTTTTTTAGACATGTTGCAAGCTCGCATACAAGGCTTAAATATCAGTTCTGCCAAGGAAGATATAGAGCGTTTTCTCAGAGATTCTGAGTCTTTGAAGATTTGGTCTACAAGCTATTTTTTAGAGTTAAGCAAGTTGGTGAAATTCTCCTGATATTTCAACAAGTCATCGCGTGCGAAGTGGGTCGAGCTAGCTTCGCTATACCCCCCGCCAACGCCGTTTTGGCATGGGGGCGCAAACCCAGCGCCAAATGGGCCGCACTGCGGGCCGCCTTGCTGGGCAAAACGCTGGTCCACGCAGAGGACGGCTTTTTGCGTTCCTATCAACCCGGCGCGGCTTACCCCGCCTTGTCTTGGGTGTTGGATGAACAAGGTGTGCATTACGACTGCACCCGTCCCAGCCAGCTGGAAGCCCTGCTCAACAGTTCGCAAGATGTGGCTGTGCCTAAGCAAGCGGAGGCTTTGCACTTTCTGTTGCAGCATCGCTTGAGCAAGTACAACCATGCGCCGCCTTTGGATGCGGGATTGCTTCAGGGCTGCGCCCCTCGCAATGACGGTGGAGGATTGCTTCAGGGCTACGCCCCTCGCAATGACCGTCATGGCGAGCGAAGCGAAGCCATCTTGGTCATCGACCAAACCTTCGGCGACTTAAGCGTCACCTACGGCGCAGCCACACCCCAGACCTTCCACGAGATGCTGCAAGCCGCCTTGGCTGACAACCCCAACGCCACGGTCTACGTCAAAACCCATCCCCAAACCACGGCTGGCCATAAGCGCGGCTACCTCACCCACTTAGCGCCTCACCCCCGCGTGGTGCTGCTGACCCAAGCCACCAACCCCATGCACTTGCTCAGCCACATGGACAAGGTGTACGTGGTGACCTCCACTATGGGTTTTGAAGCTTTGTTAATGGGCAAACCCGTGGTCTGCTTTGGTGTGCCTTGGTACGCCGGTTGGGGCGTCACCGATGACCGCTGCGTGCATTCACCTGCGGCAGCACGCCGCACCCGCCAACGCAGCGTCAGTGAATTATTCGCCGCAGCCTACATTCATTACACCCACTACATCAACCCCATCACCCACCGGCGCGGCGGGGTGATGGATGTCATGCCGTGGTTGCTGTTGCAGCAACAAACCGCCCAGCGGTGGCATGGCCCGATGGTGAACCAACGCTTGGTGTTTATGGGAATGCGTCGCTGGAAGCAGCAGCACATGCAGCAGTTTTTTGGCTTGCATCTGGAACGGGTGGCGTTTGATACGCCGCTGCAAGCGGGTGACCAAGCCGTGCATTGGGGCGCTGATGCACCCAACAGCGCATGGCGTGTGGAAGATGGTTTCATACGTTCGGTGGGACTAGGCTCTGACCTGATTCCACCCATGTCCTTGGTGTTGGACAAGCGTGGCATGTACTTCGACCCAACCCGCCCCAGCGACTTGGAACACTTACTTCAGCACCACAGCTTCAAGCCCGATGAACTGCAGGAAGCACGAGCCGTGCGTAAGTACATCGTGTCGTTTGGCATCACCAAATACAACCTTGAACCGCTGATACCCGTGGTTTGGCAAAGCGGCGGACGACAGGTGTTGGTGGTGGTGGGTCAAGTCGAGGACGATGCCTCGATTCGCTTGGGTTGCATTTTTGTCAAAACCAACCTAGGGCTGCTGCAAGCTGTGCGTCATGCCAACCCCAAGGCTTTCATCGTCTACAAACCCCACCCCGATGTGGCCACTGGCAACCGCGCAGGGCATTTGAACTTGCAGCAGGCTTTGCAATGGGCCGACCATGTGGAAACCCATGCCTCGGTGGTGAGTTGCATCCACGCTTGCAACGAGCTGCACACCATGACCTCTCTGAGCGGCTTTGACGCTTTGTTGCGCGGCAAGCCCGTCACCACCTATGGCTTGCCGTTTTATGCAGGCTGGGGTTTGACCACCGACTTGGCGGGAAAGGGGGGAGATGAACCCACTTGTTTTGCTCGCAGAACCCGTCGCCTGAGCTTGGATGAATTGGTCGCTGGTACTTTGCTGCGCTATCCCTTGTATTGGGACCATCAACTCAAAGGCGTCACCACCTGCATGGCGGTGTTGCGGCGCATCCAAACGCAACGCGATACTTTGCTCGCCGAGGGGGTTTTGCAGCATTTGAAAGATGGCTATGTGCGACGCCTTTTTCGCAAGTTGAAGCATTTGTTGAGCTGAGCCGAGTAGCTCAATGCGACAGCCTTCTAACCGCTCATCAGGGGCTTTGTCAAAACAAATCTTTAAATACTCAAATTTCAATAATTTACATAACAAATAACTACATATTATGTTATCGTGTAGTCCTAGAAGTTGACATCAAGGTTAAGGGCTATGGCCTACAAAACAAAGCGTTTTCACACATCCATGTTTGAGCAAATGCTGTTTCCCAACGACATTGAAGGTGTCTTGATGGAGATGGAGTTCACCTCTGACATGTTGAATCAAGCTGCCGAATTTCGGCAAAACGTGCTCATGAACGGACTAACCCGCTTCAATTCGCACTGTCCACAATGGCGTCGCCCGGTCAATGTCGAGCGGGTCATTTTGGTGGTCGGGCAGGTGGAGTCCGACCCCTCCCTGAAGCACGGCATCCAAAGCCTTAGAACCAACCATGCTTTGCTCAAAGCGGTTTGTCAGGCCAATGCTGATGCCTACATCGTCTACAAGCCCCATCCCTTGGTCTGGTCCGACCTTCAGGCCAAGCAAAGCAAGCAGCAAGACCCGCTTTTGTGGTGCGACGAGTGTGTGGGCGATGTGTCGCTGAGTCATTTGTTACCCAAAGTCAACGAGGTTCATGTCATGACTTCGTTGGCGGGTTTTGAGGGATTGCTACGCGGTAAAAAAGTCAGCTGCTATGGCCGCTCTTTCTATGCCGGCTGGGGCCTGACCACCGATATGGTGCCCATGCCCAGCCGTCCACGCCAACTCAATGTCGATGAACTGGTGGCAGGCGCAATGTTCAGCTATCCCCGCTATATGAACCGGCTTGAGGGCAGGGTACGCAGTACCCCAGATATGCCACTCAGTGGAGAGCTGGGCTCTTGGCGTACAGAGCCCCTCATGCTCTCAGCAAGGGCTTAAACGCGCTTGCGGTATTCGGCGGTACGGGTGTCGATTTCCACCTTGTCGCCTTGTGCCACAAAAATAGGCACATTGATATCAAATCCAGTGGCAATTTTGGCGGGCTTGAGCACCTTGCCTGAGGTATCGCCTTTGACTGCGGGTTCTGTCCAAGTAATTTCACGCACCACGCTGGTGGGCAATTCCACGGAAATCGCCTTGCCGTCATAAAACACCACTTCGGCAGTCATGCCGTCTTCGAGGTAGTTGAGCGAATCACCCATGTTTTCGTTTTCCACTTCATACTGGTTGAACTCGGTGTCCATCCAAACATACATGGGGTCGGCAAAGTAAGAATAGGTGCAGTCTTTCTTTTCCAACACGATTTGGTCCATCTTGTCGTCAGCCTTGAACACCACCTCGGTGTTGAAGTTGGCAATCAAGCTTTTCAGCTTCATGCGCACCGTTGCGGAGTTACGCCCACCTCGGCTGTATTCGGTTTTGAGAACGACCATGGGGTCTTTTCCGTGCATGATGACGTTGCCGGCGCGAATTTCTTGAGCTGTTTTCATAAAGGTAGAGGCTTGGAAAAGCGGCTATTTTAGCTTTGCGCTGCTGCAAAGCTTTCCAAGCGCGTTAGCAAGTCGGTTTGCGTACCTAAACGATCTCGCAAAGCACCCGCCCAATCGGTCCATACCTTCAAGACCTCAGGACTTAAAACTGGCAAGCACGTGGCGTGGTCTGCATTCCAAGCCAAGTGCGCTTGCACCACCACATCGGGTGCATGGCTGGCTTTTAAAAATGCCGCCAGCTTGGCGTGGTGCGCCCCATCGTCTTGCGGGTAAATCTGCCACAAAAAAGCTTTTCCTGCCCAAATGGCACGAACCAAAGAATCTTCACCGCGCACCAAATTCAGGTCTTGCTTGCCTAGCATGTGGTCAAAGTCGGTTTGGGACAAATAAGGCAACGCTGTCACCTGAAGTTCTTTCTTTTGTTCCAGCCCTTGCAGGGCAAGACGAACCGCTTGCGTGGCACGTCCTGCGGTCACGCTCAACTGCACCGCTTGAGTTAACTCGCTCAATTGCTTAAGCCACAAGCCCAAGCTGGCGGGTTCGTAGCAAAACAGGCTGATGCGCAAGGCATGGGCACTGTCGTTTGCATCAAGGCCAGGCAAACCCTCTGCGTCCGACCCTAAAACCCCGCCGGCGTTTTCGCTCAGGCTGGGGTAAAAAAACCATTTCGTCAAACCCTTTGCAGGGCCGCTCAGCACAGGCGAGGGCAGGCCATGGTTGCGCTCGGCCACGGGTTCGGCGCTGAAGTACTCTAGGTTGATCCACACGGGTACTTTTGTCCAAGCAGCCATGGCCGCTTGGTAGCCTTGTGGCAACTCGCAAGCAAAGGCTTCAATCACCACTTGCGCTGGTGCTTGATGTACGAAAGAGGCATGGTCATCTGGCCAAGCAAGCACCTCCACACCCTTGCAACCCTCTGGGGCCATCC
>CAMDJS010000124.1 GCA_945900685.1 Bordetella parapertussis
ACCGTGTTGTCGCATTTGGCCAGCAACAAGATTGATGAATTCCAAGTGATGCACTTGTATGAAGAGTTGTTTGGCAACAGCTTGAAAGTGCACCATGGTTGGACCAATCACTATGTGCACACAATCGATGGCAAAGAAATTCGTTACAGCTTCACTGAATTGAAGCAGTTGATCATTGATAAATTAAACGCCAGTTAGGTCATGACCATGGAATACCCGTTTGAGAAATACCGCTCCAGCAACAAAGACAAAGAAGCGTTTATTCAACTGATGCCCAATGTCAGCGCGGCCATGCCCGAGTATTTCCGAGCGCTTGCCGTGGCTTACCAAAGCATCGAACAAAAAAACATGTTCAACCAACCCCAAGGTGTGAGGCAAACCACCGGTTTGACCAGTTCTCTCAATTTGTTATTGATTGCCATGGTCAATGACAAAGTCATCGGTGCGAATGCAAGCTTGGCCGATTTCATTGATGCCTTGCGCAGACTTGTGTTGAAGTGGTATTCGTTTGGCAACGACATTAAATCTTGCTTGTATTTTGGTTACTACTACTACACCCATAAAAGCAGTTCCGAGCACGAAGTCAAGCAGCAACTCGAAGCCGTGCGTTTTTTGGTGGATGAAAATGTGCGGACTACCGAGGATTCACGCATTCTTCAATTGTTAGCGCCGCTTAATTCCGAGCATTGGTATGCCGGAGAAAATCTGATTGGCGACAAGTTAAACAACATCGTGGTGCAAAAAGGCGACTTTTCGAGGGTGGACTTGCCCCGTCCCGGCTATCAAATCAGCTTCAAGTCAACGCAAATGTACGATCTGAGAGTGCCGGTTAGCTTGAGCGATATGCAGTTAGAAAGGCCGCAGATCACCGGTGACAAAGCCATTGTGAGTTGCCCCAAGTGTTCGCAAAAATGTCGCATCAATGTGTTCAAGCGCATGGAGATCACATGCCCTAAATGCAAGCAAGTCTGGGCCCAGTCGGCTTGAATTTTTAAGCGGTGCTGAAAGGGTTCATGCTGCCGCCTGACACGCCGCCGCGCATATGTTTGATGAGCCAACCACTCAGCTGGCGTAAGGGTTGCTCAATGACTGGATGGATCACGTCTGCGATGCAAAGCTTCAGAAGGACATGCTGCCAGCCAGAGTGAACACAGAATTGGGTCCACTGGGTAATCTGTGTATTTGCAGAGGTTTGAATTTGCGAGGTTCGGTGGCGGTGGTCTTATTTGGCTCAGCACCCCAAACATCCTCAGGAATTTGGTCCATGACTTCTTCCATGTTCATGCTGACCAGGTGTTGGTCCAGAAAGTCTTGCATCATCCACTTGACCATGTCTTTGTCAAACTCTTGGGGCTTCAATTTGTTGGCGTTTTTTGACGTGTCATCAAAATCGAATGAGCGAATGATGTCGATCAGTTTGATGTCTGAAGGCTTGCCGTTAGAGCAGTAGCCACCACCGGGACCCCGGTAAGAAATTAAAAAGCCCGACTTTTTCAATTTGGAAAGCAATGATTCAAGGTAGGAAATAGACAAACCAAGGCGTTTGCTGATGGCCAAGGTTGTCACCGGCCCCACAGATTGGTGCTTGCACACCAACAATATGGTGTTGACTGCATTACGGGTCAAACTGGAAAACATGATCTTCTCCTTAGATGTACAAATACGCTCTTTTAATGTGATGCTGATGTATGAATAATAGGTTTTGTTAGGGTTTTTTGACAAGAAATTGTAATAATCAGCAAATTATCTATAGAATAAGTGAACAAAACCTAAACAAATACCTATATATGGAAACATCAACAGCTTCTGATCCCGCGTTTTCACCTCTTTACAGAATTGGAGCCGTGTCCAACCTTTGCGGCGTACCAGTGGCAACTTTGCGTGTGTGGGAGCGCAGGTATGCCGTTGTTGAGCCACCTAAAACAGAGGGCGGGCAACGTCTATACAGTGAGCGCGACGTTTTGAAGCTGACCTTGTTGAAAAATTTAACTCAGCAAGGGCATGCCATCAGCAGCGTCGGTAATCTGCAAGTTACGCAATTGCAGGCCATGTTGAACGAGCACAGAGCGGCGCGTTCAATGAAAGCTGATGCACCGACCATGCCCGCATCCATCAGCGTGGCTGTCGTCGGGTATTCGCTTGCCAGCCGCATTGAGACTCAAAAATTCGCGCAAGTGTTTGGTGAACAAACCACATTGAAAATCAACCATGTTTTCTCTGACATCAAACAGGCCTTAAACAGCCCAGTCGCTGAAGTGCCCGATGTGTTGCTGGTGCAATTGGGCTCGGTACAGGTGTCGTTTCAGCAGGATTTACAAAAACTGCGACAGCATTTGGGTGTTCGACGCTGTGTCTTGATCTACCACTTTGCCACTGTGGCGGTGTTGCAGTTCTTGCATTCATCAGGTGTGATAGCCAGACGCGAGCCCGTCACAGATACCGATTTAAGCGAGATCATTCAATCCATTGTGTCTATCGACAACAGTTGGACATTCCCAACATCCAACAACGCAACCATTCCTCCACGCAAGTACAGCGACAAGGTATTGCGGCGCATGGCGGACATCTCCACCAACGTACTGTGCGAATGTCCCCATCATGTGGCTGATTTGATTGGCATGCTCAACAACTTTGAAACCTATAGCCAGGACTGTTTGAGCAACAGCGCCGAGGATGCCAAATTGCACAGTTACCTGACGGCAGTGTCTGGTACAGCAAGGGCTATGTTTGAACAAGCGCTTGAGAAAATTGCCGCGTATGAAAAGATTGATCTCTCGGAGAACTTGACTGGTTTAAAAAACTGAAGCAAGGTTCACGGGGGCGTGATCTTGGTGGGTAGCGATGCTGGAACCACTGCGCCGACAACCAATGAAACTGACGCATCCAATGCAATATCTGTCGCCATTTGTTGCCGGGTTTGTGGCGTACCGCCGCAACGGGTGGCAATGTCGTTCGCCTGCATTCTGTCTGCGGTGTTTAATCCCACGTTAGATACAAAAACAGGAAGTATGGCCATGGGCCCTGCCAACAAAATGACTGAGGGACCGACCCATAATTTGTTTTTCTGTGCCTCGTCATGCATCCACGCGTTTTCTCTGGCGTTTTCACATTGACCGGAGCTAAATACCGGGTTGCTATTGTCTAAATTTGAAATAACATTGGACGATTGACTGGCGCAACCCGTCACCATGAAAGCAATTGCAAGCAAAATAGCAAGATCGAGATTTTTCATAGATAACCACTAAACATCCCATTTAATCTTGTCATTATGCCAATTTTTTTGATTTACATCTTTAATATTTAGCATTTAGAACAAACTTTGAAAGTAAATTTTTGACATGAGCCGAGTGATTAACTTCAGTTCCGGACCGGCTACATTGCCGCAATCCGTGTTGCAACAAGCCGCCCACGACATGATGGACTGGCGCGGCAGCGGCATGTCGGTCATGGAGATGAGCCACCGTGGACCTGAGTTCACCGAGATTCTGGCCCAGACGCAGTCCCTGATTCGTATGCTGTTAAAGGTGCCTGACAACTACGTCGTGCTGTTGCTGCAAGGCGGTGCGATCGCTGAAAACGCCATCGTCCCCATGAACCTGATCGGTAAAACCGGTCAAGCCGACTATGTGGTCAGCGGCGTGTGGTCAGAAAAATCCATGAAAGAGGCGGGCAAGTACGGGCAGATCCATTTGGCAGCCAGCAGCAAGGACAGCGGTTTTTTAAGCATGCCTCAACAGTCGTCTTGGAAGCTGTCGGCGCAAGCGGCCTATGTGCACATGTGCAGCAACGAAACCATAGGCGGCGTGGAATGCCATTGGACGCCGGACACGGGCAACGTGCCGTTGGTGGCAGACATGTCGTCCAACATCATGTCTGGGCCTCTCGATGTGGATCGCTATGGTTTGATTTACGCCGGTGCGCAAAAAAACATGGGGCCTTCTGGCGTGACCTTGGTCATCGCAAGGCGCGATTTGTTGGGTCATGCATTGCCCGCCACGCCTTCGGCTTTCAATTACCAGTTGCAAGCCGATAACGACTCCATGTACAACACGCCGCCTACCTACGCGATTTACATCATGGGTCTGGTGTTGCAACATATAAAAGAGCAGGGCGGTTTGTCCGCCATGCAAGTGCACAACCAACGCAAAGCTGATCTGCTGTATGAATTTTTAGACCACAGCCGCATGTTCACCAACCGCGTGGCGCGGGACGACCGCTCGCGCATGAACGTGACCTTCTTTTTGAAAGACGAATCTTTGAACGCCGCGTTTTTACAAGGCGCAGAAAAAGAAGGCATGGTGCAGTTGCGCGGCCACCGATCAGCCGGTGGTATGCGCGCATCTATTTACAACGCCATGTCTTTTGAAAGCGTGCAGCGTTTGCGCGATTACATGCACCGCTTCGAAAAAGACAACGCCTGAGGCATCAGGCCTGTGTTTTTTTCAAAGCAAACAATGCGGCTTTGACAATGCTGACCGCGTCCACCCGGAAAAAGCTGCGCAATTCTTGGCGCGTGTCGCTGCGACCGAACCCGTCTGTGCCCAGCGTCAGATAGCGTCTGTGGTCAGGCATGAAGGCGCGGATGCTTTCAGGCACAGCGCGCACGTAGTCGGTGGCGGCGATAACCGGGCCACTGCCGCTTTGCAGTTGCTGCTGCACAAAAGGCGCTGTATTGCCAAGTCCGTCAATGGCTTCTTGTTCACAACGCTGGCCATCGCGCGCGAGTTCGCTCCAACTTGTCACGCTGAACACTTCAACGGCAATGCCTTGCTCGGCCAGCAGGGCGGCGGCTTTGATCACTTCACCCAAAATTGCGCCTGAGCCCATCAAGGTCACCGGTTTGGCTTTGGCTTTCAGGTTTGAGGGCGCCGCCGACAAGCGATAGCAACCTTTGAGCAATTGCTCGTTCACGCCTTCGGGTAAATCAGGCTGCGCGTAGTTTTCATTCATCAATGTGACGTAATAAAACACGTCTTGCTGTTCGACCAGCATCTCGCGCATGCCTTGGTCGACGATGACGGCCATCTCGCCTGCAAACGCTGGGTCGTAGGCTTTGCAATTCGGGATGGTCGCGGCGACCAAATGGCTGCTGCCGTCCTGATGTTGCAAGCCTTCGCCGCCGAGTGTGGTGCGGCCTGAAGTTGCGCCGAGTAAAAAGCCGCGCGCGCGCTGATCCGCTGCGGCCCAGATAGCGTCGCCCACACGCTGGAAACCGAACATCGAGTAATAAATGTAGAAAGGCAACATGGCCAGACCATGCACGCTGTAGCTGGTGGCCGCTGCCGTCCAACTGGCGATGGCACCGGCTTCGCTGATGCCTTCTTCCAAAATCTGGCCGTCCATGGCTTCGCGGTAACTCAGCACCGAGCCTATGTCTTCGGGCTCATACTGTTGGCCAACGCTGGAATAAATACCGACCTGTTTGAACAAATTGGCCATGCCGAAAGTGCGTGCCTCGTCAGCGACGATGGGTACTACGCGGGCCCCAAGTTGCGGGTCTTTCATCAACTGTCCCAAGATGCGCACAAAAGCCATGGTGGTCGACATTTCTTTGTTGTCGGCTTGCAAGGCAAAGCCCGCGTAGCTGGAGAGCGCAGGCACCGGCACCACTTCACACGCGGTATCACG
>CAMDJS010000125.1 GCA_945900685.1 Bordetella parapertussis
ATTGCCTTGATGGCGTCTCAAGCTTGGGGACGCAGTGTGCACCTCAAAGACCCTGCAAGTCGGTTGACCGCAGTGGGTGCCTGTGTGTTCATGCTGTCAGGCGGTGTGCTGGCTATCGATAGATTTGTCAGCCCCTTGCCGTATGCAGGGCTGTGGGTGTTGGCAACTTACTATGTGGCGCAAGCCTTGATGGTCACCGGCTTTTTACGTTCGTTGCGTCAACAAGCCGAGTTGCAGAAAAAACCGGTGACTCAATTTAACCAGTTCAGAAACACCTGAGCTACGGCCGCCGTGGTCGGCGATTTGTATGTGTTGATGGAGAAGCCATGGCAGCAGCGGTGACCACACGCTGAGGTCGCACATCAGGCCGGGGATGAGGAGGAGAGGCGTGGGCTTGGGGGGACTTTAGCTCTTAGCCTCGCCAACCAAGAAAATCGGTCATGCCATATCAGCTGAGTCTTTCTTGGTGTGCATGGCGCGTGTTTCGCCGGTGTCCAGCTTTACGACCAGCTGACCTACCTGTCGGCGCGAAGTGGTTACGAGCTGGGGCATCACCTGCCCAAAGTGCAGGCATATCGGGACTGGTACAGGGTTCGACCGCCCGGTAGGAGCCGCACCCTCGCGGCGATTTGGAGCTCTGTAAACCCTCGTGAAGCGTAAAAACACCATTTACGCTTCACATTTGAAGCGTAAACCTCTAAAATACGCTTCATGTACCTTTGGCAATCCCCTCAATGGCCTGAATTTCAGGTGGACTTGGCCGAGCTGCAGCCCGCGCTGGCTGCTGCGCGCTATGCGCAAGGGCGAACTATGGGGCTGGTCAGCCACCTGCAACTGATGGACTTGGGCACCTTGCAACTGCAAGGCTGGGCCGATGAAGCCATTGCTACCGCGCAAATCGAGGGTGAAGTCCTGCAAGTCAATTCGGTCCGTGCCTCGGCTGCAAGGCGCTTAGGCCTGCTGGGTGCCAAAGCGGATGAGCGCGATGCACGCACCGAAGCCACGCTGGACGTATTGCAAGCCGCTATCGCCCAAAGTCAGCAAGCCCTGAACCACGACATGCTGTGTGGCTGGCACGCAGCGCTCTTTCCCACCGGGCGCAGCGGCATCAAGAAAATCCGCGCAGGTGCCTACCGCGACCATGCCGAACCGATGCAGATCGTCACGCCCCGGCTGGGCAAGCCAGACATCATTCACTACCAAGCCCCCGATTCGATCGATGTGTCTGCGCACATGGCGCAACTGATTGACTGGTTCAACACCAGCCTGGGCCAAACCGATGGGCTGGTGCGTGCAGCCATAGCCCACCTGTGGTGTGAAGCCATACATCCTTTTGAAGATGGCAATGGACGTGTGGGTCGGGCCCTGGTCGAAATGGCCTTGGCGCAAGACCTCAAAACCGACCAACGGCTGTGGAGTCTGTCGCAACAAATGTGGCTCGACCGGGCTGGCTATTACGCCCAACTGCAAGCAGCCACCGGCCAAGCCAACCTGGATGTGACGCCCTGGGTGCAATGGTTTGTGGGTTGCGTGCACAAAGCCGCCGATACCACCTGGGAACACATGCAATCTGCCATGCGTAAAACTCGCTTCTGGGCAGAGCTGCGCGAGCAACATCCAGAACTCACGCCCACACAAACCAAAGCGATCAACAAACTGTTTGACGTGGGCCCAGACGGCTTTGCCAACGGCATCAGCACAGAGAAATACGTCAACCTGTGCCGCGTATCACGCGCCACGGCCTACCGCGAACTCACCGCGCTGTGCGAGATGGGGGTGTTGGTGCAGACGGGGGTGGGGCGGGGGACGCGGTATCGGCTGCAACGCTGGGACTGAGAACATTGTCGCGGTTCGCTAACGACTTCATAGCTGAGGCACGCGGCAAATCAAGACCAGGCAAAAATAGTGAGAAACCAAAGTAAATCATTAACTTACGAAGCCCTAATGTGAAAACGTTGGGACACTACTGATTCAATGGCACTTCTCAACCCAACCTCTTCAACAACAACGCATTCACCTGCGCCGGATTGGCCTTGCCTTTGCTGGCTTTCATGATCGGGCCGACCAAACCGTTCAAGGCTTTGGTGTTACCGGCTTTGAACTCTTCGATGTTTTTCGGGTTGGCTTCCAGCACCTCGTCGATGATGGCTTCTAGGGCGCTGGTGTCGTTTATCTGCTTAAGGCCTTTGGTCTCGATGATGGCATCGACCTCTCCACCCTCAGACCAAAGCACATCAAACACCTGTTTGGCAGCACTATGACTAATTTCCTCTTGAATAATTCTAAAAACCACTATTGATAAATCTTTTGGACTAACTGGCGATTCATGTATTTCAACGCCGTGTGCATTGCAACGAGCTTTGAGCTCAACTAATGCCCAACTCGCCCCCTTTGCTCCCGCTTCAGTCCCACGGTCGTCTGTCTCTAGACTCTTATAAAGTTCGGATAAAAAGATGTCGAAAAACTTGGCAGTATTTTTGCTGCTAGTTATTGCCTGAGCAAATTGTTCGGGTACCGCATAGTCCCTCACAAAGCGCTCGGCCATCACATCGGGTAATTCCCCAACTTCATTTCGCACGCGCTGCTCCCATTCAGGTGAAATCACCAGCGGCGGTAAATCCGGGTCGGGGAAGTAGCGGTAATCGGCGGCGTCTTCTTTGGTGCGCATGGCGCGTGTTTCGCCGGTGTCCGGGTTGAACAACACGGTGGCTTGTTGAATCGCGTGCCCGTCTTCGATCTGCTCTATCTGCCAGCGCACCTCGTAGTCAATCGCCTGCTGCATGAATTTGAAGCTATTCAGGTTTTTGATTTCCCGCCGCGTGCCCAGTGGCGCGCCGGGTTTGCGTACCGACACATTGGCGTCGCAGCGAAAGCTGCCCTCTTGCATATTGCCGTCGCAAATGCCAATCCAGGTCACGATTTTGTGGAGCTCTTTAGCGTAGGCCACGGCTTCTTCGCTGGAGCGCATATCGGGCTCGGTGACGATTTCTAAGAGCGGCGTACCGGCGCGGTTCAGGTCAATGCCAGACTGACCGATGAAGTCCTCATGCAGCGATTTGCCCGCGTCCTCTTCCAAATGGGCACGCACCAAACGCACAGTTTTGTTCTCGTCGCCTAAAAAGAAAGACACCGCGCCGCCTTGCACCACCGGTATTTCAAACTGGCTGATCTGGTAGCCCTTGGGCAGGTCGGGGTAAAAATAATTTTTGCGTGCAAACACACTGCGTGGTGCAATCTTAGAGTTAAGCGCTATACCTAGCTTGATGGCGCACTCGACCGCACCTTTGTTCATCACTGGCAGCGTGCCCGGCAAAGCCAGATCCACCGCGCAGGCTTGCGTGTTCGGCTCGGCGCCAAACGCTGTGGAGGCGCGGCTGAAAATTTTGCTTTGTGTAGAGAGTTGGGCGTGGGTTTCAAAGCCGATAACGACTTCGTAACCATGGACTAAAAGGGAGGTGCTCATTTCACGCCCTCCGGAGTTGCGTCATGGAATGCAGTGACTTGCTGAAAACGGTGAGCCACATTCAGCAAAGATGCTTCTTGTAAATAGTTGCCTATCAACTGCATGCCCACTGGCATGCCAGTGTCGCCTGTGCCAACCGGAATGCTCATGCAAGGCAAACCCGCGAGTGACGCAGGTAAGGTAAAGATGTCGGCCAAATAGTTAGCCACCGGATCATCAGCTTTGTCGCCCAACTGCCATGCCGTGGTTGGTGCGACTGGTCCGGCAATCACGTCGCATTGCGCGAAGGCTAGCTGGAAATTTTGGGCAATCATGCGGCGTATTTTTTGCGCTTGCAAATAGTAGGCGTCGTAATAACCGTGCGACAACACATAGCTGCCAATCATGATGCGGCGTTTCACTTCGTCGCCGAAACCTTCGGAGCGGGTGCGTTGGTACATGTCGGCCAGATCAGAAAACTCTTTGGCGCGATGCCCGAATTTCACGCCGTCAAAACGGCTTAAATTGCTGGAGGCTTCTGCAGCGCAGACGATGTAGTAAACAGGAATAGCTAGCGTGCCACCAGATAGATCAATGCGATCAATTTCAGCGCCAAGCTCAATGAGATTTTTTAGAGCCTTTGAAATTGGAAGAATGACATCGATGCTTACGTCGTTAGCTCGGTGGCCACCGTCTTGCCATTCCAACCATTCTGTCGGAACACCTACGCGTAGAGCCTTCCCATCTTTCCCCGCTGTCGCCAAAGGCTTATTCCCCGCAGGCATAGCAAGCAGCCTCGAAAAATCTTCGTTCGCCACATTCAAGGAAGTAGAGTCTCTGTCCAAATCCGGCCCGCACATGGCTGACAACAACAACGCGCAATCTTCAGCACTGCGCGCCATCGGCCCTGCTTGGTCCAGGCTGGAGGCAAAGGCCACCATGCCGTAGCGTGAAGCGCGGCCATAGGTTGGCTTGATACCGGTGATGCCGCAAAACGCAGCGGGCTGGCGGATCGAGCCGCCAGTGTCGGTGCCGGTGGCCGCAGGTGTCAAACGCGCTGCCACTGCTGCTGCGCTGCCGCCGGACGAGCCGCCGGGTATGCGTGTGGTGTCCCAAGGGTTGGTCACCGCACCATAGGCCGAGTTTTCATTCGCCGAGCCCATGGCGAATTCATCGCAATTGAGCTTGCCCAAAGTCACCATACCCGCTTCGCGCAACTTTGAAACTACCGTGGCGTCAAACGGCGAGCGGTAGTCTTTCAATATTTTCGACCCTGCCGTGGTGGCGAAATCTTTGGCCACAAAGATGTCTTTGTGCGCAATCGGCACGCCTTCCAGTGGCTCTGCCGTGCCCTTGGCAATTTTCTCGTCCGAGGCCAGGGCTTGCGCCAGTGTGACTTCGCTGTTGATGTCTAAATACGCGTTGTGCGGATTGCCGCCCATGCGCGCCAGGAAACGCGTGGCCACTTCGACAGCGCTGACTTCTTTGTTTTTCAGCATGGCCGCTAAATCAGCCACACTTTTATTGTGCAATTCACTCATGGCTTACTCAATCACTTTCGGCACCAAAAACAAACCGCGCTCCACCGCAGGCGCACTGCGCTGGTTGGCTTCGCGCTGGTTGGATTCGCTCACCACGTCTTCGCGCAAACGCAGCGTCATACCCAGTTCGTCGGTGTCGCCCATCGCGGCAGTTAAGCCGTGCATGGCGTCGACCGGGTGCGCCATGGGAACCACGCCGGTGGTGTCGACCGCACGCATGTGCTCGACGATTTCAAAAAAACCGTTGAGCTGAACGAGCAGCCGATCGGCCGCCGGGGCGTCGAATTGCAGCCGGGACAACTGTGCCAATCGTTGGATATCTTGGGATGACAGGGACATAAGCAGAAACTGCAAAACGGCCTGGAGCGCCTAATGGAGTAAGGGTGATCAGGTATTATCTCGCCTTTACTGGAATTACCCAGAGAGGATTGTGATGTTTGGAGCATTTCGTCGGTATTTCTCCACCGACCTGGACATTGACCTGGGCACCGCCAATACCCTGATTTACGTACGAGACCGCGGCATTGTGCTGGACGAGCCGTCGGTGGTCTCGATTCGCCATGAAGGCGGCCCGCAAGGCAAGAAAAGCATTCAAGCGGTTGGTCATGAAGCC
>CAMDJS010000126.1 GCA_945900685.1 Bordetella parapertussis
GGTGCAAAGCTGTCAGGTGGTGTTCAAACCGCGCCGCCAATTGCAAGCGGTGGTGACGGACGGCAGCGACATCTGCACGCTGCGTTTTTTCAATTTCTATCCGAACATGCAAAAGGCCTTGGAGGTCGGGCGCAAAGTGCGTTTGCGCGGCGAGTTGCGTGGCGGTTTCATGGGCTACACCATGATGCACCCGACGGTGCAAGCCGCCGGTTCGCCACTGGCGGCCGCACTGACGCCGGTGTACCCGAGCACTGCCGAGTTGCCGCAAGCCTATTTGCGCAAAGCCGTGCTGGGCGGATTGGCGCGTGCTTTACAAAGCGATGCATTCACAGAAACCATTCCGCGCGAGCATCTGCCGCCACGCAGTTGGGGCTTGCGCGAGAGCTTGCAGTTTTTGCACCACCCCGCGCCCGATGTGTCGCTGGGCGAATTGGAAGACCGCAGCCACCCGGCTTGGCAGCGCCTGAAAGCCGAGGAACTGCTGGCGCAACAGTTGTCGCAATTGCAGGCCAAGCGCGAACGCCAATTGTTGAATGCGCCGGTGCTGGCGCACAGCACGCGGACAGATGGCGTGTTGGCGCAATTGCACGCCGTCTTGCCGTTCAAGTTGACCGGTGCGCAAAACCGCGTGGTGACTGAAATCGCCAAAGACGTGGCGCGTGCTGTACCTATGCATCGCTTGTTGCAAGGCGATGTCGGCTCGGGCAAAACCGTGGTGGCCGCTTTGGCGGCGGCGCAATGCATAGACGCGGGCTGGCAATGCGCATTGATGGCACCGACCGAAATATTGGCTGAACAGCACTTCGCCAAACTGGTGGGCTGGCTGGCGCCGGTGTTGCAACCTTTGGGCTTGCAAGTCGCTTGGCTGACTGGCAGTCAGAAAAAAAAGGAACGCGACGCCATGCTGGCGTTGGTGGACAGTGGCAAGGCTGCGCTGGTGGTCGGCACGCACGCCGTCATCCAAGACAAAGTGCGTTTCAAGGCGCTGGGCCTGGCCATCATCGATGAGCAACACCGTTTCGGCGTGGCGCAGCGGTTGGCGCTGCGGCAAAAGCTTTCTGACGCAGAAACTTTCGGCGCGCAGGCGGCGGGCGCACCGCAGGAACCGCATTTGCTGATGATGAGTGCCACGCCCATTCCGCGCACGCTGGCCATGAGCTATTACGCCGAGTTGGATGTGTCCACCATCGACGAGTTGCCGCCCGGGCGCACGCCCATCGTCACCAAACTGGTGGCCGAAACACGGCGGGATGAAATCATCGAGCGCATACGCGCACAGTTGACTGAGGGCAGGCAGATTTACTGGGTCTGTCCGCTGATTGAAGAAAGCGAAGCGCTGGACCTGCGCAACGCCACCGACACGCACCAGGATTTGTGCGTGGCTTTGCCCGGCGTCATGATCGGCTTGCTGCATTCGCGCATGCCGCAGGCTGAAAAGAAAGCCGTCATGTCCTTGTTTGTGCAAGGCCAAATGGGTGTGTTGGTCAGCACCACGGTGATCGAAGTCGGCGTGGATGTGCCGAATGCGTCGCTGATGGTGATCGAGCACGCCGAGCGATTCGGTTTGAGCCAGTTGCACCAGTTGCGCGGGCGGGTCGGGCGCGGTGCCGCCGCGTCTGCGTGCGTGCTCTTGTATTCGCTGGGCGAACACGGGCGACTCAGCGACACCGCGCGGGCGCGGTTACGCGCTATGGCCGACACCAACGATGGGTTTGAAATTGCCCGCCGCGACTTGGACATACGCGGTCCTGGCGAGTTTTTGGGTTCGCGCCAAAGTGGTGCGGCCATGTTGCGGTTTGCCGATCTGGCGCTGGACGGCGAGTTGCTGCAATGGGCGCAGCAACTCGCGCCTGTCATGCTGGACCAACACCCGCAAAATGCCGCCCGCCACGTGGAACGCTGGTTAGGTGGAAAATCCGACTTTCTGAAAGCCTGAACACACCATGACCCTGACCGAACTGAAATACATCGTTGCCGTGGCGCGTGAAAAGCATTTCGGCCGCGCGGCAGAGGCTTGTTTTGTGTCGCAACCGACCTTGTCGGTGGGCATCAAAAATTTGGAAGAGGAATTGCAGGTCAAACTCTTTGAGCGCAGCGCCAACGAAGTGGCGGTCACGCCTTTGGGCGAGGACATCATCCGCCAAGCACAAAGCGTGCTCGAGCAAGCCGCCAACATCAAAGAGATTGCCAAGCGCGGCAAAGACCCGTTGGCGGGCCCGCTTCGTTTGGGCGTGATCTACACCATCGCGCCTTATTTGCTGCCCGAACTGGTGCGCCACAGCATCGACATGTCGCCGCAAATGCCGCTGATGCTGCAAGAAAATTTCACTGTGAAATTACTGGAGATGTTGCGCACCGGCGAGATCGATTGCGCCATCATGGCCGAGCCGTTCCCCGACACCGGCTTGGCGATTGCGCCTTTGTACGACGAACCGTTCATGGCCGCGCTGCCCAGCAACCACCCGCTCGCATCGCGCGACTCCATCAGCGCCACCGAGTTGAAGGCCGAGACCATGTTGTTGCTTGGCAATGGCCATTGTTTTCGCGACCATATGCTTGAAGTCTGTCCCGAATTCGCGCGCTTTTCCAACGACACCGAAGGCATTCGCAAAAGCTTTGAAGGCTCGTCGCTGGAAACCATCAAACACATGGTGGCAGCCGGTATGGGCGTGACCTTGGTGCCGCGACTCGGCGTGCCCAAAGATGCATTGGTCGCAACCGCCAAACGCAAAAAATCCTTGGACACCTATGTGCGTTATCTGCCGATTGTCGAGGGCAAGGACGCACCACCGACACGCCGCGTGGTGCTGGCTTGGCGGCGCAGTTTCACGCGTTATGAAGCCATTGCCGCTTTGCGCAACGCCATCGTCGCCAGCGAGTTGCCCGGCGTGATGCGACTGTCATGAACCAGGCGGCATCAGACGACCACACACCGGGCTGGCGCCAACAGGCCGCGCTCTATTTGGACCTGATTCGTTGGAACCGTCCCACCGGTTGGTTGCTGTTGTTGTGGCCGAGTTTGAGTGCCTTGTGGCTGGCGGCAGGTGGTTTCCCTAGTTGGCATTTGCTCTTGGTGTTTGTGCTGGGCACGGTGCTCATGCGCAGCGCCGGTTGCTGTATCAATGATGTGGCCGATCGCGAGTTTGACAAACACGTCAAACGCACTGCCAACCGCCCGGTTACCTCTGGCGCTTTGTCTGTGCGCCAAGCATTGACGGCGGGTGCAGTGCTCGCGCTGTGCGCTTTCGGTTTGGTGCTGACCACCAATGCGGTGGCCGTGGTCTGGTCGTTCGCCGCCTTGGCCGTCACCTTGGCTTATCCCTATGCCAAACGCTATGTCGCCATGCCGCAAGCGGTGCTCGGCATTGCTTTCAGTTTCGGCATTCCCATGGCTTTTGCCGCTGTCAACGGCGGGCCGCTCACGCCCATGGGTGTCTGGCAGGCGGTGCCGCCGCTGGCCTGGGCCTTGTTGTGTATCAATGTGTTTTGGGTGCTGGCCTATGACACCGAGTACGCCATGGTGGACCGGGACGACGATCTGCGCATCGGCATGAAAACCTCGGCGATCACGCTGGGCAAATACGACGTGGCCGCCGTCATGGGGTTTTATATTGTTTATTTGCTGGGCATGTTGTTGCTGCTCAAACCGCTGAACCTGGGTTGGCCGCATTGGTTTTCGATTGAGATCGGCGCGGTACAGGCGTTTTGGCATTTCGGCATGATTTACAAACGCCAGCGCGAAGGCTGTTTTCGCGCATTCCGCATGAACCATTGGCTGGGTGCGACCTTGTTCGCCGGTATTGCAGGCGGGCTGTATTTGAAAAACTTGGCCGCGCCTTTGGCTTAGTTTGGCCTGTCAGATCACAACAAAAAAGCGCAGTGAAAAAGAGGGCTAGGCTTGGTCGAACAGGTGGCCCATTTCAATAGACCTTTGGCGGGCGGCTTCCATCGCCTGGGCAATCAAACGTTCAATCTGGTGTTCTTGCATGCTGGTGATGGCCGCGAACGTGGTGCCGCCTTTGGAGGTGACACGCTCGCGCAAAACTTCGGGTGACTCACTGCTGCTGCGCGCGAGTTCAGCCGCGCCGGTGAACGTGCCCACCGCCAATTGCTGCGCTTGCTCAAGCGTCAAACCCATGCTGACCCCCGTCTTGGTCATGGCTTCGATGAAATAAAACACATAGGCCGGGCCCGAGCCTGACAAGGCGGTCACTGCGTCCAGCAATTCCTCGCGCTCCACCCAGATCGATTGACCGACCGCTTGCATCAATGCTTGCACTTGTTCGCGTTGTGAGGCACTGACAGCGGGTCCGGCAAACAAACCGGTTTGCCC
The DNA here is from genome assembly GCA_945900685.1 of Bordetella parapertussis. GTDB lineage: Bacteria > Pseudomonadota > Gammaproteobacteria > Burkholderiales > Burkholderiaceae_C > Limnohabitans > Limnohabitans parapertussis_C. Next base: position 4,334 of record CAMDJS010000126.1, read on the forward strand.
GAGTCCTATCAGGGCAGGCGTATTGGGCATGGCTCTGACCACGCTTGGTGTGTCCAGCCAGCGGCCAATGCTGTCACTGCGCACACCGGCGGCCACGCTCACATGCAAAGCCCGCGGGAACATACCGTTCAAAGACAGGGCGACTTGTTTGAATACCTGCGGCTTGATCGCCCAGACCACCATGTTAGAAGCGCTCAGATCGTTGGTTGCTTGCTCATGGCAAGTTACCCCTAAGTGCTCGCTTAAGTGCTCGCGTGTCGCGGCAGCAGGTTCAATCACATGAATCTGTGAAGCTGAAATGCCTTGCTTGAGCCAACCCGAAATCAAGGCTTGGGCCATATTGCCGCCGCCGATGAAAGTCATGGGCAGCAAAGAGGAAAAAGAAGCAGTCATGGTGAAAACCTGATTGAGGCAAAACGCACAAACGCTGATTGTGAATCAATGTGCGATGGTTTGTCGCACCGCGCGTTCCCAGTCGGCCATTCTGCTGGCGGCTTCATCCCGCGACATGCGGGGTTCGAAACGCCGCTCTACCCGCCAATGCTGTGCCAATTCATGCGGGCTTTGGTAGATGCCTGCGTTCAACCCCGCCAAATAAGCCGCACCCAGCGCCGTGGTTTCAATCACCTCGGGGCGCAAAACCGGAATGCCCAGTAAATCGGCTTGAAATTGCATCAGCAAATCGTTGGCACACGCGCCGCCATCCACCCGCAATTCGGTGACCGGCTGGGCGGCATCCCGGTTCATGGCTTGCAACAGCGCAGTGCTTTGAAAAGCGATGCTCTCCAACGCGGCACGCGCAATATGCGCCATGGTGGTGCCGCGTGACAAACCGACCATGGCACCGCGTGCATCGGCTTGCCAATAGGGCGCACCTAAGCCGGTGAAGGCGGGTACCAGCACCACGCCACCCGAGTTGGGCACGCTCTCGGCCATCGCCTGCACATCAGCGCTTTGGTCAAACGCACGCAAACCATCGCGCAACCATTGCACCACCGCGCCGCCAATGAACACACTGCCTTCCAAGGCATAGGCGGGCGTGCTGTCGGCCTGAGCCGCGCTGGTGGTGATCAAACCGTTGTGGCTGGTTTGAAACTGCGCGCCGGTGTGCATCAACATAAAGCAACCCGTGC
>CAMDJS010000127.1 GCA_945900685.1 Bordetella parapertussis
GCCAACGCGCGCGCTGCCGTGCTGCACGGCGAGGGCGAGCATTTTTGTGCCGGTCTGGACTTGAGCGAACTGCAATCGCGGGATGCGGGCGAAGGCATGCTGCATTCGCGCATGTGGCACCAAGCGTTTCAGCAAATTCAATTCGGCGCGGTGCCGGTGGTGGTGGCGTTGCACGGCGCTGTCGTTGGCGGCGGGCTGGAACTGGCGGCATCTTGCCATATTCGCGTGGCGGATGACACCACGTTTTACGCGCTGCCCGAAGGCTCGCGTGGTATTTTTGTAGGCGGCGGCGGCGCGGTGCGCATACCCAAGTTGATCGGCGTAGCGCGCATGACCGACATGATGATGACCGGGCGCGTCTACAACGCGGTCGATGGCGAACGCGCCGGTTTTGCACAATACCTGGTCAGCGCTGGGACTGCGTTTGACAAAGCGATGGCGTTGGCCAAACACATCGCAAGTAACGCACCACTGACCAATTACGCACTGATGCACGCACTGCCGCGCATCGCCGAACAAGCTGCAGACCACGGCTTTGTCACCGAGTCGCTGATGTCTTCCATCACGCAAGCCGCGCCCGAGGCCAAAGCACGCGTAGATGCATTTTTAAAAGGCCGCGCCGCCAAGGTAGAGAAAAAAACATGAGCGCACCCAAGTACCGCGCCATGCGCTATGGCATCACCAGTGTGCAAGTGCAAACCCGCGACGACGGTTTGCAATACGTGCTGGCCGATGTGCCGCTGGGCAGTTACCCAGTACGCATGACCGACAAGTTATTGCATTGGGCGCGCGTCACGCCAGAGCGTACTTATGTGGCGCGTCGCAAACGCCTGAGCGACGGCAGCACCGGCGACTGGGAACACCTGACGTATGCGCAGGCGCTGGCAGCAGCCAGGCGCATAGGTCAGGCATTGCTGCACAGAGGTTTGAGCGTAGACAAACCAGTGCTGATCCTCAGCGAAAACAGCCTGGAACACGCCATGATGGCGCTGGCTTGCATGATGGTGGGCGTCGCGCATTGCCCGGTGTCGCCCGCGTATTCCACCGTCAGCAAAGACTACGACAAACTCAAACACATCATGCGCACACTCACGCCCGGCATGGTGATGGCCGTGGACGCAGACCGCTACGGCGCAGCGATGAAAGCCTGTGTGCCTGAAGATGTAGAAATCGTGCTGGGTAACGGCCACATTGAAGGCAGAACACACACGCGTTTTGCCGACCTGCTGAAAACGCCCGACACCCCAGCGGTAGACGTCGCCATGCAAGCCACCGGGCCTGACACGGTGGTGAAATTTTTGTTCACCTCGGGCTCGACCAATATGCCCAAAGGCGTGGTCAACACGCACGGCATGTGGTGCGCCAACCAACAGCAAATGTTGCAGTCCATGCCGGTGCTGGCCGAGTCGCCGCCGGTGCTGGTTGACTGGCTGCCGTGGAACCACACGTTCGGAGGTAATCATAATTTTGGATTGGCGCTCTACCACGGCGGCTCTCTATACATAGACGACGGCAAACCCGTGCCTGCCCTCATGCACGAAACACTGCGCAACTTGCGCGAGATAGCACCCACTATTTATTTCAATGTGCCCACGGGTCTTGAAGCCATTGCCAACGCCATGCACACCGACGATCTGCTGCGGCGCAACCTGCTGAGCAAAGTGCGCATGTTTTTTTACTCGGGTGCCGCCTTGGCACAACCCATCTGGGACAGCTTGCATGCATCGCAAGAGCGCGAAGTGGGCGAGCGCATCGTCATGGGTACAGGTTTGGGCATGACCGAGACCGGGCCGTTCGGCATTTTTGTGCCGCGCCCCGAAGTTGAGTCAGGTGATTTGGGATTACCTGCTGCGGGTCTGCAATTGAAACTGGTGCCTGTGGGAGACAAGGTTGAAGTGCGGTACAAAGGTCCGAACGTGACACCGGGTTACTGGCGCGCTCCCGAAGCCAACACGGAAAGTTTTGACGAAGAAGGCTTTTTGAAAAGCGGCGACGCTGTGGTCTGGCGCGACCCTTTGCAACCCAACTTGGGTTTGCGTTTTAATGGTCGCATCGCCGAAGATTTCAAACTTGCCACGGGAACTTTCGTCAGCGTAGGGCCACTGCGCGCACGCATCATCGCCGCCGCTGCGCCTTATGTGCAAGATGCCGTCATCACCGGTTTGAACATGAAGGAAGTCGGCGCCATGCTGTTCACCACACCACGAGTGCGCGAGCTTTGCGATTTGCCTTTAAGCGCAACGCTGAGTGAGGTGTTGCAACACCCCAAGGTGACAGCGTATTTTCAGCACCTGCTCAACACCTTGGCCGCACAAGCCACCGGCAGCGCAAGCCGGGTAGCGCGCATGGTGCTGCTGAGCGAGCCGCCGTCTATTGACAAAGGCGAAGTGACTGACAAAGGCTCTGTCAATCAACGGGCTGTGCTGAAACACCGGGACGCGCTGGTGCAGGCTTTGCATGATGGCAGTGCGACGGGCATTTTGTCGCCGCATTGATTTAATCGGCTTGAAAACCTTGACTCAAGCAGGTAAAGCTTGATTCAAAACTCAAGCATAAAATCATACTAAATCTTATTTGTTGACTTTAATATAGGTTTTGATAACATTATTTCATATTTAGAGGCAAAACCATGAGCCAAACCAATTACCAACGCTTCACTATCACTGTGCCTGACAGCATGGCCTCGCAGATTGAGCAAGTCTGCCGAGACGAAGGCCGCAACCGTTCCGAACTGTTTCGCGAAGCGTTTCGGGTGTATTTGACGCACTCGCAAACCGGCCTGACCGCACCGCAAGTGCTCACTGCACGTGAAGACCCGTTCCGCCTGTTCTGGCCCCAGGGCGCGGCTCAGTCCGGTCAGGTTTACGACCGCTTGGCGACAGAGAGCGAAAAGGACCGGCTGCTTGAGCAATGGGCGCACATGGTTGAAACCGAACCTGGGTTTGAAGATGTGCGTGCGGTCTCCGATGCCGCCGACGGCCTGGCCTCTGAGGCGGTCTGATGGACATGGACATACGCCGGGGCGACATTTACCTGATCGACTTCGACCCGCCCAAAGGCGCTGAACTCAAAGCCGGTTCTGAAATCATGAAACGCAGACCTGCCGTCGTGCTGTCGCGCGACGCCATCAACAAAGTGCGCCGCACAGTCATGGTCGTACCCTTGTCCACCTCGCCTCAACCGGTGCCCGTGTTTGCAGTTCCCGTGCCTTCAGCCGGCCCTCAGTCGGTGGCCGTTTGCGACCAGATCACCACCATCAACAAAGCCACGCGGGTGCTCAAACGCATAGGCAGTTTGTCCAGCGCAGACCTCAGCCTGATAGAGCGCAGCATCATGGACGCACTGGCCTTGGCCTGACACCGCACAGTCAATGCCCAAGCCCAGTGCTGTCGCCTGCTTACATAATCTCTTTGTGACCAACCATAGGTAAAACGCACCATGAAGACAAGCCTTTTGACATCACCTTCCCGCCGCCAAACGCTGCAAACGCTTTCCTTACCTGCTGTCACCGTTGCGTTGTCACCGTTTTCTGCATTCGCTCAAACAAGTGGTTTGCCTGTTGAGCAGGTCAAAATCATTTGCGGTTTTCCGGCGGGCGGCACAGCCGACATCACCAGCAGGCGCGTAGGAGACAAAATCACCGGCAGCAACTACACACGCAACGGCGTGTTGGTGGAAAACAAAACCGGCGCGGGCGGACGCATCGCCATTGAAGCTGTCAAAAACGCACCTGCAGACGGCAGCACGCTGTTGCTGAGTGCCTATTCCATGATGCTGATTTACCCGCACATCTACAAATCGCTCAGCTATGACCCGTTCAAAGATTTTGTGCCGGTGTCCACAGCCTCTGCGTTGTCGCATGGCTTGGCGGTAGGCCCTATGGTGCCGTCTTCAGTGAAAACTGTGAAAGACTTTTTGGCCTGGTGCAAAGCCAATCCCGAGCGCGCCAACTATGCGTCACCCGCTGCGGGTTCAACGCCGCATTTTTTAGGTGCACTCCTCAGCTTGAACAGCGGCGTGGCCATACAACATGTGGCTTACCGCGGCTCAGTGCCTGGCGTGACCGATGTGATTGGCGGACAGATCGCTGCCATGTTCACACCGCATGGCGATTTTTTGGCCAACCACCGCGCTGGCAAGTTGCGCATCCTGGCTACCTCAGGCAAAGCGCGCTCACCCTTTGTCGCAGAAGTTCCCACATTTGCCGAGCAAGGTTTTGCAGATTTGACGGTCGAGGAATGGTTTGGTTTTTTTGCCCCAGCCAAAACGCCCACGTCAATCGTCAGCGCGGCCAACTCGGCGATCAACCAAGCATTGAAAGACAAGGCTTTGGTGGAAGGACTCGGCTTGATGGGACTGCAAACTTACGGCGGCAGCAGCGAAGACATGGCCAAAGACATGCGCCGCCTCTACGACTACTGGGGCCCGATCGTCAAGCGCATTGGCTTTTCGGCAGATTCATGAACGACATGGCAGGCAATTACACTCCAGCGTTTAAATAATTCAAGGAACACCCATGATCACCACCGACAGCGGCCTGCAATACGAAGACACACACACCGGCGACGGCGCTTTGGCGGTAGCCGGTCAATATGTGTCAGTGCACTACACAGGCTGGTTATGGGTAGACGGCGAGAAAGGCGAAAAGTTTGACTCCAGCCTGGACCGCAACGACCCTTTCGAGTTTGGTCTGGGCCAAGGCATGGTCATCAAGGGCTGGGACGAAGGCGTGCAAGGCATGCATGTCGGCGGTAAACGCAGCTTACTGATTCCGCCAGACTTGGGCTACGGCGCTTACGGCGCTGGCGGCGTCATCCCACCGAATGCCACGCTGGTGTTTGAGGTGGAACTGTTGGGTGTGGAAGACTGATTGTTTTCAAATCGGTGCACGTATCAGCCTCAGTTGACTGACACATTCAACAACCCGATCTTGCCCTTACTTGGCGGCAGTGCGCATCTGGCTTTGCAAAAAGCTGGGCAACCAATTGCGCGCAGCCAAGCACAGTGACACCTGAATTTTTTCATCTATCGGAAGCGTCGCTTCTTTCAACATCGCCAATTTGTATTCCTTAGCTATTTGCATCAATTGCGACTTGAATTTATCGTGGGTGGCAGGCGTCACATAGACATTGAATGAGTTGATCAAGTCGATGGGCTCTTCAAAGGTGTAGGCAAAGTAATCTGCCGATTCTCTGCGGGTCATGCGCATGATGGGGCCATCGGGTATCCAACTGAACTTTTTTGAATATGAATTCTCTGGACATGATGTGTACCCGTCTTCCTTTCTTATTGCATCAAAGCTTTATTTAATTGGCGGATTCAAGCACGAAGTGCAACACGGGATAACGATTGATGAAACACCTCTGCAGGCGTTCTGAATCCCAATCGTTTACGGGGGCGGTTATTCAATCTG
>CAMDJS010000128.1 GCA_945900685.1 Bordetella parapertussis
CATCACCCGCTATGTGTTTAATGACTCTGCCGCTTGGACTGAAGAGATCGCTCGCTATTTGCTGATCGCCACGGTGTTCATCGGCGCCGTCATCGGTGTCGCCAAAAACAACCACATTCAAGTGGATTTCTTTTTCCGCTTCATGCCCCCGGCCATGTCGCGCTCACTGTCGGTGTTGGTAGATGTGTGCCGAATTGCATTCCTAGGCTGTGCGAGTTGGTTGACCTGGGAGTTGATGCAAAAAATGGGCAGCTACCAGATGACCATTGTCAACCTGCCGATGAATATTGTTTACGGCGTGGTTTTGCTGGCTTTTGTTTTGATGACTTGGCGCAGCATCTGGGTTATGCGCGCACATTGGCGGCAAGGTTTCAGCGTGTTGGAACGCCCCGAAAACAATTGAGAGACCCATGCTGAAAATTATTTTTCTTTTTCTCTTAAGCGGAGGTTTGCCTGTGGCCATGGCCATGGCTGCAGCTTCTTTGATTTACCTTTGGCTCAACCCGAGCTCACCACCGTTTGTGGTAGTTCACCGCATGGTCTCAGGGATTGACAGTTTTCCGTTGCTGGCCGTGCCGTTTTTTATTCTGGCTGGTAATTTGATGAACACCTCGGGCATCACGCACCGGATTTACGGCTATGCGCTGTCTCTGGTCGGTTGGCTCAAAGGGGGTTTGGGGCATGTGAACGTGGTCGGCTCGGTGGTGTTTGCCGGCATGAGCGGCACAGCCGTGGCAGACGCAGCAGGCCTAGGCACGATTGAAATCAAAGCCATGGTGGACCATGGCTATGACCCCGAGTTCGCTGTTGGCGTGACCGCCGCTTCAGCCACACTCGGCCCCATCATTCCACCCAGCTTGCCGTTCGTTATTTACGGCATGATGGCCAACGTGTCTGTAGGCTCACTTTTCTTGGCGGGCATATTGCCCGGCGGCATCATGGCTTTACTGATGATGCTCACCGTGGCTTATTTCGCACATAAAAACGGCTGGGGTGGCGATGTCAAATTCGATGGGCCCAAACTCATCAAAGCCTTGACTGAAACCTTGGTGGTGATCGGTTGGCCGCTGGCTATTTGGTTGTTGGTCACTGAACTGAACACACCACCGCAATTGACCGTGCTGATTGGTTTGGTGGTTTTGTTTGCGGCCGACAAATTGTTCAGCTTCCAAGCTGTGTTGCCCATCATGACACCGGTGTTGTTGATCGGTGGCATGACCACCGGCGTATTCACGCCTACCGAAGGCGCTATCGCTGCTTGTGTCTGGGCGTTGGTGCTTGGCTTCGCTTGGTACCGCACGCTCAACTTCAAACTCTTTGTCAAAATTTGTTTAGACACTGTCGAGACCACGGCCACCGTGTTGTTTATCGTGGCCGCTGCCAGCATCTTCGGCTGGATGCTGACAGCGACCGGTGTGACCGCAGCTATCGGTCAGTGGGTATTGGGTGTCACCGATCAACCCTGGCAGTTTTTGTTGCTGGCCAATTTGCTCATGCTGTTTGTCGGTTGCTTTTTAGAGCCGACAGCAGCCATCACGATTCTTGTACCCATACTGGTGCCGATTTGCCTTCAACTTGGCATTGACCCGGTGCATTTCGGTTTGATCATGGTGCTGAATTTGATGATCGGCTTATTGCACCCGCCCATGGGCATGGTGTTGTTTGTGCTCGCGCGCGTGGCCAACCTGAGTGTGGAGCGCACCACCATGGCTATCTTGCCTTGGCTGGTGCCTTTGCTAGGCAGTTTGCTGCTGATCACCTACGTACCAGCCATCTCGCTTTGGCTTCCTCATTACATGTCTACCACCTGAGTTTTTTCACCATGTCTTTATTCATTCGCTTGCATCCTGACGACGATGTCGTTATCGCCCGCCAACAACTCATGAGCGGCAGTACGGTTGAAGATATCGCTGTGCGCGGTCTGATTCCGCCCGGCCACAAAATCGCGACCCGCACCATAGAAGCCGGACAAGCCGTTCGGCGCTACAACCAGATCATCGGATTTGCCAGCCAAGCCATTGCGCCCGGTGAACATATTCATACCCACAACATGAACCTGGGTGACAACAAAGGCGACTTCGCCCGCGACTATGCCTACTGCGCTGATGTCAAACCCGAACCGGCTTTGCAACACGCCGAATTCAAGGGCTATGTGCGGGCTGACGGACGCGTGGCCACACGCAACTACATTGGTATTTTGTCCAGCGTCAATTGTTCGGCCACCGTGGCGCGTGCCATTGCTGACTATTTTTCACGCACCACCAACCCGTCTGCGCTGGCGGTATTTCCGAATGTTGACGGTGTGGTCGCACTGACGCACGGCACGGGTTGCGGCATGGACACACATGGCCTGGGTATGCAAGTGTTGGAGCGCACCATGGCTGGTTATGCCACCCACCCGAACTTTGCCGGTGTGCTTGCGGTGGGTTTGGGTTGTGAAGCCAATCAACTCAAGTCCTGGTTGTCGCACAGCGGTTTGACCGAGGGCAGCACCTTGCAGACGTTCAATATCCAGGACAGCGGTGGCACCTCCAAAACCGTGGCCAAAGGCATTGCACTGGTGCAAGCCATGCTGCCCGAGGTGAACAAAGCCACACGCAGGCCATGCAGCGCGGCGCATTTGACCGTGGGTTTGCAATGCGGCGGCTCAGACGGTTACTCGGGCATCAGCGCCAACCCCGCATTGGGTGCGGCGGTAGACCTGCTGGTCGCGCACGGCGGCACAGCCATTTTGAGTGAAACGCCGGAAATTTACGGCGCTGAACATTTGCTAACACGCCGTGCGGTCACGCGCGCGGTCGGTGAAAAACTGGTCGAGCGCATTCACTGGTGGGAACATTACACCGCCATGCATTCAGGTGAAATGAACAACAACCCCTCGCCCGGCAACAAAGCGGGAGGCCTCACCACCATTCTTGAAAAATCACTCGGCGCAGTGGCCAAAGGCGGCACCAGCAATTTGCAAGCGGTCTACGAATACGCAGAAAAAGTGGACAAACACGGTTTTGTTTACATGGACACGCCGGGCTACGACCCGGTCAGCGCCACGGGACAAGTTGCAGGCGGTGCGAACTTGATTTGTTTCACCACAGGACGCGGCTCTGCCTACGGCTGCGCACCCTCACCTTCATTGAAACTGGCCACCAACACGGCGCTGTGGGAACGCCAGTCAGATGACATCGATATCAATTGCGGAGAAATTGTGGATGGCGCCGTCACAGTTCAGGCCATGGGTCGCGTGATTTTCGATCGCATGCTGTCGTGTGCATCGGGTGAGGCCAGCAAAAGTGAATTGCATGGCTACGGTCAAAATGAATTTGTGCCTTGGCAATTGGGCGCGGTGATGTGACCTCACATGTTTGACGGATGGGTTCTACACCGAAACGTCAATGATTGATACTTGACTCGTTATGCTTGCTACTTGCCACTTGCTTGGCCACAGGCTTCAAGATAAAACAGGTTTTTTCTGAGAAAGCGTATTTTGATTATGTTGGGCATGCATCTCACAACCTTGACTTTTATTGCTTTGGAGCACTCATGAGTCTCCTACTCGGTTGTATTGCTGACGATTTCACCGGAGCCACAGATCTGGCCAACAATTTGGTGCGTGCAGGTATGCGTGTGGTGCAAACCATAGGCGTGCCGGATGCACCCCTGCCCGCAGATTGCAACGCGGTGGTCATCGCGCTGAAGTCACGCACCATTGCGCCAGTTGATGCGGTTGCGCAATCGCTTGCTGCCTTGCAGTGGTTGCAATCGCAAAATGTCAAACAGGTGTATTTCAAGTATTGCTCCACTTTTGACAGTTGGTACCAGGGCGATGTTCGCGGCAATATCGGACCGGTCACTGAAGCGCTGATGCAAGCCATGGGCTGCGACTTCACCATTGCCACACCTGCGTTTCCAGACAATCAGCGCACAGTGTTCAAAGGGCATTTGTTTGTCGGCGATGTGTTGCTCAGCGACAGCGGCATGAAGAACCATCCGCTCACTCCTATGCAAGATGCCAATCTGGTGAACGTGATGCAGGCCCAATGCACCCAACGCGTCGGCCTGATCGATTACCGCTGTGTGGCCAAAGGCAGCAAAGCCATTTCAGAACGCATCACCGAATTGAAAGCACAAGGTATTTCGATTGCCGTGGTGGATGCGCTCTCCAACGAAGATTTGCTGCGCCTTGGACCTGCTTTGCAACACATGCCATTGGTCACTGCAGGTTCAGGCGTCGCTATTGGCTTGCCTGCCAATTGGGGCATACAAGCGGCGGCACAAAGCGCCCAATTGCCTGCGGCACAAGGTTTGCAAGCCATCGTCAGTGGCAGTTGTTCGGTGGCGACCCAAGGCCAAGTGGCAAACTTTGTCAAACATGGCGGCCATGCGTACCAGCTTGACCCCCTCGCTTGGCCTGACCAAATACCAGCGGCTGAAATTGCCACGCATGTGCTGGCCTGGGCCACCCCACTGCTTGCCAAAGGGCCGGTGCTCGTCTTCTCCACAGCGGACGCCGAACAAGTCAAAACCGTGCAAGCCAAACGCGGCACCCAAGAGGCCGGTGAACACACCGAACAAGTGCTGGCCATGGTGGCACGCGGCTTGGTCAAACTCGGTGTTGGCCAGTTGCTGGTGGCAGGCGGCGAAACCTCCGGCGCTTGCGTGCAGGCCTTGGGCATCACGCAAATGACCATTGGTTCACAAATTGATCCCGGCGTGCCTTGGTGCCATGCACCCAGCAGTTATGCAGCAAGCGGCAGTTTGCACCTGACCTTGAAGTCGGGCAATTTCGGCAGCCCAGATTTTTTCAGTAAAGCGTTTGCTGTTTTGAAGTCTGGCAGCCAAGCATGAGCCAGGTGCTTCTCAAGACTGACATTCACAAGGCCCGCGAAGAGATGTGTCGCGTAGGTCGCAGCCTGTTCGAACGCGGGTATGTGCATGCCACGGCGGGCAACATCAGCATGCGGCTTGACAATGGTTTTTTGATCACACCAACTGACGCCTGTCTGGGCCTTCTGGATCCGAACGATCTGGCGCATCTGGACGCGAACGGCGTGCAACTCAGCGGCGCACGAGCCAGCAAAACGCTGGCATTGCACCGCCGCATTTACAGCGCTGCGCAAACACTGTCTCCAGCAACCTCATGCATCATCCACAGCCACAGCACGCATTTGGTCGCACTCAGTTTGCAAAGCCAAACGATATCAACAGATTTAGGTCCGGAACTGTTGGCACCCATCACGCCTTACTTTGTGATGAAAGTCGGCCATGTGCCTTTGATCCCTTATCACAAGCCCGGAGACGTAGCATCAGCGGATGCGGTTGAAAACGCCATCCGTCGCTACGCTGAACACGGCTTGCCTCTGCACGCGGTCATGCTCTCGCGCTTGG
>CAMDJS010000129.1 GCA_945900685.1 Bordetella parapertussis
GAAGCTGCTGAGGCCAAGAAACTGGAGTCACCAATCTGCCTTAAACCACCTGGACTGGAGAAGTTGACTAACAAAATTTTGGCCAAAGATTTTTGAGTACCGTTTGAGAAAGACGCGCTGACCAAGCCATCATTGGCAATGGTTACACCGACCAAGTCACCCTCAGGTGCGCCATCTTGCGATTGAGACAAAACAGCAAACGCTGAAGAGAACTGTGTAGAGGCTGAGTAGTCAATGTTGATGGTCAAAGCACCCTTACCACCTGCGAGGTAAACGGTTTCAAGTTGGGTACCTTTAACCGGTGAAACCAAGTTACCGCCGGTATCAAATGTCAACTCACCTTTGTCCAAGTAGATAGGAGACCAAGCAGGTAATACTGTAAAGCCGTCACCGTTGGTGGTTTCAAGGCCTGCCCCATCAATGTATTTGGGCTGTATAGTACCGCCAACAGTGTCTTGGTGCTGTGTCGGCTTAATCCAGCTGGTGGTTGTACCGCGTCCAGCTTCTACTGTCTCTAAGCCCCAGCTAGAACTGCCGGAAATTTTAACGAATGAGTCTGCGCCTTTGGTGCCAGTTGTAAAAACAAAACGATTTTTTATAGCGTCATAACTTACCTTCACGCCATTGACAGTAGATTGAGTTCCACCAGTTATCGCTGCATTAAGACCCAGTGAGTTGATGCCTTTTTCCAACTTGGTCATGAAAGTTGACAAGGAGTAGTTGGAATCGACTGGCAGTACCACTGTACCTTTAATGCCATCAACGGTCACCACGAAGGTGTTGTTGGTTGCATCAACTGCAAAGTTATTGGCCAAGTTGATCGTAGGCGTTGCGCCGTAAGCTACACCGGGCGTAGAAGCAATACCGCGCGTAGCTAAGGTTGACTTGGCTACGGTAGCGTTTGAAAAACCAAGCAATGAGCTCGCAATGGTGTTGCTTGTTGGAATAGCGATTGACATGCTTGATTGGTCACCGGTTGTCCCTGACTTCATTGTGAATATTTTATTCACTGAGTCGTATGTCACCTTCATGCCATAGCGCTGCTCTAAAGCTGCTCGTTCTAAGACTCCGTTTGGAACCGCTTTAAGCCCAGTTAAACCATCGTCAGTCAATGCGGTTAATGTATTTGGAAATCCCAGCACGTCATTCTTTGTTGAGCTACCAGAATATACTTTCAATGTATTGGTGCTATCAGTGAACTTTAAACTTTGTGTAGAGTAGTCGTATGTAACCACAATGCGGGTTGTGTAAACTGCCGATGAGGTGCCTAGATTGCTGCCAGTGGTGATGGTGGTGTCTGCGTCTAATTGCGCTTGAATTGCCGCAACAACTTGGGGGATGCTACATTTTGTGAGGTCTGCAGGTAGAGTACCAGTTGATGCTGCCAAGGTGATGGTTTTAGGACTTGCTGCACTTCCGCTGCCACTTGTGAGTCGTGAAGTTTGAATTTGGAATGTTTTGCTGGAAGCATCTGTCAGATCAAAATAAGATTGATCTCCAAATTGACGGTTTATGACAGCAGTAATTTCTGTTGCAATCTGAGTTCCGGTCAAGGTTGCATTAATTGCCTTTAAGTGACTTAGGTCCACCGCAACTGGAACAGTTGAGTCCTCAAAGTTAAGGGTCATCAAACCAGCGAGGTTGGTCGTGGAGAAGGCTGTATTGGTAGAAAAGTTAATGCCCGTAGTTAAGTCATAAGTCGATACGGCACTTCCTGAAATGGATGCTGACAAGGATGTTCTTTTGTCAGTTAACTCATCCAAAGAAAATAATTGAGTTTTTGCAGTGGTTAATTCGTCTTTGACTGCGCTGTACGCCTGAATTTGGCCATACTGATTCACGTACAGTTTTTCACCACTCTTATTGGTTGACTGCACAAGAGAGGCCGCCACTTCATCCTCGCCAACATAGACATAAGTTTGCCATTTGTTAAATGGAACGTTTTGATTGGCGTTGGCTGTTTTGACATAATAAATAGTTGCTAAATAGCCGTTGCCGCCATTGTCGTAAACAGTGAAAGCCGTAGACTTGTTGTAGGTAGCTGGGTTGGTTCGGCTAAATTTGCCCGAAATCACTTCGGCATCGGCTGGAAAATTCAACCCCAACTTCACCAATGAAGTTTGTTTTGCCTCGCCCTTGGTTTTTTGCGGAATGGTCAGAACGACGCGTTCATTCACATTGGCACTGCCGGTTGAGTCCACCGTCGCCGCCATCAATCGTTGTCCTGAAGAGTTGACCACATTGAACTGCTCGTTCAATAAAAACGAACCGTTACGTGTGAATAGCTCTTGCAAGCCGTCTGCTGAACGCAGAGGAAAGAAGCCGTCGCCAGTGATGGCTAAGTCCAGAGCGTTTGAGGAGAATGAAATATTTCCCTGGTTAAACTCTTGTGAAACTTGTTTCAAGGACACGCCTTGACCGACTGTAGAGGATGATTTTTGCAAAGGCGATGTGGCAAAAATATCACCGAAGTCAGCGCGTGAACGCTTAAAACCGGTGGTACCCACGTTGGATATGTTGTTACTGGTCACGCCCAACATGGCGGTGGCAGCATTCAGTCCGGTTAGCGAGGTATAGAAAGACATGGTTGATAACTCCTAGTTGCGCTTGTGTTTGGCTTGCTTAAAAAATTTTTCAGATCAGTGGCTTAGCCACCAATGCGTTGCACATCTGTTAGCTTGACGGACTTGCCGCCAGCTACTTCCAACATGATTGTTTTGTCTGCGGTTTGGTTGACGCCTGTCACTGTTGACAGGATGCTGACTGTAGGCGTTGTGTTTTTACCCTGCACCACAGCAGTGGCTGTAATCGAGTAATTGCCATCCGGAACCGTGTTGCCTGCGTCGTCGCTGCCATCCCAGTACAAAGGCATGTCGCCTATTTGTTGTGCCCCTAAAATTTGGGTCGCTACCGCTTGACCTTTGTCGTTGGTCACTTGAAGCTGTACACCACTTGCACCTTGAGGCAGTGGTATCAATCCTTGAACAGGCTTGCCCGCTGCAAAAACGGCAGCAGCATTGGGCACTGCCACTGTTTTGCCGATCATGTTGGTGCTGCTCATCATGCGTTCGCCAGACATGCTGTCCACAAATGTTTTGAGTGTTTCAGCCATGGTGGTGGTTGCTTCTAATTGCGAGAACTGAGCCAACTGAGCCACGAAAGCTTCGTTCTTAACAGGATCCAATGGATCTTGGCATTTCAACTGGGTGGTGAAAAGTGTTAGGAAATCTTTTTGGCCCATGCCGCTGGCAGCCTTGGCAGTCAGAGTTTCGTTGGCTGCATCGACGGTGGTTTTGACGCCGGTGGGCGCTTTGATCTTGGTGCCCGAATTTGCGGTAGCAGCCGCTGCGTTCAAGCTGTTGTTGGTGGACAAGGTCATCATGATGAAGTGTTCCTATCGTGTACTTTTTAAGCCAGTGTTTTAGGTTTTGATAATGTCAATGGTGCGCATCAGCATTTGTTTTGTGGTATTCACCACTTCCACGTTGTTTTGGTAGGAGCGGGCTGCAGCCATCATCTCCACCATCTCGGTCATCTCGTTCACGTTGGCCAAGTACACATAACCATCTTTGTCGGCCATGGGGTTGCCAGGGTCCGACATTTTTCGAATCGGCGAAGGATCGTCTGTGAGTTTTTCAATTCGCACGCCCCCTGCATAGCCTTTCTCGTGTGGCTTTTGCTGTTCTTGCAAAATTGTTTTGAACATGGCGCGCTTGGCGCGAAATGCTTCACCCTCGTTGCCCGATACGGTGCCCGCATTGGCCAAGTTAGAAGCGGTTGTGTTCATGCGGGTGGTTTGCGCATTGAGCGCAGAACCCGCGATGTTAAAAATGTTATCAAGTGACATGCTGATTAATCTCCACGCAATGCACGGCGAATACCGCTGACGCGGTTTTCAAGAATATTCAATGTGGTTTGGTAGTCGGCAGCCACCTGACCAAACTTGGCTTGCTCGACGTTCATCTCAACCGTGTTGCCGTCAAACGACGCATTGAATGGCACTCGGAACTTTTCGCCATTGGGGTTCTCTTCCATGGGCAAAGCCATGTGCAGATTGCTGGTGGTGTTTAAAGTGGCATCTTGTGTTTGTTTAAAGATCGATGCGAAATCGATGTCTTTGGCTTTGAAGTGAGGGGTGTCGGCATTGGCAATGTTGCGCGCAAGGACTTCCATGCGCTTGCTGCGCAATCCCAATGCCTGAGCGTGTACACCCAGCGCGTTGTCGATCATGTTCATGATGTGCTTCCTTTCGCAAAACTCTTAATGCCGGATATTCGACAGCCCAAAGAATTAAAGTTCTTTGCAAAGAGTTCGATTGCAAGAGCCGTGCCATGCTTTTCTTGCCGATATTCGATGGAAATTTGACGGGCCTTTGCTTGCAGTTGCGAATGAAAACAAGGGCTTGTGAGTGCGTTTAGGCTCACACCATGGCGGTCTGGTGAGCGGCAATGTTTTGCCGCATCGAAGAAGTACCGTCAATTTTTACGCTTAACGCAACCAAACCTTCGGGGCTTCCAAGGCGTCGTAGTCTGCTGCCTTTTGCACTTGCAAACGGATGCGAGCTGCCGAATTGGCATGGGTATCTGCAGGTGGATTCAATGCATTTTGGATGGCGCTGCTGACTGGATCTCTTGAAACAATGCTGCTGCTCTGGCCTGTTGCAACGCTTGCCTGAAGGCCCATCGGTTGAAGTTTTGAACTATTGAAGCCCAAACGATCTGCTGCGTTTTGTAGCAAGCCTTGGGTAATTGAAGCTCGGGTCATGGGGGCTTGTTGGTCACGCCCTTCGTACAGATATTTAGCTTGTTTGCCAGGAATGCCTAAGGGTTCTTCAGGGCGCTTTTCACTTCTAGCGGCAGGTTGTAGGACGGCTAAATAGAGTTCATCCAAAGGCACTGCGCCTTCTTTCTTTAAGCCCACCTTGTCGAAGTAGGTGTCGACCAAGTGGAGCTGTTGGTAAACGCTAAGTCCCAAAATGGACTTGGGTGAGTTGCCAAACCCGACCTCGGCAGCGCCTCTGGCAGGACCATCGCAAAACTGAATAATGCCGTGACATCGGGTGTTGGTGGCCTGAGGATTCATGCCATCGCTCTCCATGAGGGTTAAGCGAGCAAAATCGTCTGGCGAAAACTTGTGTTTGTTGGCGACTTGCAAGACCTTGTTGTAAACGTCTTGCTGCTCAACCTTGGGAATAAAACCGCGGGACACAGCCCTGTCCAATGTCTTGCTCAAAACCGGATGAGCCACTGCATTGATGTAATTGGTTTTTTGTAGGCTGTGGGTTGGCCGAGCCGCCGTGACGACGATCGTTGGAATGGCCTCGTTGGCTTTGG
>CAMDJS010000130.1 GCA_945900685.1 Bordetella parapertussis
CTGCCGCAAACCTCCATGGCGTTGGCGCTTCGCACCAGCATGCGCAACCAATTGCTCGCCAAAGTCATGGCGGTCAAAACAGCAGGCGCCTTGGCTTGGGTCAAAGTACAACTCAGTGAAGACATGGTTTGGGTGGCCAAAATCACCAAGGAAAGTGCCCAGCTATTGGACTTGGTGCCCGGCATGCAAATCATGCTTTTATGCAAAGCCACGGCGGTCCGCATTTCACGCCATTTGCTGGAGAAACCGGGCACCAACAGGGCTCAAGGCAAAGTCACGCGCCACTCGCGCGCCAAGGCCACAGAAATCAGTCTGCAAATTGCGCCCCATATCAGTCTGATTGGTTTCGCCGAAGACGAACAGATCAAAACCGGTGAAACTGTCTACGCTTATTTGGAAGACTCAGCCTTGGTTTTGGCATTGGTATGAATTTTCTAAAACAGTTAAAGTCAACCACACTTTAGAAATCACACCGAGAACTTTATGCACTCCAGATTCCACACTGTCACTTTGGCCGGGCTGTTGTATGGCTTGCTGAGTTTTGCGGCATTTGCCCAAGACAAGGACCTTGAATCTAAAGCACTTCACGCGCGTACCGATGCTGCCATGTGCGCTAACTGTCACGGCAGTGAAGGCCGCGCAGTCAAGGACTCTGCTGTTCCCTCGATTGCGGGCTTACCGCGCGACTATATGGTGCAGCAAATGCAAGCCTTCAAAGATGGCAGCCGCCCCGCCACCATCATGCATCAGATCACCAAGGGTTTGACTGAAGCGCAAATAGCTTCCATGGCCGACTATTTCGCTGCGCTTCCCCGTTAAGGACTGACCATGAAAAGAAGATATTTGTTGCAAGCTGGACTCGCTATTGGCGGCGCACAAGCGCTGGCGCTGCAATCACTGTGGGCGGCGGCAGCCAGTTTGCCTGCCAAAACACAAGTGATAGTCATCGGCGGCGGCTATGGCGGCGCCACTGCAGCCAAGTATGTGCGCATGTTCTCCAATTACAAAATCAACGTGGTGCTGATCGAGCCCAACACCAGTTTCATATCCTGCCCTATGTCCAATCTGGTGATTGGCGGCAGCAAAAATTTGACTGAGTTAACCACCTCATACGATGCGCTCAGTAGCAAACACGGCGTCACTGTGGTGAAAGACAAAGTGAGCGCGATTGATCCGCAGAAAAAAACGGTTGCATTACAAAACGGAGGCACCATCGGTTACGACAAACTCGTGTTGTCCCCCGGTGTGGACATGATGTTTGACAGCATTGAAGGTTTGCAAGCGGCCAACACCAGCGGCCACATTTTGCAAGCGTGGAAAGCCGGTGCTGAAACGCAGGCCTTGCGCAAGCAACTAGAAGCCATGCCCGATGGCAGTGTCTATGCGCTGACTGTGCCCGAAGCGCCCTACCGCTGCCCACCCGGGCCGTACGAGCGCGCCAGCCAAGTGGCGCATTACGTCAAGCAAGCCAAACCCAAATCTAAAGTCTTGATTTTGGATGCCAATCCGGACATCACCTCTAAAGCCAGTTTGTTCAAAAAATTCTGGAGCGACAACTACAAAGACATCATCGAGTACCGCCCGAACCACAAAGTCACTTCTGTCGATGCTAAAGCTATGAGCATCAACTTCGATGTACAAGAACCGGTGAAAGCCCAAGTTTTGAATGTGCTGCCGTCTATGCGCGCAGGTGCTATTGCGGTGCAAACCGGTTTGGCCACCGCCAACAACCGCTGGTGCGGCATCAACTACCAAAGCTTTGAATCTGTGGCTGCCAAAGATATTCACATTCTGGGTGATGCGATATTGGCTGCACCCGCCATGCCCAAATCTGCACACATGGCAAATTCACATGCCAAGGTGGCTGCAGCGGCCATCGTGGCGCAATTGTCTGGCCTTGAATCCAACCCCGCCCCCTATTTGACCAACACCTGCTACAGCTATGTCAGCGACAAAATGGTGGTGCATGTGGCCTCGGTTCACCAGTACAACGCCGAAGAAAAAACCTATAAAACCGTACCTGGCTCGGGCGGTTTGTCCAGCGAAGCCAATACCCTAGAAGGTACTTATGCATGGAACTGGGCGCAAAATATTTGGGCTGATTCGCTGCTTTAATCAATGGTTAATCGGGGTCAATAATTGGGGTCAGATACCAATTAATTTTTTTAAATTAATTGGTATCTGACCCCAATTATATTTTTAATCCCAATTTTTTATTGCAGCTTAAAAGCCAACCTGCCCGCCACCAACGTAGCCTGCACCTTACCCGGCATCAAACTGGCGTTCATGTCAAATGCAAACGGTGTGTGTTTGCTCTGGCTGTGCAAAACCGCGGGTTCCACCTGCCATTGGTCGGTAGCTTTGTAAATGCAAATATCTGCGGGCGCGTCCACTTCAAGTCGGCCCAAACCCTGACCGGCGGGCCCAAGCAATGCAGCAGGTGCACTGGTCACCACTTGCAAAGCACGCATCAGGCTGACACCACTTTGCTCGGCCCATTTCAAACTGGCACTGAGCAACATCTCTAATGCAGTCGCGCCCGGTTCGGCCTGGGCAAATGGCAAGTCTTTGGCGTCGCCCTCCACCGGCGTGTGGTCTGACACCAGCACATCGATCGTGCCGTCCGCCAAACCTTGTCGCAATGCCTCTCTGTCGCGCTGTTGGCGCAAAGGCGGCGTGAGTCGGGCACGGGTATCGAAATAACCGACATCGTTATCAATGAAATGCAAATTGTGAATGCTGACATCGGCGCTGATGGCCAGGCCTTCGGCTTTGGCCAGGCGTACCAATTCCACCCCGGCGGCGCTGGACAAGCGACACACATGCAACCGCGCTCCGGTGCTGCGCATCACATCTATGATGGTGTGCAAAGCGATGGTTTCTGCGGCCACCGGCACACCGCTCAAACCGAGTCGTGTGGCCAGCGGTCCGCTTGCTGCCACGCCTTTGCCCAGATGCACATCTTGGGCTCGCAACCACACCACATAGCCGTAAGTGGCAGCGTATTGCATGGCGCGTTGCAAAGTTTGGGTTTGCGTCATGCCGTGTTCGGCTTGAGAAAAACCGACGCAGCCTGCCAGTGTCAACTCGGCCATGGGTGTCAGGCTTTCGCCAGCCAGCCCACGCGTGAGCGCACCCAGCGGAAACACCCGCGACAAATGCAAACGCGCGGCGCGAAATTGCAGCATCTCGACCAACCCCGGTTCGTCAAGCACCGGTTGCGTGTCAGGCGGACACACCACGCTGGTCACACCGCCCGCGACTGCGGCGGTCAATTCGGTCTCCAGCATGCCTTCGTGTTCATGACCGGGCTCGCCTAAACGCGCACACGCGTCCACCAAACCGGGAATCACCATGCAATCGGTGGCATCGATGGTTTGGTCTGGTTTGAAATTGACGGGAATCTGGCCAATCGCCAAGACATGGCCTTTTTGCACAGCCACATCGACGCGTTGGCTAAAGCCACTCGCCGGGTCAACCACATGTCCGTGTTGAATCAGTATGTTCATGCGTCATTCCCTGCAACGATTGACATCACTGCCATGCGCACCGCAATGCCGAACGTGACTTGCGTCAAGATGACGCTTTGCGGGCCGTCCACCACCGCAGATTCGATTTCCACGCCCCGGTTGATCGGCCCCGGGTGCATGACGATGGCATCGGGTTTGGCCAATTGCATACGGCTTTGCGTCAAGCCAAAGCTTTTGAAATATTCTTGGCTGGAGGGAAGCAAAGCACCGCTCATGCGTTCGTTTTGTAAACGCAGGGCAATGACCACATCGCACTCGCGAATACCTTCTTCGATATTGTGAAACACCTTGACACCGAGTTGCGACAAATCGCTGGGCACCAAAGTCTTGGGGCCGACCACACGCACCTCAGCGCAACCCAAGGTGGTCAATGCATGAATGTCAGAGCGAGCCACCCGCGAATGCAGCACATCACCCACGATAGCCACGCGCAGATTGGCAAAGTCTTTTTTGAAATGGCGGATGGTGTAGGCGTCCAGCAAACCTTGGGTGGGGTGCGCGTGTCTGCCGTCACCGGCATTGATAACGTGCACATGCGGTGCGACATGCTCGGCAATCAAATACGGCGCGCCGGATTCGCCGTGGCGCACCACAAAAATATCGGCCGCCATGGCACTCAGGTTGGCGATGGTGTCGAGCAAGCTCTCGCCTTTGCTGGCCGATGAGCGTGCAATGTCCAGATTGAACACATCGGCGCTCAAACGCTTGGCAGCGATCTCAAAAGTCGTACGGGTGCGGGTGCTGTTTTCAAAAAACAAATTGAACACCGACTTACCGCGCAACAACGGGACTTTTTTCACTTCTCGGTCATTCACCGACACAAACTGGCTGGCCGTATCCAAGATATGCGTCAGTATGTCGCGCGACAAACCTTCGGTGGACAACAGGTGAATCAATTCACCATGCCCGTTGAGTTGCGGATTGCGTTTGTAAAGCATCAACTGCCCTCCACCGAAAAAACAAAATGAGCGGCGTCGTTGCGCATCAAACGCAGTGATTGACCCGCAGGCAATGTCAACCGGGCCGCCGCATAGTCTGCGTGTACCGGCAACTCGCGCCCGCCTCTGTCGACTAACACCGCCAAATGCACTGCTGTCGGTCTGCCGTAGTCAAATAATTCATTCACCACGGCCCTGATGGTGCGTCCGGTGAACAACACATCATCAATCAGCCAGATGACTGCCCCGTCCACTTGGAATGGCAAATGGGTGGCCACACTTTCGGCCAGACCGCGCTTGGAAAAATCGTCTCGGTGCATGGAGGAAGACACCACACCTAAGGGCGTTTGCCGTTTCAAGTCAGCATGCAGTTGGGCAGCTAACCATGCACCGCCCGAGGTGATGCCGACCAGGTGCGCAGATGCAGGCACACGCTCGCGCAAGTCCTGCAACATTTGTGCGTACAAGGCTTGTGCGTCCAATGACAAATGGCCAGTGCTCATGGGGTGAGGTTTCTTAAAAATTGATCCAGTATGACGCAGGCTGAAGCTGCATCGACATCTTTGGCGCCATCGCTTTTCGCTTCGGTGGTCGAGTAACGTTCATCCACTTCAAACACCGGCAAGGAAAAACGGCCTTGCAACTGCCGCGCGAATTTTTTTGCCAAAGCAGTGTTCTCGTGCGCCGCACCGTCCGGGTGGTAGGGCACACCGACCACCAGCGCATCGGGTTGCCAGCGTTCTATGTGTTGGGCAATCAGCGGCCAGCGCGCGTCGCCGCTGGCCGTCACCGTGCCCTGAGCTTGGGCTTGACCCAGTAAGCGAGAGGCATAG
>CAMDJS010000131.1 GCA_945900685.1 Bordetella parapertussis
GTTGCCTGCGATCACCGCCGCAGGGTCACCGGGGGCGAGTCGCAACATGAAAAACACCAAGAGCGACACCACCAACAACACAGGCAGCACCGCCAGCAGGCGGCGAATCAGAAAAGATGCCATGGTCAGCGCTTGGCCAGTCCCCACATCACCGGGATGCCGGGGGTTTGCAACAAACCGCTGACGTTGTTGCGCAGCACGGTGGGGTTGCGGTATTCGCCCAAGGGCACATAAGACGCGGTTTCAAACACAATCGATTGAATCTCGGAGGCGATTTTTTTGCGTTCACTGGCATCTTGGGCGCGCGCAAATTTGGCTTTCAATTCTTCTATACGCGGCTCGTCTTGCCAGCCGAACCAACCCGTTGCACCTTTGGTGTTGAGCATGGCACTGGTCAAGGGGCTGTCAATATCGCCTGCGCTCCAAGTGGTGAAAAACATGTTCCAGCCGCCTTGGTTGGGCAGGTCTTTTTTGGCGCGGCGTGCCACCAGCGAGGCCCAGTCCATTTGCTGCAAATCGACCTTGAAACCGGCGGCTTCCAATTGCTGCTTGGCCACCAGCGGCAGCTTGGTGATGGCAGACAAATCGGTAGGCCGCATCATCACAATCGGCGCGCCGTTGTAACCGGCTTCTTTCAACAACTCGCGGGCCTTGGCAGGATTGGCTACCCCGGTGAAGTTGGGGTTGGCTTGATCCGCAAAAGCTGAACTGCACGGGTAAATGCTGCGGCACAAGCGTCCCAATTCAGGCACACCGACCTGCGTGTTGATAAACGCTTGTTGACCGACCGCGAGCATGGCGGCTTGTCGAATCTTGGGATTATTGAATGGCGGGTGTATGTGGTTGAAACGCATGATGTACTGAAAACCGGAGGGCGCGAAATCATCGATCTTGACGCCTGCGGTTTTCTTCAAGGTCTCGTACTGCTCGAAGCTGGGTTGCTCGATCATGTCGACTTCACCGGCGACGATGGCATTGAATTGGGTTTGCGGGTCACGGATGATGACCCATTCCACCCGGTCAAAGTTCACCGGTCTGCCGCCTGCCAAGCCGCTCGGCGCTTCGCTGCGCGACACATACTTGGTGTTGCGCTCGTAGACCGCCACCGAGCCGGGTTTGAATTCGTCAGGTTTGAAAATGAACGGGCCCGAGCCAATGTGTTCTTTGATTTGCTCGGTGCCGGGTGTGGCCGCAATCCGCGCCGGCATGATGAACGGCACATTCGAAGACGCTTTGCCCAAAGCCTCCAGCACGATGGCGCAAGGCTCTTTGAGCACCATGCGAAACGTATTCGCGTCCGGCGTTTCCAACTTGTCGACAAACCCGAACAACACGCCGCCCATGGTGTCGCGCGTGGACCATCGCTTGAGCGAAGCCGCCACGTCTTCGCTGGTCACAGGCTTGCCATCGTGAAAAGCCAAACCGCTGCGCAATTTAAACGTCCAGACTTTGCCGTCCTTGCTGGTGCTGTGGCTTTGCACCATTTGCGGCTGGATTTTTCCCTTGGCATCTTCAGAAAACAAGGTGTCGTAAATCATGTAACCGTGGTTGCGGGTGACGTACGCCGTGGTCCAAATGGGGTCCAGCACCGCCAAGTTGGCATGCGGCACAAAGCGGAGAACTTTGTTGGCGGGCACAGCGTTTTGCGCTTGCAACTGTAGACAAAAACCAGCGGCCAAAGCTGTGGCGGCCATGGCTTTTAAAAATACTCGGCGTGTCATGGATTCCCCTTGCGCCCGCAGGCGGCTACATTTCAATCTCTGCTTCAATATAAACGAATTCATTCAGGTGTCCTGCACTATGGCGATTCACGAACTCAGCGCTTTGCAATTGTCTGCCAGTATCCATCGCCGGGAATTATCTTGTCGCGAGGTCATGCAAGCATTTTTACAGCGTATCGCAGCCATCAACCCGCAGGCCAATGCCATCGTCAATTTGCAAGACGCCGACTTGCTGCTCCAACAAGCTGACGTTTGTGATGCGGAACTCTCCAAAGGCGGTTCGCGCGGTTGGCTGCACGGTATGCCGCTGGCGTTCAAAGACTTGGTGGATGTGGCGGGTATTCCCACCACATGCGGCTCTGTGCTGCTGCGCGACAACATTCCCGCGCATGACGCGCTGCTGGTGCAGCGCATAAAAGCCGCAGGCGGCATAGTGATTGGCAAAACCAATACGCCCGAATGGGGGCTGGGTTCACACACGTTCAATCCGGTGTTCGGCGCCACGCCTAACGCCTTCAACCCGGCATTCACTGCGGGCGGCAGCAGCGGCGGCGCGGCGGTGGCTTTGGCGCAGCGCATGTTGCCGTTGGCCGACGGCTCGGATTTCATGGGCAGTTTGCGCAACCCGGCGGCTTGGAACAATGTGTTCGGCATGCGGCCATCACAAGGACGTGT
Source organism: Bordetella parapertussis (assembly GCA_945900685.1). Lineage (GTDB taxonomy): Bacteria > Pseudomonadota > Gammaproteobacteria > Burkholderiales > Burkholderiaceae_C > Limnohabitans > Limnohabitans parapertussis_C. The sequence continues at coordinate 2,397 of CAMDJS010000131.1, forward strand.
GCCTGCATTTCCGGTGAACGATGTCTGGGTCAGCCAGCTCAGCACTGACGGCCCGATGGCGCGGCATGTCGCCGATTTGGCGCGTCTGCTGGAAACCATGGCCGGGTATGACGCTCGCGCGCCGTTGTCGTTGGCTGGTTTGCCAACTGGCTGGTCGTCGCAGCTTGTGCCTAAGGCCAAAGGTTTGCGCATTGGCTGGCTGGGCGATTTGAACGGCTATTTACCCATGGAAGATGGTGTGTTGCAAGCCTGTGAAAACGGTTTGCAGCGTTTGACCGACTTGGGCGCGCATGTAGAGCCTGTATCGCCGAGTTTTTCACCTGCGGCCGTGTGGCAAACCTGGCTGGCCTGGCGGCGCGTATTGACCGCGTCGCGCATCGCGCCCATGGTGGCGCGCGGGCGGGATCAGGTCAAGCCCGAAGCACTGTGGGAGTTTGACCAAGCCGCAGGCATGACCGCACCGGAATTTTTGACCGCCAGTACCGAGCGCAGCGCGTTTTACCAACACATGTTGGATTTGCTCAGCCGGTTTGACATGCTGGTGTTGCCGAGTGTGCAGGTGTGGCCGTTTGCCATAAACATGCGCTGGCCCGAAGTGATTGAAACACCGAACGGGCCGAGACAGATGGACACTTACCACCGCTGGATGGAGGTGACGCTGTACGCCAGTCTGGCCGGTTTGCCTGCACTGAATGTCCCCTGCGGATTCAACCCGCAAGGCTTGCCCATGGGCATGCAACTCATCGGTCAAGCGCGCGGTGATGTGGCGCTTTTGGAAACCGGATTGGCGTATGAAGAGGCGGTGGGGGATTGGTTGGCAGTTCGCCCTGCGTAAAGTGAACTTGAACAGGTGGGTCAGCGCCAAATTGGCAACCTAAGCTTCACCTCAGCATTGATAAACCAACACTACCCAGCACGAACAACACCAGCCCAGCCGCAAGCCATCGCAGTTGCGACTGCAAGCGCTTGACCATGGCAATCAAGCCCGCTTGTTGTTCGGCCAACTCGGCCATGGTCTGCGCCATGTGTTGTTGAGCAGCAGCTTGTGCTTCGAGCTGCATTTGCAAAGCCAGGGTGCGTGCATTCAATTCCTCTAGGCTGGGCAACGCAGCAGTTTCTTGCACCGTTGAGGTGGCAGAACCCGTCGCCGCTGCACCCCGGTGTTTGTCAATCAGACTGCGTGCTTTGTCCAATACGCCGGGTGCGTGCTCGATGACCTTGTCCCAAGGCACGACCTTGAGTGCGCTCAACCATGAAATGGGCATTGAAAAGTCTCCTGGTTGCTGTTTGGTATGAACTCAACACAACAGCATAACCTGCCCGGAGTACCCAACGGCAACCCGGAGATTTGCAGTCAAGTATTTAGGAGTTTGCAGGCTGTTCGCTGAGTTGCGCGTCTTGGCCTGAGGTTTGACGTTGCACAAACAAATTGATTGCACAGACCAAGGTCATGATGAAGAGTCCGCCGAATTCGCGGGTGTTTTCAATCCAAGGCGCTGAAGCCATCATGGAGCGGGTCAAGGACTCGAACTGGTGGTCAAGCATCCAAGAGAGCACGCCATCTTCCGCCACGAATAAATAAACAGCATAAATGACATACACCGCCCCTAGGCCGAGATGGAACTTGGCAGCCTTGATATTGGCAAAAACCAATGCACATGAAATCGCCGCGAGCACATACAAAGTGATCCACAAAAGCGGATCCGGGTCATTCCATTGCAGGACGGCACAAGCCAGAAAAATCAGTCCTGAAAATACATTGAAAGTTTTGAGCATTTGAAACCTTTTGCGGTATTGATTTCACCTAAATGACATGGCGAGCCGGATGACAAAGAGTTCTGGTAGCGGCTCAACCTATCGTAGCACGTGGAAATTTAGACCAATTTGACAAAACTTGCACTGTCAGGGCTTTTAAATACCTGTGAATACAAAGCCAATGTCAGCCATGTCCTTGCGGCTATGATTGACGTGTACGTCAATTAACTTGTGCGTCCCATCCGCACAATGAACGGCTATTCTTTCTACACATTTCGCTTGATCGCTGACTACCATGACCGATTTATCCGCTGAATTCCAGGCGCTCGCCCAATACAAACCTAAACACAAGGTGCGTTTTGTCACGGCAGCCAGTTTGTTTGACGGACACGATGCCGCCATCAACATCATGCGCCGCATCCTGCAAGGCATGGGCACAGAGGTGATTCACCTTGGCCACAACCGCTCGGTCGACGAAGTCGTCACCGCCGCGTTGCAAGAAGACGTGCAAGGCATCGCCATCAGCTCTTACCAGGGCGGCCATGTCGAGTATTTCAAGTACATGGTCGATTTGCTGCGCCAGCGTGGCGGCGCGCACATACAAGTGTTCGGCGGCGGCGGCGGCGTCATCGTGCCGGAAGAAATCAGCGAATTGCAAGCCTACGGCGTGACCCGTATTTACAGCCCGCAAGACGGCCAGCGCATGGGGCTTCAAGGCATGATCGGCGAAATGATCATGCGCTGCGACCGTGACTTGTGCGGCTATGCGCCCGCCACTGTGGATGCCATACAAGGCCACACCGAAAGCAGTTGGCGCGCATTGGCGCAACTCATCACCGCGCTGGAAACACCAACCCCTGCCATCGACGTTTTGCGTGCGCAATTGAAAACCCACGCCGCTGGCGTGAAAGTGCCGGTCATAGGCATCACCGGCACCGGCGGCGCGGGCAAATCTTCGCTCACCGATGAATTGATACGCCGCTTTCGCTTGGACCAAAACGACGCACTGCG
>CAMDJS010000132.1 GCA_945900685.1 Bordetella parapertussis
GCGCCCACCAGCGCGGGAACCAGGGATAAGCCGCCTGCGAGGTCGCGGTTGTCAAATGAAAAGCGCTCGAAGGCATGAATGCCGTCTTGCCCGATGGTGGCAACGAACAAGCCTGCGAAGCCGCAGATCCAGCCTTTGAGGGCATCGCCACCGGTCAATGTGGCCGAGATGATGACGCCAAATACCGCAAGCCAGAAAAATTCATAAGCTCCGAATTTGAGCGCAACGTCACCCAGCAAGGGCGTGAACAGAGCCAAAAAGAACATTCCAATCAAGGTGCCAAGTACCGAGCCGGTGGTGGCAATGCCCATGGCACGGCCCGCATGCCCTTGGCGCGCAAGGGCGTAGCCGTCAAGGCAACTGGCGGCCGAAGCCGGAGTGCCTGGGATGTTGAGCAAGATGGCACTGCGGCTACCTCCGTAAATAGCCCCCACGTAGGTGCAAATCAGGATCAGCAAAGCCTGGTTCGAAGGCAATTTGATGGTCAGTGTGGTCATGAGCGCCACACCCATGGTGGCGGTCAGGCCAGGCAGTGCGCCAATGATCACACCGACCAGCGACGAGGCTAGCGCCATGAACACCGATTCGAGCGTCATGAACGACGCAAGTGAGTGACCGAATGCAAAAAGGCCATCAAACATCACGGCAACCTGACTAAAAAAATGTACTCAAAAGAAAGGGCAACCAGCACGCTCCAACAACTCCCGTAGATGGCTGCGCGCACCCACTGGGCGGCGGCCGATCGGCCCATCTCGTCTTGCCTTTGACGGTCCAGCATTCCGATGAACACGGTGATGAACAAGAAGGTGCCCATCATGAAAGGCAGACCCGTGCCCACCAGCACCAGCGCATAAAACAGCGACCAGCCAAACACCAGCGCCATGTGTCGCAACAAAATTGGATCATGGCCTGTGGCCGATGCCATGGGTGCTTGCCAACCGCCTTGAGCCCACGCACGAATGAAGAGCACCACGCCTAAAACACTCATGGCGCAACCCAGCAAAAAGGGCACGAGGCCGGGGATTTCATAGGGGTTGATGTTGAGCTTTTCAAGTCGATCCATCCGCCATGAGCCAATGGTCACTGCCAAGCCAAATGCAACCCAAAGTACCGCCGCGATCAAATCCTCACGCGGTGAGACCACTTCGTCGTCTTCTAGTTCAATGCTCATGGCGTGTCTTTGATAATAGGGGCAGCCTAATACCTGCCCCTATGTGATGCTGTCAGGGCTTAGGAATACCGACGGTGTCAGGTGACAATTTGGTTTTGCCACCCGTGTGCAACAACCAGGCGTTTGCCTGTACGGCAGGGAAGGCCGCCGCTTGTGCAGCCTCACCACTTGCAGGGCCAAAGAAGGCGCCTCGGTTGACTGCGTATTTCTTCATGGCTTCGTTGTTGACGATCTGAGTTGCCCAGATGCGCTCGACAGTGGCAACCACTTCAGCGGGTACACCTTTTGGAATAAAAATTCCAAAGTAGTTGGCAGGCGCCTTGAAGTTCGTCAAGGTCTTTGATATGGGCTCAATCACGCCATAGCCTTCAATTTCGAGAGCCTTGTCGGACACAGTTGCCAGAGGGCGCAACCGTTTGCCGCGAATCATTTCTGCTTGCTCGACGGCCAGTTGCGTTGTGGCATCGGTCTCGCCGGAGACGGTGGAGATGACGGCTGGGTTGCCGCCGTCATAGGTCACATGGCGGTACTTGCTGCCGGTCACGGCCACAATGGCTTCCATCGCATTGTGACCACCCGAGGTCACGCCAGCCGTGGCTACCTTGATGTCAGATTTGGTTTTCATGGCATCCAGAAATTGCCCTATGTTTTGATATGGCGTGGACGGGTTGACGCTGACCACGGCTATGTTGGCCACATGCAAAAACAGGTGCCAGTCTTTGATGCCCGCATTCAACATTCCCAAGGACTGGTAAGTGCCCAAGTCTTGAGCTGCACCTGCGGTCCAGGTATAGCCGTCTCGCGGGGCATCCCAGGCGTTCTTGCTACCAATCGAACCAGAGGCACCGGGCTGGTTAACCACCACGATTTTTTGGCCTAAGGTTTTTTCAATTTCGGCCGCTGCGATGCGCGTGATCTGGTCGGTGGAGCCGCCCGCGGCCCAGGGAACAATCAGGTTAATGGGCTTGGTGGGTTTCCAGGTGGCTTGCGCCATGGCGCTGGCGCTAGCACCCAAGGCGAGTCCTAGAGCGATGGTTTGAATCAATGTCCGCTTTTTCATTGTCTGTCTCCTCATTTCATGGTTCAAAGGTTAAAAAAACATGCTGTCTTACAACAGCTTCGCAAAAACGTTAGCCATCAAGCCATCGGGCCAAGTGATGTGTTACAAAATTATCATCGATCAAGTCCGGATACGCTTGGCTGACTCGGGTAAGTTCTTCGGCTTGTCCCGCACTGAGGGCCTCGTGGGGGTCGAGGCACCAGATGCCTTCGAGCAAGCCCTGTCGGCGCAGGACTTCATGGCACCCAGCAATGCACCCGGCAAATTCATGGGCTACATCGAACAAGGCGCTGTTGCAATCGGTGACTTTCGAATCTAGGGCAAGTAGCTCCGCCGAAATCTGCTCGCGAGCAGATTCTTGTTGGCAACGCTGTAGCAGTGCGACCGCATTCTGTGTCCAAACGCTCCAATGACCCAGCAAGCCCCCCCGGATGCGTACTTGCACTGTTTCGTCGCCGCGCTTGACGTGAAAAGGTGTCACCAGGTCTAGCACGATGTGGTCATCGTTACCGGTGTACAGCGTGATTCGGTTTTCGGCTTGGGCTGCGACAACACCATGAATTACATCAAGGGTGCGATAACGGTTGAATGGCGCCATTTTGATGGCCACAACTTGTTCAATGCGTGCAAAGGCTTCCCAGAATGCGGCCGACAGGACCACGCCACCCACTGCGGGCTGAAGGTAAAAGCCTACCAGCGGTATGACCTGAGCCACAGCGCGACAATGCAACAGTATGTCGGTTTCGCTTGCACCGCGCAGCGCCGCCAGACTGAGCAGACCTGTGTGGTAGCCCATGGCTTTGGCCGTGGCCGCTTCGGCGCATGCTTGCGAGGTGGGGCCGGCCACGCCTGCAATCATGACCAGCGGACGCTGACCTCCTAAAGGAATCCAGTCTTGAGCGGTTTGCATGGCCATTTCAAGTACCGGGGCATACATGCCGTTTTCGCGGATGGCAAATTGGGTGGTGTGTACACCTACTGCCAGACCGCCGGCGCCGGCATCGAGGTAGTAGCGGCTGAGCGCCCTTTGTCTGCGAGGATCGATTTGGCGCTGTGCATTGAGTGCCAGCGGATGCGCAGGAATCACCGCACCTTTTCGCAAAACCTTCGATACAGGCTCAGGCAACAAGCCGGACAAATCAGTAGTGGCCATCGCGAACCTCGAAGTGGGTGGGCTTGTCCAAGGATTTGTGACCTTGCATAACCCAGGCGGCTGTCCAGTCCAAAAGGGTGTCCAGTGCCACCGAGGGCGGGCCCCATAAGGCATTTGCCTTGTGGCAATCGACCAGCCATGCGGAGGGGGCTTCTGTGTCGGTCAAATGCACAGTTTTACCCATGCGGGCCGCTAGGCGTATGGCGACATCGCGTATCGAGATGGGAGGGCCGCTGAGGTTGATGGCCGAGGTTGGCGTGGTGCAAGCGCTCAGGGCCCGCAAGGCCAGGTCGTTGGCATCGCCTTGCCAGATGATGTTGGCATAGCCCATGGCCACCGACAGTGGCAGTCCCTGCCAAATGGTGCGCGCCACATCGTGCAGCACACCGTAGCGCATATCGATGGCGTAAGACAGCCGTAGCAGGCATCCAGAGGTTTGGTGCTCGTGCGAAAAGTGTTCGAACATGCGTTCACGAGCCACACATGAATTGGCGTATTCGCCAGGCGGCGTAGGGGCCAGGCTTTCGGGAGCGCCTGGACCATACACATCTACAAATGGGTAAACGCAGGCGGTGGAAAACGCCACAATGCGAGAGTTTTTGTAGCGTTGAGCGATCAATGCGGGCACATGGGCGTTCATGGCCCAGGTCAGCCATTCGCTGCCTTGAGAGCCAAATTTTCGGCCCGCCATAAACACCACATTGGGAGCATCGGGCAAGGCAGTCAGGGCCTGGGCAGACAACAAGTCGGCCTGAATGCATTCAATGCCCTGCAAGCTTAGGCTGTTTATCAGTTTGGGGTTTGAAAAACGTGCCACCCCGATCACGCGTTTGTGGGGCGCCGCCCGCTTAGCCATGCGCGCCAAAGTGGGCCCCATTTTCCCCGCCACACCCAGAATGATAATGTCCCCCTCAAGCTGAGCCAAGCTGTTAATCAGCATGAGCGAGGGGGAGCTCATGACGTCTTCCAGGTGTTCTTCGCTTGTGAATTCAATGGGCAGTTTCATGCTTCGTGTTCCAAGTATGAAAGCACCATTTCAACCATGTGGTTCTTGCGTTTGGTTTTGGCGGGAGTGCTAAGCAGATTGCGTCCGAAAATGGCCGACAAGGTGTGCTGGTTAGACAGGTAAAAGTAGGACAGTCCTGCGATAGAGATGTACAACTGCACCGGATCGACCCCATGCTTGAACACGCCTGCTTTGACGCCATTGTCCAGAATGTTGCCGATCATGTGGATGAACGGATTGCGCATTTTTTTGACCGAGGGCGATGCCTGAATATGTCTGGCCTGGTGCAAGTTGGCACTGTTGAGCAGGTTCATGAACTCGGGGTGATCGATGTAGTAATTCCAAGTTAGCGTTACCAGTTTGCGTATGGCTTCACGAGGCTCTTCGTTTTCCAAACGCATCGCCTGCTCGGAGGCGCGCTTGTGGGAATAGTTAGCTTCCAGCACGGCGCCAAACAGGTCGTCCTTGTTGCCAAAGTAGTGGTACAGCATTCGCTTATTGATGCCCGCTTGCTGTGAGATGCGGTCCACCCTTGCGCCGCCCAAGCCGTGCGCAGCAAACTCCAAACGGGCCGCGTGCAAGATGCGCTCGCGACTTTCCTCGGGGTTGCGTGTGATGGTCTTGGTAAGTTGGGCGGGCATGGCGGTAGAGGCAATCAGGACAGCTTGGCAGCTTTTTTAATTTGGGTGAGCACGGCCATTTGCGGAGATTTTTTGTAATGCACATCTAGCGGGTAGCAGCCCGAAACCAAACCATTG
>CAMDJS010000133.1 GCA_945900685.1 Bordetella parapertussis
CTGCCGCCCCGCTCACCGCCAGCGCCACCATCGACAAGACAAAACTGTCTGACAGGCCAAACACTATCAAAGACAAGCCAAACACCGCCACGGCAGCCAACAACTTGTAGCATACGTTGCGCTGGATCGGCCAACGGGTGATCACGACAGACATGCACAACGCGCCCGCCGCAGGTGCTGCGCGCAACAAGCCCAAACCCTCGGGGCCGACATGCAAGATATCGCGGGCAAAAATAGGCAGCAAGGCGGTGGCTCCACCCAGCAACACCGCGAACAAATCCAACGAAATAGCACCCAGCAAAACTTTGCGCTCCCAGACAAAAGCCACACCGGCAAACAGTGATGTCCAACTCAAACTGTTGTCCCGTGCCACGTGTTCGTAGCGCACCCACAAAGTCAACAACATGGACATGCTGAACAACACGGTGCATACGCTGTAAACCGTCAACGCACCGCTGAGGTACAAAAACCCACCCAATGCAGGCCCGCCAATCACCGCCACTTGCACGCCGGTGGAACTGAGCGCGACAGCGCGTTGAAACAAGGCTTTGGGCACCAGCAAGGGCGTGATGGCTTGTTGCGCTGGCATTTGAAAAGCCCTTGTCAAACCCAGCACCCATGCCACGGCAAATATCAACTCGCGGCTGGCCTGACCGCGCCATGTCGCCACACCAAGCAACACGGCCACCATGGCCAGCACCAGCATGCATGTGGCGAAAATGCGGCCGCGGTGCAAACGGTCAATCACATGACCGGCGGGCAATGCCATGAGCAGCGCCGGTATGAACTGAAACAAACCGACCAACCCCAGATCCCAAGCGCTGTTGGTCAGTTCGTACATGTGCCAACTGATGGCCAGCATCAGCATTTGGTGCGCGGAAATTCCACATATGCGCGCCAGCCAAAAGCGCATGAACTGGCGCTGCGCCAGCAATTCAGTGAAAGACGAAGTCATGTCAGATTGTCGTTGCAATGCCAGAGGCACACAAACAAGCCACCGACAGAAAAGCTGGACTGTTTAAATCGTCATGCCGCCGTCCACCGAATACGCATTGCCGGTGGCGAAACGGGATTCATCGCTAGCCAGAAACACCACGATAGGAGCGATTTCATGTGCCTGCGCCAAGCGACCCATGGGTTGTCTGGCGATGAAGTTTTTGCGCGCCTGCACCGGATCGGCTTGGCTGTTGATCCGGTCTTGCAGCGATGGCGTATCGACGGTGCCAGGGCAAATCGCATTGCAGCGTATGCCTTGGGCCACGTAGTCGGCCGCGACTGCTTTGGTCAAACCGATCACTGCCGCTTTGCTCACACCGTAAACAAACCGGTTGGGCAAGCCTTTGATGCTGGAAGCCACGCTGGCCATGTTGATGATGCTGCCACCACCCTGCGCGAGCATCTTGGGCAGCACCGCTTGAATCATCCAAAACTGTGAACGCGCGTTCAAGTTCATAGCGAAATCCCATTGCTCATCGGTGGCATCCAAAGCGGTGTTGCTGTGCACATAACCGGCGCAATTGAAAACCGCGTCAATCTTGTCGATGCGCGCTACCAAGGCATGAATGCCCGCTTTGTCCATCACATCCAGTGTTGCGGTGTGAATGCGGTCTTGACCTGCAAACGACGCCAGCAATGCGGGGTTGACGTCTGTTGCCCAGACGGTGGCACCTTCGGCCGCCATGGCCAGCACAGAGGCATGTCCAATGCCTTGTCCGGCAGCAGTCACCAGAACGGTTTTGTTGGCGAGGCGCATGCGTTGTCTCCTAGAAAGACCCCTAGCTTAATCATTGGTGAAAAGTGGGTTTCTAGCCAAGGCCACACCACAGGCTTGCATCATTGAACCAAAGCCACCGCCTGATCAACAAAACGGTAAACCTCCAACGGTATTTGTCCGTTGGGGCCAGTCAATTTTTTGTCTCTGTGCTGCCCGGTTCGCACCACCACCAATTGAAGCGAAGGCACCACGATGACATATTGACCCTCATGCCCTTGCATCAAATAAAAAGGATGCTTGTAGGTCCAATCCATCCACAGTGAATGACCATAAAACGGCTGTAAATCCGGTTGACGCATTCGCTCTATGAACGCATTGTCCCAGAGTTGTTTGCCGTTCCACTCGCCGTCTTGCAACAACAATTGACCGAGGCGCGCAAAGTCTCTTGCGCTGGCAAATACACAGCAGTAAGTGCGCTCCATACCGCCCTCTGCAGCCGGTCTGTCCATGGTGTAGACCGCATCGTTTTCCATGCCCAAGGGTTGCCACAGGCTGCGCGACAAATGCTCGCTGATGGTCAACGCCGGTTCTTTAGCCTGCAACGCCCGCTTGAGGAACACACCCAGCAGTTGGGTACTGCCGCTGCTGTACTCATATTCGCTGCCGGGTTCGCGTTCAAACCCATGCGACAGCACCAGCGCTTCGGCGTTTTTACCGTAGTACAAATTGGTCGTCATGTTCAGCGGCAAATAATAATTTTCTTCCCACTCGTGGCCTGACTTCATGGCGGAGAGTTGGGCGATGGTCGCTTTTTGGCCGCGTGGGTCTTGCGCATATTCCTTGATCTGCTCGGTCAAAGGCGCATCGAAACTGCTGATAAAGCCCTGCTTGACGGCCATCTCCACTTGCAAGGTGGTGATGGTTTTGGCCATGGAAAAAGAGTTGGTCAGGCTTTGCGCGTTGTAAGGCGCGAAATATTCCTCATGCACCAAAACACCTTTTTGCGCCACCACAAATGCAGCGGTACCGAATTTTTTCAAATAGGCCAGCGTGTCCGCTTCTAAAAGTTTTTGGTTGTAGCGAGGGTCTTTGGTCCAAGGCGATGAAACACCCTTGGAGATGATTTGTTGATCGAAGTTTTTCGCGTCATCGATATTCGCGGTTCTGTGGCCCTGCAGGTACGTGCTGCTGAGCGCACGCCAAATATAGCCATGGCCACTCAGTTGCAAACTGGCAGCGGCCAAAAGTAGCACCAACCCCAAAATCTTGAATGTCAATTTCATCATGGCCTCTTTGTCGCACAGTGGGTTGACTCTAGCGTAATTTGGCCAAGTAGCGTGACAGATTTATCACCAGATAATGCCAGTCATGAATTTCCATGAATGCTCAAACACAGCCTACTATTTGCTGCTGCGCTTGGCGAATGTCGTCAACAACAGCATATGGGATGACCCGGCCTATTTGGCTTTGATATTCACATGACCCGCATCACCCACGTGCTGTACCTGCATGGATTTCGCTCCAGCCCGGGGTCCAGTAAAGCGCGATTTCTTCAGCATTGGTTTGCCAATGAATACCCGCACATCCAATGGGAATGCCCGCAACTTCCCGCCTCTGCGTTAGCCAGTGCACACATCGTCAGTCAACTACTTCAAACTTGGTCATCCGCACACAGCTTGGTCATCGGCTCTTCACTGGGCGGGTTTTATGCCAGTTGGGCCGCAGCCAAGTTCAGCTGCGCGGCCTGCTTACTCAACCCAGCGGTTCATCCGGCGCGCGACCTGGCTAGTTTTATAGGCGTCCACCCGAGTTGGCATGACCCGGACATCTTGGTTGAAATCAAGCCTGAGCATGTGGAGGAATTGAAAGCCTTGTATGTCTCTCGCGCATTGAATTTCTTACCTGCAAATGAAGTGACAGCAGGGCACATCAAGCATGACGCTTCACCTTTGCTAGCCATGATTGCCACCGGTGACGAGGTGCTGGATTGGCAGGAAATGTCAGCGCGATACCCAGCGCATCAGCAATACATCATCCCAGGTTCTGACCACGGCATCACTGACTTTGCCGACCATGTGCATGTGCTGAAGTCTTTCATCAACGCCATGAATTGATCGGTTTAGAAAAGACAAGCCGTTACTTTTCCAGCTGAACATCACAGGAAGACATGCTGTGCATGCTGCCTTTTTTCCCCACCGACACATAGTTGTCTGAAGGAGTGTTGGTGGTGACCACCAACGCGTCGTCTTGGTAATCGGCCCATGTCTCACCGTCTTGTGATCGCCAAGCGCGGTTGAATTTCAAACTGTAGCTGTCGCCTTTGTAAAGCAACTCAGCGGTTTGACCCGAGAACTTGACTTTGAAAGGCGCACCCATCACCGCCTCGCCGCATTGCAGCCAAGCGCTGGTCAATTGGGCATTCGCTAAACCTGCGAAAAATAAGCAGGCGGCTAGAGATGTGTTTCGAAACATGCCGCGCTTTCTGCCTTGTCCACATTAAGGGTGTATTTCTCGCGCAGACTCAGGTTGTCGTAATTTTGAACCAGGTTGGTGAATGCCTGCGAGGCCTCGACAATCCTGTCGGCATGGCGATTGAACATTTCAAAGAAATCTGCGTCGCGAGGGAGGAGCTTTGAAAAAATCATTGTCAGCCAAGTGTGCGTTGTTTCATAAACTCTGAGTATTCATTAATGACAGCGCTTTGTCACAAATTTTTCAAATGCTTTTTTTGTAGGCTTTGGGTTTAAGTAGAAATTGCTTATTTAGTAAACGTAACTCGCTGCCTTCTGTACCTGTATGCCTACAGTGACTGGCATGAATACACGCACGCTAAGTATGGAACGCCAACCACCACAGGATCAGCAAGCGGTGCAATGGCTGTCAGAGTTGCTGACGCACAGCCTTGAATTGCAGGCCTCGGACATACATCTCGAGCCATTTGACAACCTGTTGCGGGTACGGGTGCGCCGCGACGGCAAGTTGTATGAAATGCCTGCACCGGCGGCAAGTTTGCGCGAACAAATCATCTCACGCATCAAAGTGCAGTCGCGGCTTGATATTGCTGAAAAGCGTTTACCGCAAGACGGCCGTTTGCAGTGGGCTGTCCAACAACGCATGGTGGACATGCGTGTGAGCAGTTTGCCGACTTTGCATGGCGAGAAACTGGTGTTGCGCATACTAGATATTCAGTCGCAGCAATTGAGCTTTGAGCATTTGGGTTTGCCGCACAAAGAACTTGATCAATTGATGCAAGCCATTCACCGGCCCAATGGCATGGTGTTGATCACAGGACCGACTGGATCGGGCAAAACCGTCACTCTCTACACCTGCTT
>CAMDJS010000134.1 GCA_945900685.1 Bordetella parapertussis
TCCAGCCAGAATTTTTTGCGCGCCTCGGGGCTGATGGCGATGAAACCTTCGCCGCTGCGCGCGTTGGCCAAGCGCACCACTTCGGAAGTAACGCGCGCCACATCGTCGGCATCGTCTCCCGCGATATCGCCGAACAACACCATCTTGGGCAAACCGCCGCGCTTGGATTTGGTGGTGTATCCCACTGCTTTCAAATAGCGGTTGTCCAAATGCTCCAAGCCAGCCAGCAAGGTGCCGGTTTGTTTGGCGACCTCGAACATATAGTCTTTGATCTCGACGATGCTGGGCACGGCCTGGTTTGCCGGGCCGAAAAACTCCAAGCACACGGTGCGCGTGTGCGCAGGCATGCGGTGCAGTATCCATCGCGCGCTGGTGATCAAGCCGTCGCAGCCTTCTTTTTGCACGCCGGGCAAACCGCTCAAAAATTTGTCGGTAACGTCTTTGCCCAGACCAGCTTTGCGAAAACTGCCCCCGGGAATGTCCAAGCGTTCGGTGCGCAAAGGCGTGACGCCGTCAGCTTCAAAATAACGCAACTCGAAACTGGCCACATCGGCATCGTGGATCTTGCCGAGGTTGTGGTTGATTCGCACGACCTCAAGCCACAGTGCATCCGGCGTGACCATGCGCCAGCTGGCCAAGTTGTCCAAGGCCGTGCCCCAGAGCACCGCTTTTTTACCGCCTGCGTTCATAGCGATATTGCCGCCGATGCAAGAGGCTTCAGCCGATGTCGGGTCAACCGCGAACACCAGACCAGCGGCCTCGGCGGCATCGGCCACGCGCTGGGTCACCACACCGGCTTCAGTCCACAGCGTGGGCGTGGCTTGCGACAAGCCGGGCAACACCACTGTTTCCACCGCATGCATAGTGGTGAGTTTTTCGGTGTTGATGACCACGCTTTGCCAAGTCAAGGGAATAGCGCCGCCGGTGTAACCGGTGCCGCCGCCACGCGGCACGATGGTCAATCCCAGTTCGATACAGGCTTTCACCAAACGCGCCATTTCGGCTTCGCTGTCAGGGGTGAGCACCACAAACGGGTACTCGACCCGCCAGTCCGTGGCATCGGTCACATGCGACACCCGGCTCATGGCATCGAATTTGATATTGTCGTGAGCGGTGCATTTACGCAACACTTTCTGGGATTTTTTTCGCAAACTTTGGATTTGGTCAAACTGCGCGGCAAATTGCGCCACCGCCATTTGCGCGGCGGCCAGCAAACGGCCGACGGTCGCATCCCGTTCACTGTCTGCCAAAGGCTGCTGCTGTCGACGTAGTTGCACGTCATTGAGGCGGTGGCGCAAGGCCTCGACCAGCAAGCGGCGGCGCGCCGGGTTGTCCAGCAAATCGTCCTGCAAATAGGGGTTGCGCTGCACCACCCAGATATCGCCCAGCACCTCAAACAGCATGCGCGCAGAACGCCCAGTGCGCCGCTCAAAACGCAAGCTCTCGAGCATGGTCCAAGCCTGCTCACCGAGCAAGCGGATCACGATCTCTCGGTCGGAAAACGAGGTGTAGTTGTAGGGGATTTCCCTCAAACGATGGCTGTCAGTGACAGCGGGCATCAGTTTGTCTAAGGAGGTTGGCGCATTCATAAATATCTATCGAATGTTAACCCAGCGCCCTCGGGCACTAAGCTCAAAGGGTTAACAACCATTGGGATGTGGCACAAGCCAGCACCAGCGCCGCGTATGTGACGACCTTGCCGTCATTGCCAAACCAGAGCAAGCCCAACAACAGCACGCATGTTCCGATCAGGCTGTTGAAAAGAAATTGGCGCCGCCAAGCCCGCCAACCGGGCAGCGTGCGGGTCAGCAAAGGCGCGACCAAGGCCATCCACGCCGCAACCGCACAGGCCGGAGCGATAAAGTTCAGCAGATGAACCGTAAGCGACATAACATCCATAAATTCAAATTTTATAATCCGCACCATGTCTGTATGGGCTCTCGGTCTCAATCACACCACCGCACCTCTTGATTTGCGGGGGCGCTTCGCCTTTGCCGTCGAGCAAATGGGTCCGGTGTTGGAAGGTTTTCGCCAGACGCTGGGCAGCCAAACAGAAGCCGCCATTCTCTCTACTTGCAACCGCACCGAAATTTACTGCGCTTCCAACGAAATCCTGATGCCCAAGACCATGGCCTGGTTGGCCGAGTCGGGCGGCGTCAGCACCGACAGCCTGCATAGCCACATCTATAGCATGGTGGATGAACAAGCCGCCCGCCATGCGTTTCGTGTGGCCAGTGGCTTGGACTCCATGGTGCTGGGCGAACCGCAGATATTGGGACAAATGAAAGACGCGGTGCGGGTGGCGCGCGAAGTCGGCGCATTGGGTTCCACCTTGCACCAGATGTTCCAGCGCTCGTTTGCCGTGGCCAAACAAGTTCGCAGCACCACCGAAATCGGCGCGCACAGCATCAGCATGTCAGCGGCCTCCGTGCGATTGGCCGGACAACTGTTTGAAGACCTGAGCAAAATCAATGTGCTGTTTGTCGGCGCAGGCGAGATGATTGAACTTTGCGCCACGCATTTCGCTGCCAAAACCCCGCGCGGCATGACGGTCGCCAACCGCACCATGGAGCGCGGCGAATTGCTGGCGCGACAACTCAAGGCCAACGTCATGCGATTGGCCGATTTGCCCGACCGCTTGCACGAGTTCGATGCCGTCATCAGCTGCACCGCCAGCACCTTGCCTTTGATTGGTTTGGGCGCGGTGGAACGTGCCCTGAAAAAACGCCGCAACAGCCCCATGTTCATGGTGGACTTGGCGGTACCGCGAGACATTGAGCCCGAGGTCAAGTCTTTGCGTGACGTGTATTTGTACACCGTCGACGATTTGTCGCAGGTGGTGCAAACCGGTCAAGCCAGCCGCCAGGCGGCAGTGGCTGAAGCCGAGGTCATCATCGACGCCGGTGTGCAAAGTTTTGTGCACTGGTTGGACCAGCGCTCGGACGTGCCGCTGATTCAGCAACTCAACCAGCAGGCCGAGGCTTGGCGTAGCGCCGAACTTGCCCGCGCCCACAAACTGATTGCCAAAGGCGAGCCGATCGAAGCCGTGCTAGAGAGCCTCGCCAAAAGCCTGACCCAAAAAATGCTGCACGGTGCCATGACCGGATTGCATGCTGAAGATGCAGATTCAAGGCAACAAGCACGCCACGCCATCGAGCAATTCTTTTTACGCGCCGGCCGTTAGCTAAAGGCGTCCACCCTATGAAGCCGTTTATGCGCGCTCAGCTCGAGCGCAATGTGCAACGCTTGTCCGAGCTCGACTTTTTACTGTCGCGCGAAGACATCATGAAAGACATGACGCAGTTTTTGGCGCTGTCGCGCGAACACGCCGAAGTCGCTGCGCTGGTCACGCCTTACCAACGCTGGGTGCAACTCACGCAAGACAGCGAATCCGCGCAATCCATGTTGAACGACAGCGACCCGCAAGTGCAAGCCATGGCGCAGGAAGAAATCGCCAGCTCGGCGGTTCAAACGGAAGCACTGCTCGCGCAATTGCAACGCATGCTGCTGCCCAAGGACCCGGACGATGAACGCCATGCGTTTTTAGAAATCCGCGCCGGTACCGGCGGCGATGAATCGACATTGTTTGCGAGTGATTTGCTGCGCATGTACACGCGCTTTTGCACTGAGCGCGGTTGGCGCGTGGAAGTGGTCAGCGAGTCGCCGAGTGAGTTGGGCGGCTACAAGGAAGTGGTGGTGCGCATCGAAGGCAGCGGGGTTTACGGTTGCTTGAAATTCGAGTCCGGCGGTCACCGTGTGCAGCGCGTGCCAGTCACCGAAACACAAGGCCGCATACACACCAGCGCGTGCACAGTTGCGGTGTTGGCCGAACCGGATGAAGCCGAGGCGATCAAGATCAACCCCTCCGATTTACGCATTGACACTTTCCGCGCCAGCGGCGCCGGTGGTCAGCACATCAACAAAACTGACTCTGCCGTGCGCATCACACATTTGCCCACCGGCATCGTGGCTGAGTGTCAGGACGGGCGCAGCCAGCACAGCAACAAAGCGCAAGCACTGCGCGTGTTGACCGCGCGCATCCAAGAAAAAGACCGCAGTGAACGCGCCGCCAAAGACGCGGCCGAGCGCAAAAGCCTGATCGGTAGCGGCGACCGCAGCGACCGCATACGCACCTACAACTTTCCGCAAGGTCGCTTCACCGACCACCGCATCAACCTGACTTTGTACAAATTGCTGGCCATCATGGAAGGCGATTTAGGCGACGTGGTTGAAGCCTTGCAAGCGTATGAAGCGGCGCAGCAATTGGCGGCTTTGGAAGATGCGGCGTGAATACCCAACAGGCTCTGCAACACGCCCGCTCACTGGATATCGAACCAATTGACGCGCAAACCCTGTTGCTGCATGTCATGCAACGCCCCTTGCACGACCGCGCTTGGCTGTTGTTGAACGACACGTTTGAGCTGTCCGTTGAGCAGCAAACGCAATTTCAACAAGGGCTTGCAAGACTGTTGGATAACGAACCGCTGGCTTATGTGACCGGCTGGCAAGCGTTTCACGGATTGGAATTGCAAGTCACGCCGGACGTGCTGGTGCCGCGCGCTGACACCGAAACTCTGGTTGATTGGGCCTTGGCCTTAGGTTTGCCGCATGCCCGGGTGCTGGATTTGGGCACCGGCAGCGGCGCGATTGCGCTGGCATTAAAGCACCAACGCCCCGATTGGTCTGTGCACGCCATGGACCAAAGCGCCCAAACCTTGGAAGTGGCGCAGACCAATGCCCGCCGTTTGCAACTCGATGTGTTGATGAAACAAAGCGATTGGTTCAACCAAGTGCAAGACCGGTTTGACCTGATCGTCTCCAACCCACCTTATATCGCCCAAGGCGACCCGCATTTGCCCGGACTGGTGTATGAGCCGCAAAGCGCGCTGGTCAGCGGCCCAAAGGGCTTGGATGATTTGCAAACCATCATCGGCCAGGCCCCGGACTACCTGAATCCGCAGGCCTGGCTGCTGCTGGAACA
>CAMDJS010000135.1 GCA_945900685.1 Bordetella parapertussis
CATGGTAGGTATCGCCAGGCGGCAAAGATTTCAAGACATCGTCTTTCACCGGCTCACGCAAACTTTCTCGCTGCTGGTCTTGCTGGCCCTGACGGGCATTATTGCTTCGCTGTTCATCAATGCCTGGCCGGCATTTCAAAAATTTGGTGTTAACTTTATATGGCGCGTCGAATGGGACGTCGTCAACGAAGAGTTTGGTGCTGCGATATCCATCGCCGGTACGCTGGCCAGTGCCGGTATCGCCATGCTCATCGCCGTTCCCCTGGCATTTGGAATCGCGGTTTTTCTGACAGAAACTTGCCCCACCTGGTTACGCCGTCCGCTGGGAACCGCCATCGAGTTATTGGCTGCTGTGCCCTCGATCATTTACGGCATGTTCGGTCTGTTTGTTTTTGCACCACTTTTTGCTGACTACCTGCAAGTGCCGCTGCAAAAAATCCTGGGCGGTATGCCTATGGTCGGTTTTTTATTCGGTGGCTCCACCAACGGCATGGGCATTCTGGCGGCCGGCATTGTGCTGGCTTTCATGGTGCTGCCCTTCATTGCCGCGGTGATGCGCGACGTTTTCGAAATCACTCCACCCATCCTGCGCGAATCAGCTTACGGCTTGGGTTGCTCCACCTGGGAAGTCATCCGCAATGTCGTGCTGCCCTACACGCAAAAGGGTGTGATCGGCGGTATCATGCTGGGTTTGGGTCGGGCACTTGGCGAAACCATGGCGGTCACCTTCGTCATCGGCAATGCCAACAGAATGCCGACATCTTTGTTCTCACCCGGTACATCTATCGCCTCCACCCTGGCTAATGAATTTGGTGAGGCGGCAGATTTTCACATCGCCACTTTGTTTGCGTTGGCGTTCCTGCTGTTTGTGATCACTTTTGTGGTGCTGGCCATGGCCAAACTGTTAATTAACCGCACTGAAAAAGCCAAAGGGGGTTGATATGTTGACCAATTTCAATCAACAGCTCTACGCACGCCGACGCCGTTCCAATACACAGGGACTTTTTCTGTCCATGTGCGCTATGGCACTTGGTTTGACAGTGCTGCTCTGGATTTTGTTTGTGCTTTTCTCCAATGGTCTGGCCGCGCTGGACTGGAACATATTTACCAAAGACACGCCGGCACCGGGCACTGAGGGAGGCGGGCTGCGCAATGCCATCGTCGGTAGCCTGATGATGGTGGGCTTGTCTGTCTTGGTGTCTACGCCTGTTGGTATTTTGGCCGGGGTCTACCTGACGGAATATGGTGACCAAAGCAAAACCGCTGAGCTGACCCGCTTTGTCACCGACATCATGCTGTCGGCCCCTTCCATCGTGCTGGGGCTTTTTGTGTACGCCATCGCTGTGGCTACTTTCGGCCGGTTCTCAGGTTATGCGGGCAGTCTGGCCTTGTCACTGATTGCTATTCCGGTGGTCATGCGCACCACCGAAAACATGCTCAGGCTGGTACCCGGTAGTCTTCGAGAGGCGGCCTTTGCCCTTGGCGCGCCACGCTGGAAGGTTTCTACCCTGGTCACGCTGCGGGCTGCCAAAAGTGGCGTCATCACGGGCTTACTTTTAGCCCTTGCACGCATCAGCGGCGAAACTGCACCTCTTTTGTTCACTGCCTTGAACAACCAGTTTTACAGCACCGACATGAGCAGGCCCATGGCCAATTTGCCTGTGGTGATCTTTCAATTCGCCATGAGCCCCTACGACAACTGGATACGTCTGGCTTGGGGTGGCGCTCTGCTTGTCACCTTGGCCGTACTAGTTTTGAACATCCTGGCGCGGGTTTTCTTCCGTGAAAAGGTAAGTGCGTAAAACTGCCAAGCTGCCGACTTGACTCATTTCAAACATCGACTGACTGAACACCAACCGGACCGACAAAATGCCTGAAACCCTCACAGAACTGAAAAATGCTATTGAAGTACGAAATCTCGACTTTTATTACGGTAATTTCCGCGGACTTAAAGAAGTCACTATTAACATTGCGGAGCGTAAAGTCACTGCATTCATCGGGCCTTCGGGCTGCGGCAAGTCGACTTTGCTGCGAACACTCAACCGCATGTACAGCCTGTACCCCGGCCAGCGGGCTGAAGGCGAGATCAACTTTTACGGCACCAACATCCTGGACAAACAACAGGACTTGAACCTGCTGCGCGCACGCATTGGCATGGTTTTCCAAAAGCCAACACCGTTCCCGATGACTATTTATGAAAATATCGCTTTTGGCGTTCGTCTCTACGAAAGCATGAACAAAGTCGACATGGACGAGCGGGTAGAGTGGGCTTTGACCAAGGCCGCACTGTGGAACGAGGTCAAAGACAAACTGGGTCAAAACGGCCTATCGCTGTCTGGCGGACAACAGCAGCGTCTTTGCATTGCCCGCAGCGTGGCAGTCAAACCGTCGGTGTTGTTGCTTGATGAGCCGACCTCCGCACTGGATCCGATTTCTACCGGCAAGGTAGAAGAGCTGATCAATGAGCTCAAAAAAGATTACACCATTGCCATCGTGACTCACAATATGCAGCAAGCTGCTCGCTGCAGCGACTTTACCGCCTACATGTACCTGGGTGAACTGATTGAGTTCGGTGCCACCGAGCAGATATTCTTCAAGCCAAAACGCACCGAAACAGAAGACTACATCACAGGAAGGTTTGGTTAATCATGAGCGACAAACACATCTCCAGCCAGTTCGACACAGAACTCAACTCCATCTCTACCCATGTCTTGAAAATGGGCGGACTGGTTGAGGCACAGCTGCACCAAGCCATTTATGCACTGGTGCATCTGAGTTTGGAAACAGCAGAACAGGTACTTGAAAAAGAAGCTGTTATCAACCAGATGGAGATGAGCATTGACCACGAGATCATCTCCACCATTGGCCGTCGTCAACCTACTGCGCGTGACTTGCGCTTTCTGATGGCAATTTCACGCACCACCCAAAATCTGGAGCGTGCAGGTGATGAAATCGCCCGTATTGCACGCATGGTCAAATCAATCATACAAAACGGCACACCACGCAATTTGCCCAGCTCAGAATTGCGCGTCGCTTCCGACCTGGCAGCTGCCCTGCTGCGCAAAACGCTTGACTCTTTTGCTCGACTTGACACCACCATGGCAGTGGCCATCATCAAGCAGGACAACGAAATCGATGACGAATACAACGGATTTTTGCGTAAGCTGATCACCTACATGATGGAAGATCCGCGCACCATTTCGCCCAGCCTTGACTTGCTTTTCCTCGCCAAGTCGATAGAGCGCGTTGGCGATCACGCGAAAAACATTGCAGAACAAATTATTTTCATCGTCAAAGGCGAGGATGTACGTCACACGCCAATGAGCCAAGTGGAGTCCGTCGTCAAATGAGAAAATTGCCCAGAGTTCTGGTGGTGGAGGACGAACCCTCTATCGCCGAGCTGATCGCGGTGAACCTGCGGCATAACGGATTTGCGCCAACTGTTGTGTATGACGGCTCTGCAGCCCAGCGTGAAGTTGATGCGGTACTGCCGGATCTGATTCTGCTGGACTGGATGCTTCCCGGTGAGAGCGGCGCTTCTCTGGCAAGACAGTGGCGTAAAAACGACCGGACCAAATCCGTTCCGATCATCATGCTGACGGCCCGCAGCGACGAATCCGACAAAATCCAGGGCCTCGATGCCGGTGCTGATGACTACATCACCAAACCCTTTTCAACGCAAGAAATGCTTGCACGAATCAGGGCGCTGATGCGCAGACGCGCACCCGAAACGATCAAAGATTCGGTACAGGTGGGAGAACTGATACTGGATGCCAGCACCTACCGGGTTTCATTCCAGTCTCATGAGCTCAAAATCGGACCGACAGAGTTCAAGCTTTTGCACTACCTGATGAAACATGCAGAGCGGGTACACAGCCGCAGCACTTTGCTTGACAAGGTGTGGGGAGATCATGTGTTTATTGAAGAGCGCACAGTGGACGTTCATGTCAAGCGACTGCGCGAATCACTTGGTGATGCATCCTGCATGGTTGAAACCGTCAGAGGTGCTGGTTATCGATTGACCGTTCAAGGCAAGCCAGTCATGGCGGCATGACGCGACGCCCGATTGAACTGCTGGCCCTTGTAACCCTTGGTGCTGCCTGGGGTCTTTTCGAAGGTTCTCCAGGTTTAACTTTTGCCGGTGCGGCATGTGGTGCAGTTCTTTGGAGCGCCTGGGATGCAGTGCGTGCAGCGCGTCTGCTGGCTTGGCTGAACAACTTTGATTTATCGAGCTCTCCGCGACTCACTGGCTTATGGTTAGAACTTTATGACCGAAGCAGGAAAATATTTAAAAGATTAGAAAAGCAACGGCTATCAAGTGACATCAGGCTGTCTAATTTTCTGGCTGCAATTCAAGCCTCGCCCAATGGCGTCGTGCTGCTCGATGATTCAGGTCGGATTGAATGGGTTAACCTGACCGCAGCCAACCAATTGGGTGTTGATCCCCAACGCGACATCGGCCAGTATGTACAAAACCTGGTGCGCTCCCCTGTTTTTTCTGCCTACCTTGCCAATGCAGACTTCAGCGCCGAAATCCAGATCAACGGCGTACGGGCCAGTGCAACGCATCCTTCGCGCATATCCATTCAAATTCACCCTTATGGAAGCCGACGCAAACTGATGCTCACCCGTGATGTGACTGCAGTAGAACTGGCTGAGGCTATGCGCAAAGATTTTGTGGCTAATGTCTCGCACGAAATCCGCACACCCTTGACCGTTCTGAGCGGATTTGTAGAAACTCTGCAAACTCTGCCTATTCAAGAGCCCGAGCGCAATGTCTACCTTGGCTTGATGAGTCAGCAAGCTCTGCGCATGCAAAGTTTGGTGAGCGATTTGCTGACCTTGTCTCGCCTCGAGGGTAGCCCCGCACCCGGACAAGGTGAGTGGCTGGGCAGCAAGGAGTTACTCACCCAAGCTCTTCTTGAGGCCAAGGGCTTGTCACAAGCGATCTCCCATCCGCCTCAT
>CAMDJS010000136.1 GCA_945900685.1 Bordetella parapertussis
GGTACGCCTAATGGGTTCATTCCAGGTATGGAGGGCTATACCTTTTACACCAAAGTAGACGAAGAATCTTTGCAAGCGATTGCAAAAGTGACTGGCGGTGAGTTTTTCAAAGCAAGCAATGCCGAAGATTTGAAAATGATTTACCAAAAACTATCTTCACGCTTTTCAATGGAAAAAAGAGAAACGGAAATTACCGCTTTGTTTGTCCTTGGCTCTGTAGTGCTCATTGTTTTATCGATGCTTTTATCTTTGATTTGGTTTCGCCAACCCAGAGCAGTTTAGAAAAATATTCACGCTAAATACCCAAGTAAGCTGCTAGTAAATCCTTGGAAATTTGAGCACGTGTATTTAAGCTGATTGATTCAACACACTTATGAAAAGCTTGCATATCCAATGCATCTTTGGTTAAAACTTTGATCCCAATGTCCTGCATACGCCTAAGCGTGATGGCGTCTTGCTCCGCAGCTAACTGACGTTGAAGTGCAGTAGAAGCATTGACGGCGTGCGCAAGTAGTTGGCGCTCTTCTTGATCCAATGTGTCGTACCAAGCTATCGGACACACCAGCAGAAGCACGCCATAGAAATGGTGCGTCAGACTGACATAGGGATGGTGTTTCCAAAGCTCAAACCCCATGTAGTTGGTTAAAGGGTTTTCTTGGGCTTGTACAACATCTTGCTGTATCCATGCCACCAAATCTTTGACGTCACTTGTGAGGGCTTGAAAGCCGATAGCATCTAAAGTGGCTCGGTAGAGCGTGCTGTCGAGTGTGCGAATTTTCAAGCCGACTGCATCTGTTGGGTGTTGGATAGGACGCACAGAATTGGACAAATGCCTAAAACCGTTATCCCAAAAACCCAATACTTGAAACCCCGTTTTTTGACTAACCGCCTTAGTGAGTATTTCGCCTGCAGAACGGTCTAACGCTGCGAGAGCTGTTTCGCGACTATCCACCGTGAAGGGTAGCTCAAGCACCTCAAGTTCAGGAACCCTTGCTGACAAATAGCCTGAGGCCATATAGCCGATATGACGCGATCCGTTCTCGATAGACGCGAATAAATCTGCTGCTTTTTCCTGATGGTCTGTGACGTTGGGCAGCCAGTTGATGTCTGACTTCCATCCGTCACTCTTGAGTGTTTCAACGAGACAAGCTAAGCCCTGACTCAGAATAGAAGAGGGTCCTTGATATCCTGCTATGCGAAGCATGAAATCGCTTTAGCCTTGGATGTTGGCGTCTTGGATGATTTTTTTCCAACGCTGAAAATCAGACTCAATGATACGCTCTAACTGCTTGGCAGTTTTGGGCCAAGGCTCAAGTCCTGAGCGAATCAGTTGCACTTGAAAGTCTCGGTCTTCACTGATAGATTGGGCTTCACGCTTTAGGATCTCAACCACATCAGATGGAACATCTTTGTGAAAGAACAAAGCTATCCAAGAAGAATAGTCGTAATTGGCTACACCTTGCTCTTGCAAAGTAGGTATGTCTCTAAATTGCGCATGTCGCTCAGTTCCGCAATAGCCGATTAAGCGCACTTTTCCGTCTGACAAAAACGGTTGCGCCAATGAAAGAGCCATCGACATCACCTGAACTTCGCCCGAGGCTACTGCCAGTGCGGCTTGGCTTGCGCCCCGATAGGGTATGTGTGTGAGTTGGGTGTTGGTGAAAGCTTTGAACATCTCTGTAGCCAAATGCTGTGGACTACCCACGCCGCCCGATGAATAGGTGACAGGTGCCGCTGTATTTTTTGCTTGTTGGATGAGGTCTTGCACATTCTTAATTTTTGAGCTGCCAGGTACAGCAAAAAAAGTTGGGATATTGGCCACGCCGACGACAGGCACAAAATCTTTGCGCGTATCCACTTTCATGTTTTTGGCTTGTAAGTGGGGCAATATCGTCATGATGCTGTTGTTGAGTGCAGCCACAACCAGTCCATCTGTTCTGGCTTTACTCAAGCGGTCTAACCCAACAAGACCAGCCGCAGCAGCAATATTTTCGACAGCAAAACCTTGACCAAGTTTTTGGGTCAATCGTTCGGCCATGTGCCGAATAGCGACATCGGATGCGCTGCCTGCTTGTAATGGCATGATGATGGTGGAGGCGCTACTTGGATATTTTTGCGCCCATGAAAATGAACTTACCAAGGGCAAAGCCACAAGGGGAAGAAAATTACGGCGTTTCATACAGCCCCTTTAGTTGACGATTGTTACGAATATCTTTGTTGGGTTAAGAAACCGCAACAGCATTTCCGAGATTAGGTAACCAAGTGGCTACTTGTGGAAAAGCAATGATGAAGAGAATGGCAGTGAGCAGTGCAATCCAGTAAGGAATGCTGCCGCGGAAAATCTCTCCATTTTTAAGGTCTTTTTCGTCCGTTATTGCAGCTTTGACAGTGAACACCAATATGCCAAAAGGTGGGGTTAGCAATCCGGTTTCAATTGCCAAAATTCCAATGATGGCAAACGCAATAGGATCGAAACCAAGGGCAACTGCAATGGGTGCAAAAACAGGTACTGTCAATAAGATGATGGATATGGAGTCAATCAAGGCGCCTAGAACAAACCATACCAAAATCATCAAAGCCAATATGGCATAGGGTGACAAGCCAGAGGCCAAAAAGAATTCTTTGGCGGCGCCAGTCACGCCCGTCATCGACAACACGCGAGAGTACAACTGTGCAGTGACTAGCAATAGCAACAAAGGCGCTGATGTTCTGCCCACAGAGATGACGGCTTGAAGCATTTCGTTGGGTCGCATGCCGCGCAAGATGGCTAAGATCAAAGCCAGTGTCGCTCCCACACCAGCGCCCTCCGTAGGCGTAAATGCGCCAAGCCAAATGCCGCCAAGTACTAAAACAACCAAGCAAATAATGCCGACGGTGCTCCACAAAATAGTAGACAAATCTTGCTCTACATGCTGGGCTTGTAGATCACGCGCAGCTTGTTGCGCGGGAGGCAAATGATTGCCTTCGCCAACGCGATGGGGCTGTGTTTTAGCAACCCAAATGATGTAAATGATGTAGAGGGTCACAACAATAAATCCAGGAATGATGCCTGCAATAAACAGTTTGCCAATGGCTAATTCGGTGAGTACGCCCCACACAATCATGAGAACAGATGGCGGTATCAACATTCCTAAGCAAGCGCTTCCTGCTATGCAACCTAATGAAAATTGGCGTTCATATCCGTATCGCCGCATTTCAGGATAAGCTATTTTGGAAAACGCAGCAGCCGCAGCAATAGAGACTCCAGTGACAAAAGCAAAAACTGCATTGGCCAATACCGTGGCAACGCCAAGGCGCCCAGGTATTCTTCGCGTAGTGCGGTTGATAAGTGTGAATAAATCACTCGCCGCTCCGCATTTGGCTAAAAATTCTCCCATCAGCATGAAGAGTGGGATGACTGCAAAAATATAATCGCGTAGCGCTTCGTAGCCAGTATTTGACACAAAGCTGAGCATGGTGGAGAAATCTTGGGTTAATAAATAAATCCCCAGCATGCTGGCTAAACCAAGTGCTACAGCAATATGTATACCAGAAAAAACCAATACCAAAAGCGTGCTGATGAGCAGCATCATGTCGGTGGCGTCGTACATTGCAGTCCTTTAATGTGTAGCCGAGGTATGTGCAGGCGCTTCACCGCGAATCGCATGGAGAAGATCTTCGATAAAAAGTAAAAAATAACTAAAAGACGCTATCAGAGTGCCTAAAACCAAAATAAATTTTGCGGGCCAAACCGGTATGCGTAGGGCACCTTCCCCCTCAAATTCATTGCTCGTCCAAGCATGTATCGCGCCTTCAAAGCTACCAAAGCAAATAAACGAAAAAAAAGCCAGTCCTGCCAACCCCGCAATCGCAGACATGATGCTCTGGCCCCTTGGGCCCGCTTTGCTAACAAACATATCTACGTGAAGCATTCCACCAGAACGTATCGCAAACCCAGCTTGTAGGTAACAAATGACAACAATAGATAAAGAAACGATTTCAGTCGTTCCTTTGACAGGACTGTTAAAGACTACGCGCCCAATGACGTCAGTCACGACCAAAAAACAAAGTAAAAAAGCAAGAACGGCGGCAACAACCAGAAGTACCTGAGTCAATTGTTGGTTAAATTTTTTGAGTATTTCCATAAACACCTAATTGTTAGCCGCAGTTTTTGTGTAGCAGATTTAAATTATTTAATGCTGTAGCGAACTGGCCATTTGTGGGCAATTTTTTCAGCTTCCTCAAGCGTAATTTTTAACACTGTTGAGGCAGGCAGACCTTGCTTGTCCAGTTCTTGGGCATGGGCTTGAGGCCAGTCTTTTAAGGAATTTGCCCAATCAAGACGCGTATTGTCTGGAACCGATTTGACATTCACTCCGATGGACTTGAGTTGTGCAATTTGTTTAGGGTAGTTCTCTTCATTGACAGAACCAGTTTTTGCTTCAAACTCTTTGCCGACTTCAAGAATAATGTCTTGAACATCTTTGGGTAAGCGACTGAACTTGTTTTTGTTGATGGTTAAACCATGCCAAGTAATGGCACCAAAACCAACTTCAGTGTAGTTTTTAGCGACTTCGTGGAGTTTGAAATTCACCCAAGCAGATGGAAACATGATCCAGCCAGAATACACACCTGTTTGCATAGATGTGTAGGCCTCTGGTAGGGATGATTGAACAGGAACTGCGCCAGCATATTCAAGCCATTTCAAATTAAGTCCAGCCCCAGCCAGTTTTTTGCCTTTCAGATCAGAGACGTTGTTCCAATCAAAAGTGGTACCAAGGTTGTAGCCATTGTCAGCAATAAGTGCGAGCAGTCTTTGGTTGAATTTGTCTTCAAAAACTTGCGATAAGTAAGGTACCTTGTTGTAGACAGTACGCGCAAGTTTTACGCTTTTATCGGGGCTCATGGTGCC
>CAMDJS010000137.1 GCA_945900685.1 Bordetella parapertussis
GAACCGCGCCATATTGAAATTCAATTGTTGGGAGACGCGCACGGCAACGTGGTGTTTTTGAACGAACGCGAATGTTCCATTCAACGCCGGCACCAAAAAGTGATTGAAGAAGCACCGTCGCCATTCATCAGCGACGAAACGCGTGCCGCTATGGGAGCGCAAGCCGTGGCCTTGGCCAAGGCGGTGAAATACCAAAGCGCGGGCACCGTAGAGTTTGTGGTTGGCAAAGACCAGAGTTTTTATTTCCTCGAGATGAATACGCGCTTGCAGGTCGAACACCCGGTCACCGAATGCATCACCGGTTTGGATTTGGTCGAATGGATGATTCGGGTTGCTGCCGGTGAAAAACTGCCATTTGCACAAGCGGATATTCAACGCAACGGCTGGTCGATTGAATGCCGCATCAATGCCGAAGACCCGTTCCGTAATTTCCTGCCGTCCACCGGGCGCTTGATCCGTTTTCAACCGCCCGAGCAAACCATGGTGCAAGCCGACACCAGCAAATTGATGGGTGTGCGTGTGGACACCGGGGTGCAAGAGGGTGGTGAAATTTCCATGCACTACGACTCCATGATCGCCAAGTTGATCGTTCATGGCCGCGACCGACAAGACGCGATTCAAAAAATGCGCGAAGCCTTGAACGGTTTTGTCATCAGAGGCATTAGCTCCAACATTCCGTTTCAAGCGGCGCTGCTGGCGCACCCGGATTTTGTCAGCGGCAATTTCAACACCGGCTTTATCGCCGAACATTTCGGCAAAGGTTTTCATGCCGAAGACGTGCCGCATGCCGACCACGATTTTCTGGTGGCACTCGCTGCATTTGTGCGACGCAAATCGCGCGAGCGCGCGGCTTCACTCAGCGGCCAGTTGCCGGGCTATGACGTCAAAGTGGGACAAAAATATGCGGTGATCACACTCAACGCTAAGGGCGATCACGAATTCAGCGAAGTCGAGGTCGATGATGCTGGCGGAAGAGGAACCGCAGTCATCAAAGTCAATGACAAAAATTACGCCATACACAGCACGTCACGCTTGAACGACATTGCCATCGAAGGCACGGTGAATGGTCAACACTTCACGGCGCAGGTTGAGCGCGGTTCAGCAAAGAACCCACTCGTGTTGCAAGTACAGCATCATGGGCGTCGCATTGATGCGCTGGTGGTCTCGCCGCGCATGGCCGAGTTGTACCGCCAGATGCCTTTCAAAGCGCCGCCTGACTTGAGCCGTTTTGTCCTCTCCCCCATGCCGGGTCTTTTGGTGGATGTGGCGGTGACTGTGGGACAAAAAGTGCAGGCCGGTGAACGCGTGGCTGTCATCGAAGCCATGAAAATGGAAAACGTGTTGTTTGCCGCGCAAGACGGCGTGGTTAAAAGCGTGATGGCTGCCAAAGGCGAGTCGTTGACGGTTGATCAGGTGATTGTGGAGTTCGCATGAGGGATTAAAAACTTGTTGCATGTAACAAAAAGCTTTGATAAGCTGTTGCATGTAACAAGGAGATTTCATGGTTGCTGTCAATATTCGGGTTCAAAAACACCGCGACGCTTTACGCCAAGCGGGTCTTCGTCCTGTGCAAATTTGGGTCCCAGACACACGTCCCGCAGAATTTGCACAAGAGTGCGAGCGCCAAGTCAAGCTGGTGGCTACAGCCGATCAAGTGGATGCCCAAGCGCTGGACGCGCAGATGAATGAAAGCTTGGCCGACATAGAGGGCTGGACGTCCTGATGCAGCGCGGGGATTTGGTGTCAGTTGCCATACAGGGTGACTTTGGCAAACCCAGACCAGCGTTGGTGATTCAGTCGCCGCTTTTTGCGAACCACACGAGCGTCACTGTTTTGCTCACGACCAGCACCTTGGTTGATGCGCCGCTGATGCGGGTAACGGTGCAAGCCTCTGCAAGCAATGGCTTGGAGAAAACATCCCAAATCATGATCGACAAGGCCATGACGCTCAAGCGTGAAAAAATCGGACCTGTGTTGGGGCGTGTGAATGCAGATCAGTTGACCCAGGTCGAGCGTGGCCTGGCTGTATTTTTGGGAATCGCCAAATGAAACTTGCACGCTTGCCGTTTTCAATGAATAAACCTAGGACACACACATGACCGACAGCAACCAAACCACGCGCCCCTTCAAAGTTTTAGGCATCCAGCAAATCGCCATTGGTGCAACAGACAAAAAAGCCTTGCAAAAACTCTGGGTGGAGTTGTTCGGTTTGCAAGTCACCGGGCAATTTTCTTCAGAACGCGAAAACGTGGATGAAGACATTTGCGCCATCGGCAGCGGCCCGTTCAAAGTGGAAGTCGATTTGATGCAACCCTTGGACCTGGACAAAAAACCGGCGGTGCACACCACGCCCTTGAACCACATCGGTTTGTGGATAGACAAACTGCCCGAGGCGGTGGAGTGGCTGACGGCACAAGGTTTGCGTTTTGCACCGGGCGGTATTCGCAAAGGCGCGGCTGGTTTTGATATTTGCTTTGTTCATCCCAAAGGCAATGACGAATTTCCCATCAGCGGCGAAGGCGTGCTGATTGAACTGGTGCAAGCACCGCCTGAGGTGGTCAACGCGTTTGCGGCGTTGTCAGCGAATGCTCATTGAGATTACTTTTGTGTATATCAGCTGAGTAAACAGTGTCAGACAGATAAATATGACACCTGTGTTGTTCGATTGAGTTTTTTGTTTGCACACATGCCGCACGCCAAACGCTGTGCAACTGACTTCAATCCTCTGAAGCGTTGTTTTTTTCTTTGGCGCGCGCCAGTGCGGCCTGTACCCGGCTTTGTTTGTGCATTTCAGGCAGGCGGGGCGCAGCGACGACAGGCGCAGACAAACGCGCTTGCCTGGCCGCATACCGCTGCCTTGCTTGCTCAGCAGCGGATGCAGACCAAGCATCCCAGCCGCTGGCCTCACCGCTGACGTTTTCCAGCAGCATGCAATCAACAGGGCAAACCGGCAGGCAGAGTTCACAACCTGTGCACTCTGACTCGATGACGGTGTGCATGCGTTTGTGCGTGCCAATGATGGCGTCCACCGGGCAGGCATCTATGCATAAAGTGCAGCCTATGCACCAGTTTTCGTCTATCCAAACCACGCTGCGCGGGGCTTGCACGCCGTTATCCGGGTTAAGAGGCAGATAGGCCTGAGAGGTCACCGCAGCCAGGCGGTGTATGCCTTCATCGCCGCCGGGCGGGCATTGGTTGATGGCCGCCTCGCCACCGGCGATGGCATCCGCATAAGCCGCGCAATCCGGGTAGCCGCAACGCGTGCATTGCGTCTGCGGCAACACCTCCAAAATACGTTCAGCCAAATTCACTGCATTCAGGCAGTCGCGCGGCGTCGGCTGCTGGTCGCCACAGTTTTGGCTTTGCTGACTGTTTTACCTATGGCTTTGACTGCAGGCTTTTTCACAGCTGCTTTTTTAGTTTTTGGCTGATGCGCTTGTATGAAAGCCACGATTTCTGGGTAGACCAGATCACGCCAACGTCTTCCGCTGAAGATGCCGTAGTGACCGGCACCTTTGACCTCAAAGTGGTGCTTGTCGCTGGCTGGAATTCCTGCACACAACTTCAAGGCCGCCTTGGTTTGGCCAGAGCCGGAGATGTCATCGAGTTCGCCTTCAACGGTCAACAAACCGCAGCCTGTGATGTCTTGCGGGCGCACGCGCTCGATTTCGCCGGCATCAGACCGCACGTCCCAGGTGCCGCGCACGAGTTTGAAATCTTGAAACACGGTGGCAATGGTTTCCAAGTAATAGTCGGCGTCCATGTCCAGTACGGCGTTGTATTCGTCGTAGAACTGGCGGTGCTGCTCGGCGCTGGCGTCGTCACCTTTGATCAGGTCTTTGAAATAGTCGTAATGGCTGTTCATGTGCCGGTCAGGGTTCATGGCCACAAAACCGGTGTGCTGCAAAAAGCCGGGGTAGACGCGGCGTCCAGCGCCAGGGAAGCTGGGCGGTACGCGGTAAATCACGTTGTGTTCAAACCATTCGTAGCTTTTGTTCATGGCCAAGTTGTTGACAGCGGTCGGCGATTTGGTCGCGTCAATCGGTCCGCCCATCATGGTCATGCTGAGGGGCAAGGTTTCACCACGGCTGGCCATCAGAGAAACCGCGGCCAGCACCGGCACGGTCGGCTGGCAAACGCTGATGACGTGGCAATGGCCTTGGGTGGCTTGTATGTGCCGTATGAACTCCTGCACATAGTTGATGTAGTCGTCCAGGTGAAACTCACCTTCGCTCAAAGGCACCAAGCGGGCATTTTTCCAGTCAGTGATAAAAACTTTATGGTCTTTTAACAGTTGGCGAACGGTGTCGCGCAACAGCGTGGCGTAGTGGCCAGACAAGGGAGCCACTACCAACACCGCAGGCATGTCGTGCAGACTGTGCAGGGTATCTGCGTTGTCGCTGAAGCATTTGAAACGCAACAAATCACAAAATGGCTTGCTGATTTCGATGTGTTCTTGCACCGCTACATCAGAGCCTTTGACATGTACTGAGTGAATGCCAAATGCCGGTTTGACATAGTCTTTGCCCAAGCGGTACATCAAGTCGTAGGAAGCGGAGATGCGCTGCACCATCGGGTTTTGCGCAAAGGGGGATACCGGGTTGGCCAGCATCTTGGAAGACGCTTGGGCAAATTCGGCGAAAGGTTCCATCAACGCCCTTTGGGCTTCATAGAATTGGTA
>CAMDJS010000138.1 GCA_945900685.1 Bordetella parapertussis
AAACCGCCGTCAGCTGGACCTTCCATGGGAATCCATACATGCGTAGGGCTTCCTGCAGCCACTTCAATGGCCGCGCCGTTTTTGTCTTTCATCTGTTCCAGCGTGACGACGCGGTTGCCACTGGGGTGAATGATTTCAATGCGGTCGCCCACTGAGAATTTATTTTTGGTTTCGATTTCTGCCCAACCATCGGCCACGCCACGCACTTCACCGACAAACTGGCTGCGGTGACCGACTGAGTGACCGGTTTCGTAGTTTTGGTAATCGTTGGCGGGGCGGCGATCCAGCAGACCAGCGGTGTAACCCCGGTTGGCTAAACCATCGAGTTCGGTGATGAGTTCAGGGTTGAAAGGCCTGCCAGCCACCGCATCGTCAATCGCGCGGCGGTAGACCTGAGCAGTGCGGCTAACGTAATACAAGCTCTTGGTACGGCCTTCAATCTTGAGGGAATCGACACCGATTTGGGCCAGGCGCTCGACATACTCCACCGCACGCAAATCTTTGCTGTTCATGATGTAGGTGCCATGCTCGTCTTCCATGATGGGCATGAGTTGGCCAGGACGACCTTTGTCTTCCAACAAATAAATGTTGTCCGCTGCAGGATGACGCACACCATCACCACAAGCAGAGAAACTTTGCTCGGCTTCTTGTTGCGACTTGGCAAAGTCGAAATCTGCCTCCATGGGAATCGCCATGGCTTCGCCGGTATTGGGGTTGGTGGTGCTGGCTTGGGTGCTGTAGCTCCAACGACAGGCGTTGGTGCAAGTGCCTTGGTTAGGGTCACGCCGATTGAAATAACCCGACAACAAACAACGCCCCGAGTAGGCAATACACAAAGCCCCATGGACAAACACTTCAAGCTCCATGTCGGGGCATTCTTGGCGGATTTTTTCAATCTCGTCCAAGCTGAGTTCACGCGACAAGATGATGCGGGTAACGCCTACCTTTTGCCAAAACTTCACGGCGGACCAATTCACAGTGTTGGCTTGTACCGACAAATGAATGGGCACCTCGGGCCACTTTTCTCGCACCATCATGATGAGACCAGGGTCAGCCATGATCAAGCCATCAGGCTTCATGGCAATGACAGGTTCGATGTCACGCATATAAGTGCGCACCTTGTCGTTGTGCGGCAGCAGGTTGCTGGTGACGAAAAACTTCTTGCCCCGCGAATGCGCTTCGGCAATGCCGATGCCAATTTGCTCTAAGCGGAATTCATTGTTACGAGCACGCAGCGAATAGCGCGGTTGACCCGCGTACACCGCATCCGCACCAAAGTCGTAGGCGGCACGCATTTTGTCCAGGGAACCGGCTGGCAGGAGAAGTTCAGGGGCTTTGAGCAGGGTCATGGTATTAAGCTTACATCAGCAGGTGTTCGCCGTCATTGGCACCACCCAAAATCACATAGTTCACTTTGCGAATGTCCAGCAATTTGGTTCCACCCGCATAGGAAATCGAGCTTTGCAGGTCTTCTTGCATTTCACGCATGGTGTCTTGCAGTTGGCCTTTGATGGGCTCCAAAATACGTTTACCTTCCACGTGTTTGTATTCACCTTTATTGAAATCTGAGGCGGAACCGTAGTACTCTTTGTACAACTTGCCATCGACTCCCACGGTTTGTCCAGGACTTTCTTCGTGACCGGCCAGCATGGAGCCGATCATCACCATGGACGCACCAAAACGAATGCTTTTGGCGATGTCGCCGTGCTCGCGAATGCCGCCATCCGCAATGATGGGTTTGGTGGCGACCCGCGCACACCACTTGAGGGCAGACAACTGCCAACCACCGGTACCGAAACCGGTTTTGAGTTTGGTGATACATACCTTGCCAGGTCCAATGCCTACTTTGGTGGCATCCGCACCCCAGTTTTCTAGGTCGATGATGGCCTCGGGCGTGCCCACATTGCCAGCAATCACAAATGCAGAAGGCATTTTTTCTTTGAGGTGCGCAATCATGCGCTGCACATTGTCGGAATGGCCATGCGCGATATCAATCGTGATGTAGTCGGGTACCAAACCCAGTGCCAATAACTGCGCCACGGTGTCGTAATCTGCTTGTTTGACACCCAAAGAGATGGATGCAAAGATATTTTTGACTTTGCAATCTTTCACAAACTTCAGATTGTCCAAATCGAAACGGTGCATCACATAAAAATAGCCGTTGTGGGCCAGCCATTCGCAAATGCTTTCATTCACCACAGTCTTCATGTTCGCTGGCACCACGGGCAAGCGAAAACTGTGTTGACCTAGAGTGACTGAGGTGTCGCATTCCGAGCGGCTTTGCACACGGCATTTGCGGGGCAGCAAAAGAATATTGTCGTAATCAAAAATTTCCACGTTCCAAGCTCCAAAAAATGACAGGCTTGAGCGCTTGGGGCTTGGTCGGTATAGCTGATGAACTAACCGAGCTGCAAGATTCTTGGGCTCGGTGATTGATTCTACGCAGAATCCAAACTAGGCCTGCCTACAATCTAGCCATGCTTTCATCTGACCCATCTCCCGCCGCTGTTGCGCACGCTCTGCAAAGTCCTTTGCTGCAGGGTTTGAATGATGAGCAATTAGCAGCTGTCACCTTGCCCGCCGAGCATGCACTCATACTCGCAGGTGCTGGTTCTGGCAAAACCCGTGTGCTCACCACCCGCATTGCTTGGTTGCTGCAGACCCGACAAGCCAGTGCTGGCAGTTTGATGGCCGTGACCTTTACCAACAAGGCCGCCAAAGAAATGCTGACCCGCTTGGGTGCCATGCTGCCGGTCAATGTGCGCGGCATGTGGATTGGCACTTTCCACGGCTTATGTAACCGTTTTTTGCGTGCGCATTGGAAGATGGCCAACTTGCCGCAAGCCTTTCAAATTTTGGACACCCAAGACCAGTTGTCTGCGGTGAAGCGCTTGGTCAAGCAGCATGCTATTGATGACGAACGCTTTCCGCCTAAACAGTTGCAATGGTTTATTGCGGGTTGCAAAGAGGACGGTCAACGTCCCAAAGATGTGCAAGTGCGCGATGCCGAGACACGCCAAAAGGTCGAGATTTATCAACTCTACGAAGACCAATGTCAGCGCGAAGGCGTGGTGGATTTTGGTGAGTTGATGTTGCGCAGCTACGAACTGCTGCGCGACAACGATGCATTGCGTGAGCATTACCAACAGCGCTTTACGCATATCTTGATTGACGAGTTCCAAGACACTAACCGACTTCAATACGCTTGGATCAAGTTGCTCAGTGGCCCCAGCAGTTCGGTGCTGGCCGTGGGTGACGATGACCAAAGCATTTACGCGTTTCGCGGGGCACGCGTGGGCAATATGGCCGACTTTGTTCGCGAGTACCAGGTGCGGCATCAAATCAAGCTTGAGCAAAACTACCGCAGCCACAGCCATATCTTGGACACAGCCAACGAACTCATCAAGCACAACAAAACCCGTTTGGGCAAAAACCTGCATACCACCCAAGGCGCGGGTGAACCGGTTCGGGTGATGGAGTCCACCGGCGACTTGGCTGAAGCCAATTGGATGGTGGAAGAGATCAAGCAACTCTTGCGTGATGGGCGCGATGGCGATGGCCATCAAGGCGTGGCCTCGCGCAGTGAGGTGGCGGTGCTCTACCGCAGCAACGCGCAAAGCCGGGTGATTGAAACCGCGTTGTTCAATGCAGCCATGCCTTACCGGGTGTATGGCGGTTTGCGGTTTTTTGAGCGCGCTGAAATCAAACACGCACTGGCCTATTTGCGCTTGCTGGAAAACCCACGCGACGACACCAGTTTTTTACGGGTGGTCAATTTCCCGCCGCGTGGCATTGGTGCGCGCAGCATCGAACAGTTGCAAGATGCGGCCCGTGCCAGTGGTTGTCCGCTGCATGATGCGGTCAGCACCATCGGCGGCAAAGCGGGAGCCAACATCTCGGCCTTTGTCGCCAAGATCGATGTGCTACGCGAACAAACGCAAGGACAAACGCTGCGGCAAATCATCGAGATGGTGTTGGACCACAGCAAGCTGATCGAGCACTACCAGGCCGAGCGTGAAGGTGCAGACCGGGTGGAGAACTTGCAAGAGTTGGTGAACGCGGCAGAGAGTTTTGTCACCCAAGAAGGCTTTGGCAAAGACGCGGTGGCCTTGCCCGTGGACGAGGCCATGCAAAGCCAAGCCGACTTTGCAGCGGCTCAAGCAGCGAAAGGCGAGGTCACCCCCAACGAAGAAACCGGCGAGACCTTGTCACCCTTGGCGGCCTTCCTCACCCATGCGGCTTTGGAGTCGGGCGACAACCAAGCCCAAGCGGGCCAAGACGCGGTGCAGCTCATGACAGTGCATGCGGCCAAAGGCTTGGAATTCGATTGCGTGTTCATCACCGGCTTGGAAGAAGGTTTGTTCCCCCATGAAAACGCCATGAGCGACTTCGAAGGCTTGGAAGAAGAGCGCCGCTTGATGTATGTGGCCATCACCCGTGCACGCAAGCGGCTTTACCTCAGCCATTCGCAAACCCGCATGTTGCATGGCCAAACCCGCTACAACATCAAGAGCCGTTTCTTTGATGAGATGCCCGAGCACACCTTGAAGTGGTTGACGCCCCAAACAGGTTTAGCGCCTGCGATGTGGGGCTCGCGGCCAGCTGGTTTTGGTCATGCAGACAACAACCGAGCGGGTTATTACACCCAAACGCCACCCAGCATTCCGCAACGTGCTGCGC
>CAMDJS010000139.1 GCA_945900685.1 Bordetella parapertussis
TAGCTCAGTCGGTTAGAGCGATGGAATCATAATCCACAGGTCCGCGGTTCGAATCCGTGAAGCGCCACCACCAAATACCTTTATAGATCAAGCGCTTAGGAGCAATTCTAGGTGCTTTTTTCTTGCGCTTTTTTCATTGCGCAGTCATCGCACAAACAAGTTAAATGATGCCTGCCTACTCAGCGTAAAGTTTGTGAAGTCCATGGTCTTGAAGAAAGCAGTGCATAAAAAAACCGATTTCCCTCGAGATATTCATCGTTAGCGCGCTGCCAACGCAGGTGAATCAATCGTT
Organism: Bordetella parapertussis; assembly: GCA_945900685.1. Lineage (GTDB taxonomy): Bacteria > Pseudomonadota > Gammaproteobacteria > Burkholderiales > Burkholderiaceae_C > Limnohabitans > Limnohabitans parapertussis_C. Next base: position 293 of record CAMDJS010000139.1, read on the forward strand.
TTTAGATTAACCTTAGGCCACACTTTTGGCGCATGGGTACAGGTCAGAATCGTGTAACCAACTTGGGGGCCGCATCCCAAACAATCCACACCGCATCAACAGCTGATTTTTTTAGATTCAAAATGAATTCTCACAAACTAAAAATCCTATTTGTATGTATGGGCAACATTTGTCGCAGTCCTACTGCCGAAGGCGTTTTTAAAACAAAACTGCAAAATAACAAACTGCTTGAAACAATCCATGTCGACTCAGCGGGTACGCACAACTACCACCCAAACTCTCCTCCTGATTCGCGCAGCCAAATGCATGCACTCAAGCGTGGATACGACCTTTCCAATTTAAGGGCTCGGGCTGTCAATGAAATCGATTTTGAAAAATTTGATTTACTGTTAACGATGGATTGGGACAACCGCGCCTTGCTTGAGCAACGTTGCCCTCCTCACTTACAACACAAAATCCGGGGATTTGCCGAGTTTCTAAAAACATCCGAAGCCACTGTGATTCCTGACCCCTACTATGGTGACGAAAAAAATTTTGAATACGTTCTCGATTTAGTTGAGGAAGCTTCAGAGGGTTTGATGGAATTTGTAATTATGAAAGTGCATGGCCATGAATGAGCAAGCCCTCAACGTGCTGGGTACTGAATTAATTCCCTGCTCATATGACCCGCTTACCGGATTTTTCAGAGATGGCTGCTGCAAGACTGACAGGCAAGACCATGGCAGCCATGTTGTTTGCGCCCGCATCACTCAGGAATTTTTAGATTTCACCCTCAAGCTAGGTAATGACTTGGTTACACCACGGCCTGAATACAGATTCAAAGGACTCAAACATGGTGACAAGTGGTGCCTGTGTGCTTTGCGCTGGAAAGAGGCCTTGGCGGCTGGTGTGGCACCTCCTGTGGTTTTGGAAAGCACGCACCAGAAGGCTCTTGAATTTGTCGCGTTGGATCAACTTAAATCAATACATTGAAGTTTTTGTGCTTTCTGGGCAGATACCACTGAGAACAACTACTTGATAGCAATTACAACTTCTATCAAGTGGTGTTAATTGGAAACCGATGGGATTTTCTATCAACTGTGCATCAATGCCATATCCAAGCAATCTTCCCGACGTCCCCCCATTTTCAATAGCGCCAGCAACCGGCCTATCTCACCATTGGGAAACCCTTCACGTGCAAACCAATTCAAGTCATTGCCGGGCCAATCAGCCAAACATTTTCCTTGGTGCTTGCCAAATGGCATAGGCATGGTCACTAGTTTTTGCAAGTCTTCCGGATTCATGTGGTCAGCTTACTTGAAAAAACGCTAACTTACCCTTGCGAGAAACCATACACACAGAGTCATCATTTCCATCAAAACACCGAATGGTCGCCCAGTTGCACATTGATCTGACCGGAGACAAGTTGTTGATAGTGGTCAAACAGTGTTTGTATTCCAAATGAAGGCGTTGCATCAGCGTCGTATGTTTGTATTTGCGAATTCCATACAAGCATGGACTCGGTGGCGTAGTAACGCCCTATGCGCGCCAAATCGGCTTTGTCTTTCAAAGCTGGGATCAACCAACCCGCAGTTTGAAGCACGGCGATGATGACATCCAACAAACCGACTGGCACGTGTTTGTAACGCGGTGTTTTACCCAACAGCTTGAACAAATACTCGCCTTGTTGCCGTGGGGTGATCGCCTCGCCCGGACCGCCTACGGGCAGTATGCAGTTGTGCAAAGCTTTATCGATCAAACAAGCAGAGATGAAACGCCCGAGGTCGTCATCACTGATAGGTTTGCATGCCGTCATCTTGCCATCGCCGAAAAGCAAAAAGGGTTTACCTTGTTGGAGTCGCTGAATTTGTCCGGACAAGGATTTGAAAAATGCGGTTGGTCTGACGATGGAGTAAGTCAAACCGGATGCCATTAATTCTTTTTCAAAAGCAAGTTTGGCTTGTTGAAAAGCAAGCAATGGTTTTTGTACACAAATAGCAGACAGCAAAACAAACTGGGAAATGCCTGAGTTTTTCGCCAAGTCAAGCCATTGAGAATGTGTGCGGTAGTCGATGGCCCAGGCATCCCTTGGCGCACCAGTTCGGGAAGCCAAACATGACACGACGGCATCAAATGTTTCACCCTGCAAGCCCAGATTTTGGGATTCATCCATCGACTGAACATTGCACACCCTGACCTCGGCGCCTGCCAACTTGTCACGAGTTTGGTCTGTGGACCAAGCCCCTTTGACACCTGCTTTGTTTCGCACCAAGCACACCACCTCGTGGCCTTCATCTAGCAAGGCCTTGACTGTTGCCACACCAATGGTGCCTGTCGCACCCAGCATCAATACGCGCATGACACCGTCACTCCTAAAAAATGTTGACTTTAGTGCATGCACTGTGGGTGAGTGTGCGACTCGCCCTGATTGGATTGCCTTGGCGTGCGAATCAATGTCAACGACAGCGCTGTTCCCGCAATAGCCTAAGGGCTTAGCCTCTTGCTTTTTTAGTGGATCTATTCTCAGAATCCGACAGATTTCTAGATCTTGTTTTCAAAGGAACCAGCCGTGCCCATTTCTTTCAAACGTCAAACCCTGCAATCGCTGACCGCCGCATTTTTTCTAGGCAGCGGTTTGCTCTGCGCCCCTGTTGTGCTGGCTCAGGATAAACCTGTGCGTATCGGTGTTCCGACCTCCGTTCAACTACAAGTCGGCAGAGACACGCTGACTGCAGTCAAGATGGCGGTCGACGAAATTAATAAAAAAGGCGGCGTGCTGGGACGCAAGTTTGAATTTGTGTCTGCGGACGAAACCGAAAATCCCGAAACCGGCATCAGCGCTATCAAAAAACTGACTGCCGATGAAAAAGTGGATTTACTGATCGGCGGCTACACCAGCGGTGTGACACTGGCTCAGTTGCCGCACATCTCGGCGGCTAAAACCATTTACCTGGGCGTAGGTGCAGCTTCCCCCTCTATCACCAACAAAGTCAAACAAGATTACGACAACTACAAATACATTTTCCGCGTGGGCCCAGTCAATGCTGCTCACCAAGCGCGCGGCCTGGTTGACTTCATCTCAAAATTTGTCATTGGCGAGCTGGGCTATAAAAACATTGCCATCGTCGGCGAAAACGCCAAGTGGGTGCAGGACTTGGTGCCCATCTTGTCCAAAGGTGCCAAAGATGTCGGCGCCGACATACGCATGACCGAATTGTTTGACACTCAAACTTCTGACTTTTCTCCGCTATTGGCCAAAGTCAAATCCAGCGGCGCCCAGTACATGGTGGTGGTTTTGTCGCACGCTTCAAGCGACGTGTTTGCCAAACAATGGCATGACGCACAAGTGCCTGTGCCTTACGGTGGTATTGATGTGAAAAGCATGGACGGTGATTTTTTCAACCGCATTGGCGGTAAGTCCATTTCCCAGATAGCCGCCAACTTTGCAGTGCGCGCTCCGATCACCAAGAAAACAGTGCCTTTCTTTGACGAGTTCAAAAAGAACTCCTCCAACTTTCCTGTGTACTCAGCCTTCTTTGCTTATGACGCGGTATTTATTTACGCCGATGCTGTGAAACGCGCAGGCAGTTTCGACACCGACAAGGTCATCAAGGAACTGGAAAAAACCAAGCACGAAGGCGTGGCCGGTGAAATCACTTTTGACGAACAGCACGATGTGCAAGCCGGTCCCGGCAAGGTCAACTTCATGTTTGTGCAATGGCAGGATAAAGGCGAACGCGCTGTTATTTATCCCAAGGAACTGCGCACCGGCAAATTCATCATGCCGCCTTGGATGAAAAAGTAACAAGTGGAAATCCTTATCTACGGCGCAGTCACCAGCGCCATTTATGCCATGCTGGCGGTCGGCTTCACGCTGATCTTCGGTGTCGCTCGCATTCTCAATCTTGCGCATGGTTCGTTTTATGCCCTGGGCGCTTATTTGGCGTATGTGCTGACTACGCTGGCTGGTCTGCCCTTGTGGTTGGCCGCTCTGTTGTCGATTGCCATCGTCGCAGTCTTCGGCGTGTTGGTTGAAAAAATCCTCATCCGTCCGCTGCGCGCCTCGCAGTTGGGCGTATTGATGATTTCACTCGCCACTGCATTGGTGGTTGAGCAGGCCTTGTTCTTGATCTTTGGATCTGAATATCGCAACGTACCCGCATTCATCGAGACCAAGTACAACTTGTTCGGCGTAGACGTTGCCGGACAGCGTCTGCTGACACTGGCAGTTGCTACTGTGTCCATCGGCGGTTTGTATGGCTTCATACAGTTCACTCGGCTGGGCAGCGCCATACTGGCGATCTCACAGGATCCGCTGGCCGCCAAGTACATGGGCATACCCAGCGACCGTATTTTTTCATTGGTCATGGCCATCTCTGCAGG
>CAMDJS010000140.1 GCA_945900685.1 Bordetella parapertussis
GGCCAAAAATTGGCCGACAACACCGGTTGCCAGATTGACCGCGCCGGTCGGGTGGTGGTCAGTTCGGATTTGAGCCTGCCCGGCCACCCGGATATTTACGTCATCGGCGATTTGGCTTTGGCGATGAGCCATTCCAGCGGCAAATCGCCCACCGCAGTGCCCGGCGTCTCACCCGGTGCCAAACAAATGGGGCGCTGGGCGGCAAACAACCTTTTGCAGCGCATGGCTGGCAAACCCACCCGGGCTTTCAAATATGCAGATTACGGCAACTTGGCCACCATCGGCCACAACTCCGCCGTGGTGGACCTCAGTACGCCTTTTGGCCCCTTGCGATTTTCAGGCCGCTGGGCTTGGTGGTTCTGGCTGCTGGCGCATATTTATTTTTTGATCGGTTTTCGCAACCGACTGGTGGTGCTGATGGACTGGGGTTCTGCCTACCTGAGTTTCAGCCGCAATGCCCGCGTGGTGGCCGGCACACTTCACAAGTCTGCGCCCCATGTGGGTGAGAGCTAAACACCCAGCTTGAAACTGTTGTTCATTGAATGACTTTGATAGTGTTTACACCTATTAGTTGGGATTGAAAAGAGTCCTAGTATTGTCCCAACTGAAAATTATTGTTGTCACATGGCAGTCTCTAGGGGCAGATGTGACAGCAAAAATTAGAAGTTGTTTGTTTCATTCATAAGAGGAGATCCCTAATGCGCTTACTAAAACTGGTTGCCGCTATTGCAGCAACAACGTTGATGGCATTTGGTTCAGCTGCACAAGCTGCCCCGAACGTCACACTTGAGAAGGTAGTTACCGGTATCAACACACCGCTTGCCATGGTGCAACCTGCTGGCGACAGCCGCATGTTCATCGTTGAGCAAAACGGCCGTATCAAGATTTTTGAAAACGGCAAAGTCACAGGTACTTTCTTGGACGTCCGCAGCAAGATCGTTCCCCTGATGCAAGACTTTGATGAGCGCGGCTTGTTAGGTCTGGCTTTTCACCCTGACTTCAAAAACAACGGCAAGTTCTATGTGGCTTACTCAGCTCACTTGGACTACCAGTCAGATTTGGGTCAAATGCTTTGGTACAACCACAGCAACGTGGTTGAAGAGTACACCGTCTCCAAAGGCGACAAAAACGCTGCTGATGCTTCATCAGCACGTCGCATCCACTCCATCAGCTGGCCCCAGTTCAACCATAACGGTCACTGGATCGGCTTTGGCGCTGACAAGAAACTCTACATCGCTACCGGTGACGGCGGCTACGCCAACGACTGGGGCATTGGCCACAATCCTCTGATCGGTAACGGCCAGGACATGACATCCAACATGGGCAAAATCCTGCGCATCGACGTGGATGCACGTTCAGACGGCAAGCCTTACGGCGTTCCTTCTGACAATCCATTTGTCGGCAAAAAAGACGTTCTGCCTGAAATCTGGGCTTCAGGTCTGCGCAATCCTTGGAGATGTTCATTCGACCAAGCCGGTGGTTCACAACTGTATTGCGGCGACGTGCAGCAAAACAGCTGGGAAGCAGTCAAAGTGATCGACAAAGGCCAAAACATGGGCTGGCGTCGTGTGGAAGGTGTGATGCGCTGCTTCAACTGGGCAGAGCCTGACAACCATCCCGCTAACTGCGACAAAGGTGGTATCACTCCTGCTGCCATGGAATACGCAAACTGCACCGCCGTTCCTAACGGTTGCAAAGGCATTTCCATCACCGGTGGCTACGTTTCACGTGGTGACGGTACAGGCGCCAAAGGCAAGTACATCTTCGGTGACTGGTCTAAAGGCTTCGCTGAAAATGACGGCCAAATCTTCGTTGGCTCTAAAGGCGGCGACGGCAAATGGACCATGGAAGTGGCTTCTGTGAATGTTCAAGGCGGCACACCAAACGGCAAAATCCCCTACATCCTGGCATTTGCTCAGGACAACAAAGGTGACGTCTACGCTCTGACATCCATCACAACTGGCCCTAATGGCTCTTCTGACACCATCTACAAAGTTGTTGTGAAATAATTTTTGTAGCATGTCTATGAAACTGCTGCCTGTTTATTCGGGCGGCAGTTTTTTTTTGTATTAAACTGATTTTTATGAAACTCTCCCACCATCACCCATCTTCCCTGCTTCGCACACCCTCCATTTTGTGCGCATCTGCGATTCTGGCTTTCGCTTGTTTCACCACAAACGCTTGGTCAGCAGACAACTCTCCGACTCCAGCCTCACCGGATGAACCTGTCCCGGCGTTCACAGCCGCCGTGATGCAAGACCCAAGCTATATCGAATCAGGCAAACAAGTATGGGATGGCCAATGCAGACACTGCCATGGCAACAGCGCCTACCCCGGCAAAGCGCCTAAGCTCAAACCCTCGGGCTACCAACCTGAATTTGTGTATGACCGTGTGACCAACGGTTTTCGCAAAATGCCGGGCTGGAAAGCGGTCTTCAATGAAAAGCAACGGGTTGGTGTCGTCTCCTACATCATGAGCGGAGAATTCGCACCCTGAAGCCTGCTTCAGACGGATTAGCTTTCAATGAAAACCTGCTGCCTTGGCGACAGGTTTTTTTTCGCCTATTGACGCCAGCCAAAAGGGGTTCTCCCCATGATCAACTCAGCCTATAAGTGCTATGATTTTTCTCTTTTATACAAAGAGCCTGTCAACTGACTTTAAACAGCTCTTGAAGAAGATTTTGAAATGACAACGCATAAACCTGTTAATCCATCCGACAAAGATTCGCACGCTGCATCAGTTGAAGAAATGTTCAGCGGCAAATCCGTGTCATGTCCTTGTTGCGGCGGCACGTTCACACCCAGCATGCTGCAAAAAATCATGGATGACGCAGCGCGCCTTGATTTGCATAAAAACGATTTCCGCGCTATCCCCACCGGCGGCTTGGGCATGATGATCGACCCGCATGCCCACATGACAGCGCGCACCACAGACGATTACGAAGCCATGGCCAAAGCCGGCATCGTCGCCGTCATCGAACCCGCTTTCTGGCTGGGTCAAATGCGTACCAACGTCGGCACCTTCATTGACTATTTTTCCACCATCACCGGCTTTGAGCGTTTTCGCGCTGGTCAATTTGGTATTCGCCACTATTGCACCATCGGCATGAACCCGAAAGAAGCCAACAACGTGGCTTTGTCAGAAGAAGTATTGGCCGTGTTGCCCCGCTACCTCACCAAAGAAGGCGTGGTTGCCGTTGGTGAAATCGGTTATGACGAACAAACCCCGCAGGAAGACAAAGTCTTTCGCGCCCAAATCGAACTGGCCACAGAATTCGATTTACCCATCATGATCCACACGCCGCACCGCGACAAAACCCGTGGCACCCAACGAACCATGGATGTGTTGGAAGAACACGGCTTTGACCCCGCGCGCTGCGTGATTGACCACAACAACGAAGAAACTGTGCGCGAAGTGCTGGACCGCGGCTACTGGTGCGCGTTCACCATCTACCCGTCCACCAAAATGGGCAACGAACGCTTGGCTGCTTTGGTGCAGCAATACGGCTCCGAGCGGGTCATCGTCGACTCCTCTTGCGACTGGGGCGTGTCAGACCCGCTGGCAGTGCCTAAGACCGCGCGCTTGATGGCTGACCGGGGCATATCTGCCGACACGATTCACCAAGTGGTTTACAAAAACGCCTTGGCCATTTACGGCCTCAACGGCGAAATGCGCGAAGAGCACTGGCTGCAGCCGCAGGCCATTGACCAGCGCACACTCTACGAAGGCAATTCTGTATTGCGCGGACAAGAGCCCAAAGTCATGACCCGCACCGTTGATGCCAACGTGATCCGCTAACAGTTCAACCGTTCCCGTTTTCTCATGCAGCCTTTGATTGTTTTGAATGTGGTGGGTTTGACGCCCAAACACCTGGGGCGCTTGACCCCGCGTCTCAGCGCATTTGCCAAACAAGGCGGCATGCGTCCCATGACCACCACCTTGCCTGCCGTCACTTGCACGGCACAGGCCAGCTTCATGACCGGACTGCCACCTGACCAAACCGGTATCGTGGCCAATGGCTGGTTGTTTCGCGACCTGCATGAAATTTGGTTTTGGCGGCAATCCAACCGCTTGGTCAAGGGTGAAAAAATTTGGGAAGCCGGTAAAGCACGCAACTCGCAATTCACCTGCGCGAATATGTTCTGGTGGTACAACATGGCGTCGGATCACGACTTTGGTGCCACGCCCCGCCCCATCTACAAAGCCGACGGGCGCAAATTACCCGACTGCTTTACCGTACCCACCGATTGGCGCGAAAAACTCAGCAGCCGCTTGGGCAAATTCCCTTTGTTCAATTTCTGGGGCCCCAACACCAACATCGCTTCCACGCGTTGGATAGCCAAGGCTTCCGAGTTGGCCATCACCGACTTTGACCCAACCTTGACGCTGGTTTACCTGCCCCATCTTGATTACGACTTGCAACGCTATGGCCCGGACGAGTCGCACCCGGCCGTGGCCAAATCTTTGCAAGAGGTAGACCAAGTGGTGGGAGACCTGATCGATTTTGCGCAAAAGCATGGCCGCAAAGTCATGGTCTTGTCCGAATACGGCATCACGCCGGTTGACCGCCCGATTCACCTCAACCGCCACTTCCG
>CAMDJS010000141.1 GCA_945900685.1 Bordetella parapertussis
GAGCGTTGGCCTTAACGACCTCGGCCTTGTTTAAAGTTGTCATGATGTTTTTCCAAAAAATTTGACATGCGCCAACAGCCGGAAATGCCAGATGGCGTGAACTTAAGCCGAAATGGCTAAGCCTTGGAATTATAGCTTGCCCAGCCAGCTTTTGAGTCTGCGCGCGCCCTCACCCAATCTGTTGGGGTCTTGAGACGCAAAACACCAGCGCAACCAACCCCGGGCCTCGGGCGAGAAAGCGCTGCCCGGTGCCAGCCCCAGACCGGCCTCGGCGACCAGGCGTTTGGCGGTTTGCACATCGTCTGTCAGGCCAGGGATACTGAAAAATGCGTACATCCCGCCATCCGGGACAGCCAAATCAAGCCCCGGAATCGATCCCAATTCGACAAACAAACGATCGCGGCAGGCCTGCATTTGCATCACCACTTGGGGCACGATGTTCCCGGCGTGCTGCATGGCGGCGACGCCTGCGCGTTGCACAAACACACTGGCACAGGAGGTGTTGAACTCGATCAACTTGCCCATGTGTTCGGTCATGGCTGCTGGCATGACCAGCCAACCCAAGCGCCAACCGGTCATCAAAAAGCTTTTGGAAAAACTGTGTGCCACGACCAATCGTTCGTCTGGCGCGGCGATATCCAAAAAACTCGGGGCGCAACGGTTACCTGATGGCAAGTAGTAAAGGTTCTCGTAAACCTCGTCAGCCAGCAACCAAGTGCCGGTGCGGCGGCAGTGCGCAAGGAGAATCTGTTGTTCATCCCGGGTAAGCGTCCAACCGGTCGGGTTGTTGGGCGAATTGACCACCAGCAGCTTGGTATGGGTAGTGACGGCCTTCAACAACTTTTCCATGGGCAAAGTCCAACGACCTTGCTTGGGTTCCAAGCACACGGTCTTGAGTTGTGCGCCCAAAATGACCGGCTGCGAAGTCAGGTTTGGCCAGACCGGCGTGACCACAACCACCTCGTCACCCGGGTTGACGATGGCTTGCATGGCCAGCATGAGCGCATTCACACCACCGGAAGTCACAGCGATACGGTCCACGCCTATGCCTGCGCCATGTCGCTCTTGCATTTCATGCGAGATGGCTTCGCGCAACACGGGCAGCCCGAGGTTGTGCGAGTAAAAGGTTTCGCCGCTTTGCAGGGAATCGATGGCGGCTTGGCGGATGAATTCGGGGCTAACCTCATCGCTTTCACCAAACCAAAATGCCAGCACATCGCTGCGGCCCAAGCCTGCGTTGGCAACATCTCGGATGCGGGAGGCTTGCAGGTCAAGAATGGCTTGGCGCATGAGGTGTTACTTTCGAATTGTTCAGGCGGGTGTTTGTGCCAGCGGCCAGCGCGGCAGCACATCAAAAGCGTAGTCGGATTGGGGCAACTGCACACCGGCAGCAAGGCGCATGGCCGCGGCCATGGCAATCATGGCGCCATTGTCGGTACATAAATCCGGCTCGGGGTAATGCACACGCGCACCCAGCTTGCGGCAATCGGCATGCAACTGCGCGCGCAAGGCTTGGTTCGCACCGACGCCCCCTGCCACCACCAGTGTTTTCAAACTGGTTTGCTTCAACGCCTTGACCGATTTTTTCACCAGCACATCGACGATGGCAGCTTGAGTGGATGCGGCCAGATCGGCTTTGCGCGCATCCAATTCAGCGCCCAATTTTTGCGACTGAGTTAACACCGCGGTTTTCAAACCTGCGAATGAAAAATCCAAATTCGGTTGGTTCAACAAAGGCCTGGGCAAAGCAAAAGCCTGCGGATTGCCCTGCACTGCCAAAGCCGCCAACGCTGGGCCGCCCGGGTAGCCCAACCCCATGAGCTTGGCCGACTTGTCAAAGGCTTCACCGGCCGCGTCGTCAATCGTTTCACCCAGCAACACATAACTGCCGACAGCGTTGACTTGCATCAATTGGGTATGGCCGCCCGACACCAGCAAAGCCACAAAGGGAAAAGATGGCGGATCGACGCTAAGAAACGGCGACAGCAAATGCCCTTCCAAATGGTGAATGCCAATGACGGGTTTGCCCAAACCGGCAGCCAAAGCGCAAGCCGTGCCTGCGCCGACCAACAATGCACCGGCCAGCCCTGGGCCGCGCGTGTAGGCAATCACATCTAACTTATCCAAGCCGACACCAGCCTCATGCATGACTTGCTGAATCAAGGGCAATATACGCCGGATATGGTCGCGGCTGGCGAGTTCAGGCACCACGCCGCCATAGGCCTCGTGCATGGCAGCCTGGGTGTGCAAGGCTTGCGATATCAGCACGGGCAAGGGCTGGCCTGCGTCTGCACGCACCAGCGCCACGCCGGTTTCATCGCAAGAAGATTCAATGCCCAATATCCACATGCGCTTGAGTTTAGCCTTGGCTCATTCGCCTCATAACTGAAAGTCATCAAGCTTGTTCCACAATCAAGGGATGGGCATCAGTCACTACATCAAGGAAATCGGTCGGGGCAAACACAACGCCCGCGATTTATCGCGCGAACAAGCCTGCGATTTGATGGGTCAATTGTTGGACGGTGCGGTCTCTGATTTAGAAACCGGAGCGTTTTGTATTGCCATGCGTGTGAAAGGTGAAACACCTGATGAATTGGTTGGCTTCATGGATGCACTGGACAGTCGCTTGAACCGGTTAACAAATCAGAGCCCATCACCCGTCGTGGTGCTTCCCAGCTACAACGGTGCCAGACGCCTGCCCTTACTCACCCCCTTGCTGGCTTTGCTTTTGTCTCAGCAAGGTTTGAAAGTGGTGGTGCATGGTGGAAACTCCGAGGAAAGCAGACTCTCAACCGCCGATGTAATGAGTGCGCTGGGAATCTCTGCATCAAGTGAAGCCCGAACGCTTTCTATCGAGCAAGTGGTCTATCTGCCGCTAGAGCAGATGTCACAGGGCTTGTGGCGCTTATTGCAAGTGCGCAGAACCATCGGTTTGCGAAACTCAGCCCACAGTTTGGTGAAAATGTTGAACCCTGTGAATGGACCTGCATTGCTGGTTTCAAGCTATACCCACCCCGAATACGAAACCACCATGCTCCAAACCTTGCAAACCATGAAATCACATGCCATGTTGCTTCGCGGAACCGAAGGCGAACCAGTCGCAGACCCCAGGCGGATGCGCAAAGATATTCGCTTGCTAAGCGGTCAGGTGCTGGATATCCATGACCCTGATGACGCTGGCTCTGTGGATGCACTGGAGTTACCGTTGAACATGACAGCCATTGAAAATGCAGCTTTCATCCAAAAACTGATCAAACATCCCGCCAATGTGCCCGCCCCGATTCAAATGCAAGTCAAACGACTGGTCGAACTTGCCACACGCATCACCACATCTGCTTGAACATGACACATTCAAAACAACCGAAAGTCACCTTGGTCGGAGCCGGGCCCGGCGACCCGGACTTACTTACTTTGAAAGCCGTGAAAGCCATTCAATCGGCCAGTGTTTTATTGGTGGATGATTTGGTGCACCCCGATGTGTTGGAACACGCTTCTTCCTCAGCGCGCATTATTCACGTAGGCAAACGCGGCGGCTGCCGCTCCACGCCACAAGCGTTCATCGAAAAACTCATGGCGCAAGAAGCCTTGGCAGGTGAAAACGTGGTGCGCCTCAAAGGCGGAGACCCGTTGATCTTCGGTCGTGCGGGCGAAGAACAAACCTCATTACAAGCGCAAGGCATTCAAGTGGAAGTTGTCAACGGCATCACAGCAGGCCTGGCCGCCGCCAACGGCTTGGGCGTTGCGCTCACTCACCGCGCCCATGCGCACGGTGTCATGCTGATCACTGGACACGCGTCTCCTGCAACTGCCAGCCCACATATGCCCGGGGTCGATTGGGTACTGATTGCCCGCACCGCGCACGAATGCCGTTTGACGTTGGTGATTTACATGGGAGTTCAAACCGCTGAGCAATTACAAAATGCTTTGCTTGAAGGTCTGCCGGGCGATACACCTGTGGCCGTGGTGGAAAACGCCAGCCTGCCGACCCAGCGCCATGCCTGCACGCTGTTGGCGAAACTCAGCGCAGTGTTTGCTCGGGAAAACCTAGGCAGTCCGGCCGTCATCATCGTCGGCAATGTACTGCTAGGCCTGCAAAATGTTGACGCTCTTCATGCCCCGGTGACAGCGCTTGGCCGCTGAATGAACAGGTGGCCTGCCCGCTCAGGGGATAATCAGGGTTTACGCAGATTGATTGAGGCTAAACATGGACGCAGAACGTATCAACACCATTGGCAATTTGCTGGTCGATTTGGGTGCCCGCACTCTCGACCTACGGGGGTATCTTTGACTACGATGCCAAATCGGAACGTCTGAGAACGGTCAACGCATCGCTGGAAGACCCGGCGGTGTGGAACGACCCCAAAAAAGCCCAAGAACTGGGCAAGGAAAAAAAGTCCCTCGACGATACCGTGGTGGTACTCACGCGCCTGAGCCAAGAAATTGAAGACAACAGCGAACTCTTCGAGATGAGCAAAGCCGACAATGACGATGCGGGCTTGATCACGATTGAAGAAGACACCCAACGCATCGAAGCCGAAATACAAAAGCTCGAATTCCGGCGCATGTTCAATAACCCGGC
>CAMDJS010000142.1 GCA_945900685.1 Bordetella parapertussis
GACAAGTCTGCGTAATTTGCTCAAAGTTCCCACGTTGATCACTCCTTGCCCATCCTTGCTCAAAAATTAAGCAGGATAGGCGATTGGGGTGGCTCAAATTTGGATGCAAATTCTCTTCAAAGTGGCTCAGTTTTAGATGCCATTCAACACTTTTTCCACATTCAATGCGCAAGAGCCACAGTGCATGCCCTCCACCACCACTTGCGATTGCCATAAACCGTGTTGCTTATCTGTAGATGTGTTTTCAGGCGACGGCGTACTGAACGCCGTCCAACTGGTCGGGTCGTCGAGTAAGACGTAATTTGAGCTCATACCCTGAAGATTAAGCCTGAATGCCTCTACAGGTGTTGACCTAGGTCAACTTCAAGGCTTGTAGCCGCGAATGTCTGCGCCACAAACGTGGGTTTTTAGGCGACAAGCGCCCAAGACACGCTTTCCCTGACCACAGGGTCGGAATGCTCAGCCCAAATTTGCGCTGCCTGTCGCAAGCTCTCTTGCTCTGCCAGCGGCAGTGCGGGCATAGCGCGCAATGCATTGCCGATGGCAATTGCCACATTTCTAAGCCAGCGCACATGGCCAATGCGGCGTATCGCGCTGCCTTCGGTCAGGCGCAAAAAAGTGGCTTCATCCCATTGCATCAAATGCACCAATTGCGCTGCGCCGAGGCCGTGACGTTCGTCAAAATCTGGTAAGGCACTTCGCTTGGCGAACTTGTTCCAAGGGCACACCAATTGGCAATCGTCACAGCCGTAAATCCGGTTGCCCATCAAGGGTCTGAGCTCGATGGGTATGGGTCCCGCGTGTTCAATCGTGAGGTAAGAAATGCAGCGCCGCGCATCCAATTGGTAGGGCGCGACGATGGCCTGTGTCGGGCAAGCGTTGATGCAAGCGCTGCAACTGCCGCAATGGTCACTCACCGGTTCAGACAGTGGCAACGCCATGTCCACAAATATTTCGCCGAGAAAGAAAAACGATCCGGCATCGCGCTGCAATACCAGCGTGTGTTTGCCGCGCCAGCCCAAACCGCTTTTCACCGCCAACTCGGCTTCGAGCACGGGCGCAGAATCTGTGAACACACGGTGCCCGACCGGACCCACCGCTTCTTGCAGTTGCTGCGCCAGTTGTTGCAAACGTTGGCGCATGACCTTGTGGTAGTTGCGGCCTCTGGCGTACACAGAAATGACCGCTTGCCCGGGTTGCTGCAAACGATCGAGTTCATGTTCAAGCACATGGTGTGCATCATGGCCAAACACTGTTGCACTGTCTGGAGGCTTGATCGGCTTGCTTGAAGTCTGGCCGCCCGGGGCTCGGGGCAGGTAATCCATGCGCGCCGTGATGACGCTCAAAGTGCCCGGCACCAACTCATCAGGCCGCGCGCGCATGAGGCCGTGGCGCTGCATATAGTCCATGTTGCCGTGGTGGCCATCGGCCAGCCAGGCCAGCAATCCCGGCTCGGCCGAGGACAAATCCACCGGGGCCACGCCAATTTGGGAGAATCCCAGTTGTCGCCCCCAAAGCTGTAACTGCTCTGGTAACCCCTGCTGTTGAATGGACACATCAATCCTTTGAACCAAACACCGATTGTAAAAACCCTGCACTGGCCGGATGAGCAAGCCTGTCAAGCCTTTGCTGTCAGTCTGTCAGCGCGCGCAAGTTTGCAAAACGCTGTTCTTTATTTACACGGCAACCTAGGCAGCGGCAAAACCACGTTCACTCGTTATCTGTTGCAAGCCCTGGGTGTCACGGGTCGCATCAAAAGCCCCACCTATGCGATTGTCGAGTCATATGAACTCATGCGTGAAGGCCAGCCATGGCTTGTGTGGCATTTTGATTTTTACCGCTTCAAAGATCCACAGGAATGGGAAGACGCGGGGTTCAGGGACATCTTCGCTTCACCGGGATTGAAAATTTGTGAATGGCCGGACAAAGCCGAAGGCTTTTTACCTCCGGGCGATCTGCACATGGAAATTCAAGTCAATGATGACGACAGCCGCAGCGTGCAACTGACTGCGCATAGCCACACCGGACGACAATGGCTGGCATGACATTCACCACAGCCCCCAAGCCATGGATGTGCAAACAATGAATATGCACAGACGCACACTGCTGCAAACCGGTTCCCTGGTGTTGCTGCTGGGCGGGGCTCAATTGGCCAGAGGTGCCACGATTGTGGCGGTCAGGGTTTGGCCGGCCAATGATTACACGCGCGTCACGATTGAATCTGACACCGCACTGGTGACGAAAAACACCTTTGTGTCTCAACCGCCGCGACTGGCTGTGGATATTGAAGGTATTGAATTGAACGCGGCATTGCGCGAGTTGGTGGGCAAAGTCCGCAGCGATGACCCGTTCATCACCGGCGTGCGTGTCGGTCAATTCACGCCGACCACGGTGAGATTGGTGCTGGATCTGCGCCAGCCCGTCAAGCCGCAGGTTTTTAGCCTCGAACCGTTGCAATCCGGTCAGGCTCAGTTTCAACATCGTCTGGTGTTGGACTTGTACCCTCTCAAAGAGTTCGACCCATTGGAAGCCTTGATCGCAGAAAAATTGAAAGACGAGCACAAGTCTGCTGCAAACAAAGATGCATTAGACGAATTGATGAGCAACCATTCAACCGGGAAAGCGCCTGCGGCCCATTCTTCTCCCGCCGCGCCTGCCCCGATAGAACCCAAACCTTCGCCTGCCCCGCCGGCGGTCATCAATCAACCACCGCCAACCGCCAAGGCTATTACACCTGCCCCAACGCCTGCACCCACCAAGCCTGCCGCACCCAAAAATGAACCAGCCGGTTTATTCGAACGCTTTGCCGTGGTGGCACTCGACCCAGGCCATGGCGGTGAAGACCCCGGCGCCATCGGCCCCAACGGCACACGCGAAAAAGACGTGGTTTTGCAAATAGCCAACCGCTTGCGCGAGCGTATCAACGCCACAGTATTGAAAACGCGGCGTGGCGATTTACCGTTGCGCGCATTCATGACCCGGGACGCGGATTTTTTCTTACCCCTGCATGTGCGTGTGCAAAAAGCCCAGCAAGTGCAAGCCGATTTATTCATCAGTTTGCATGCGGATGCGTTTTTCACCCCCAAAGCCAGCGGTGCCAGCGTGTTTGCACTGAGTCAAGGCGCAGCCTCCAGCGCCGCTGCGCGATGGATGGCCAACAAAGAAAACGGTGCAGACGCGATTGGCGGACTCAACATCAAAGTGGAAGACCAACATGTGCAACGTGCATTGCTGGACATGAGCACGACCGCGCAAATCAACGACAGTTTGAAATTAGGCAATGAATTGCTGGGGCAGATCCGCAGAGTCGGTAAGTTGCATAAACCTCAGGTGGAACAAGCCGGGTTCGCGGTATTGAAAGCGCCGGATATTCCGAGCTTGCTGGTGGAAACTGCATTCATCAGCAACCCCGAGGAAGAGAATTTGTTATTGAGTGAGCAATACCAAAACAAGCTGGCCGACGCCTTGATGAAAGGCATAGAAAATTATTTTTTACGCAACCCGCCCATGCCCAGAAACCGGTCCATATAAGCCTCAAGTCGTTGGCTTTTGACGAGCTTTGTAGGCAGCCCACAAGGACAGCAAACCGGGCAATATGATCAAAGCCCAAATGAATTTTTCAAAATGCTGTTGCACCCAGGAAATGTTGCCAAAGACATAACCTATCAAGCCGACGCCTACCACCCACAACACCGCACCGCTCACGTTAAACAATGTGAAGCGCAGTCTGTCCATGTGAGCCACCCCGGCCACAAACGGCGCAAAGGTGCGAATGAAAGGGAAAAAGCGCGCGGCAATGATGGTGACGCCGCCGTGTTTTTCGTAGAAAGCATGCGCTTGGTCGTACGCACGGCGGTTAAACCATCGGTAGTTTCCGTCTAGCAACCGCTGGCCGAAATATCGGCCAATCAAATAATTGCATTGGTCCCCGGCAATGGCCGCGATCAGCATCAAGCCCAAAGCCAGTGGCAAATTCAACAAACCTGCGCCGCCCATGGCGCCGACGACAAACAACAGCGAGTCACCCGGCAAAAAAGGCATGAGCACGACACCGGTTTCGATGAACACAATGGCAAAAAGAATCAGGTAAATCCAGACGCCGTGTTCTTGCACCAGCAGTGCCAAGTGTTTGTCGATGTGAATAATAAAATCAAGCAAGAAAAGTAGTATGTCCATACTTGGCATTATGCACACCTCAGATGAATGAATCAGCGCCACCGCAGGCCCTGGCGCGTCACCACCCCGGTGCTTTGTGATGTGACAACGTCACCTAGAATTGAGCAGTGAATTCTTCCCCTGCCCCTTCAAACCGCATACGCGAACTCCCCGACGAACTCATCAGCCAGATTGCTGCTGGCGAAGTGGTCGAACGTCCGGCCTCAGTGGTGCGCGAACTGGTGGACAACGCGCTGGATGCGGGAGCCACCCACGTGGTGGTGCGATTGGTCGAAGGCGGCGTGCGCCTGATCAGCGTGGAAGATGACGGCACGGGTTTGCTGCCTTCAGACATGCCGCTGGCACT
>CAMDJS010000143.1 GCA_945900685.1 Bordetella parapertussis
GTCAGTGTTTCTGCTGTTCAAAAGTGGGAGTCACCGAGCTCTGGCAAACACCCCAGCGGCGCGGCTGCGAAACTTTTACAACTGATAGAAAAGAAGGGTCTGGGGGCGATTGTTAGCTGAAGTCGTGCCACGTTTGACTGTGACCAGTCGCAGCAAGGCGTGCTGGCCCTGCTCAAATAAGTCTTTGACGTTCAACCCTGAAAAGGGCGGGCTGGGTGATTCCGGCCCCTTTTTCGTTAGGCTCATGCTAGATAAGCCGTCCTTTTGACCGCATAATTTGCTAATGAAACCGTCTCAAGTCCTGAACATGCACAGGCAAGCCATTCGACAAATTGTGCAGGCCCACAACGCTACAAATGCGCGGGTCTTTGGCTCGGTGTCGCAAGGTCTTGACGATGCGTCCAGCGACCTTGATATTTTGGTTGACCCAACCCCACAAACCTCCCTGTTTGACATTGGCGCTATGCGCCGCGAGCTCAAGCAACTGCTCGGCGTCAAGGTAGATGTGTTGACCCCAAACGCATTACCAGATTCTTTTCGCTCACACGTCCTTGGCCAAGCCCAGCCCATATGAAAGATCCGCAGCGGTTAGCGGACTGTGTCTGCTTGCAGGCGGCTTTTTTTCGACTCTGCCGGCTACCGCGCGCTGGCGAAGTGGTTCATGCTGAATGGATCTTGGATTTAGCCTGGGATAACAACCGAAGGTGGGGATGATGACAACCTGGCCAAGTCGCAAATCATCGCCCAACCCGCCACCGCCATGCTGGCCCAGGCCAACCAGTCGCAGCAAGGCGTGCTGGCCCTGCTCAAGTAAGCGCGTACCCTAATGCGTCGGGCGCAAACCCGATGCCGTAAAAAAAGGCCAGCCACAAGCTGGCTTTTTTTATTGCTTGATATGACGACGGACAGTGCAGTTTGGTTTATGGCTTAGGTGCGTTCGACCTCGGCTTAGCCTATCGAGTAGCTGCTATCAGTTTTGTAAAACGTACCAAGTTTGATACACTAGGCCATGGAGAACAAAGCCCCACCAACTTTAGGCGCACGGTTTTTCCGGACGGATGCCGGTGGTGAACCGGTTCGTGATTGGTTGAAGGATCTGCCCGTCGTTGAGCGTAAGACGATTGGCGAAGACATCAAGACCGTTCAGTTCGGCTGGCCCTTGGGCATGCCGCTGGTAGCGCATCTCGAAAATGGTATCTGGGAGGTCCGCACGAGGTTAAGCAATCGAATTGCCCGAGTGCTGTTTGTTCTGGATGGAGACGTGATGGTTTTGCTGCATGGTTTCATCAAGAAGGAGCAGAAAACTCCCAAGCCGGAACTGGATTTGGCAAAAGAACGGCTCAAACTGTTGAAGAGGAAAAAATGAAAAATCCAAACATTGGCAGCGACTTCGATGACTTCCTTGCGCAGGAGGGCATGCTTGAAGAGGTGACTGCTGTGGCGGTTAAAAGGGTAATCGCCTGGCAGATTGAACAAGAGATGTCGGCTCAAAAAATCACCAAGACTGCGATGGCGAAGAAGATGCGAACCAGTCGCGCCTCGCTCAACCGTTTGCTGGACGAAAACGATACCAGTCTTACTTTGACAACTTTGGCGGGGGCAGCAGCGGCTCTTGGCCAACGCATCAAACTTGAGTTAACGCCCGTCTGAATGCCCGATCAACTTGACGGGTTGTGATTGCGTGCCGGCCCACAACGCTACAAATGCTCGGCGTCAAGGTAGATGTGTTGACCCCAAACGCATTACCAGATTCTTTTCGCTCACACGTTCTTGGCCAAGCCCAGCTCATATGAAAGATCCGCAGCGGTTAGCGGACTGTGTCTGCTTGCAGGCGGGGGTTTTTTCGATGGGTACATCAGCGCCTAATGAACCGGAGTATGCTGAATTTATGCCAAAGTCTTTAATTTTTAGCCACACGGAAGTACGCAGATATGGTTTTGGCCTGTGCGGAGGTGCACCACTTTCTCTTTTCACAAAAGATGCGGACATCAAGCAACACAAAGCGTACACAGCAGCCAAGGCCGGCGACATCGCCGCTGCCATGCAACTCATTTCCGATCTGGCATTGAGTTTTATCTTTGACCATCGGCATCAGTTTTCAAAAAATCACATATTTGTAGCGCCACATGCCCGCGAGGCCAGCGGCGATAACGCCATTCCGCAAGTGTTGGCTGAAGTTTGCGCGCTGGTTGCGGGTGCTAAAGCAGACACTGACATTGTCCAAACCACCAAGGTCTTTCATACCGGTGCAGACCCCATGGAACGCATGGGACTTCGGGCCCAGTTTGAAGGTAATGTTGTTCCACTCGGCCAATACGTTCTTGTCGATGATGTTTGCAGCCTTGGCGGCACGCTGGCAGAATTAGCAAATTACATCCAGCTCAAAGGCGGGCAGATCGCGCAAATTTTTGTGCTTGTCAATGCGGGTAGGACATCGAAATTCAAACCTGAAGCCAAAATAATTCGACTATTGGAAAAGAGGTATGGCCATGAAATCACAGAAATTTTCGGAATCGAACCCGCTGCCCTTACCGCCAACGAGGCCAGCTATCTTGTCGGGTTCAGAACAGCTGACGAGATCAGAAATCGACTCGCTAAGGCAAGGCAAGAAACACATCTCAGACTGCGTTCAAAAGGTATTGGGGCCACAGATCAAGGCAAAACTGGCAGCTGAATTGAGCTGAGCCCCGCGAACCAGGGGGATGCTTGACTGCGGTTGGCTTGAAAGAGTGTTCCGCCACGGCTTGACCATATCGATCAGCAGCTTAGAGTCGACGTCGATGAATCTGTCTGCTTCGCGCAGCCGCATCCTCGACACCGACTACGCCAAAGAGTCGACCAACCTGGCCAAGTCGCAAATCATCGCCCAAGCCGCCACCGCCATGCTGGCCCAGGCCAACCAGTCGCAGCAAGGCGTGCTGGCCCTGCTCAAGTAAGCGCAGTTGCTGCCAGTCGCCGATTGCAAAATCGGCGCTTAACACCCGAAACAGCTCCAGCCACAAGCTGGGGCTGTTTTTTTCGTCTGTCCGGCAAGGCGAGACAACGCGCCAAAGATGAACTCAACGTTTGGTTCCCGACCGTGACCGCCATGGCACGGGTGCTTTCAGATGAGAACATGGCCTTGCTCAAGGTCATTCGTGAGAGTCACCCAGACTCCATGGATGCCTTAGCCAAGGCTGTGGGATGGTATAAAATGTGTACACACAGATTCACAACTGAAAGGGTAAACATATGGAAACGACGAAGGTGGGCATACGCGAGTTCCGCACCGACTTGGCCGAGTACATTGCATCAAGCACGCCTGTGGCGGTGACACGGCACGGGCAAACAGTTGGTTACTTTATACCCACACATGGGCAAGTGGAAGCCGATGTTGTTGCATTGAAAAAAGCCAGCAAAACCTTGGACAAGCTGCTTGAGGCGCAGGGTGTGGATGTCGAGTCTGTAGTGTCAGATTTCAAAACCGCTCGCAGGCGGGCAAGCACACCTGCGAAGAAGTTAAAAGCCAAAGCAGCATGAGTAGCAAGGCCATCGTTCTCGATGCGAACATTCTGATTCGTGCTGTGCTGGGGAGGCGGGTGCGTGAACTGATTTTTGACAACGCTGTGATGGTCAAGTTCTTTGCGCCTGATGTTGCGTATGTAGACGCACGAAAGTATCTTCCTGCGTTGCTGAATAAGCGAGGTGTTGATGGCACTGCCGCAATGCTTGTGCTGGATCGTCTTGAGGGTGTTGTTCAGCCCATTGATGTCGAACTCTACGAAGGCATGCAACAGCAGGCATTGCAACGTATCGCCGTTCGTGATGCGGATGACTGGCCTGTGTTGGCGTGCGCGATGACCTTGAGTTGTCCAATCTGGACTGAGGACGCGGATTTCTTTGGCACCGGCGTGCCAACCTGGACTTCTGACCGAATTGCGTTGTATTTTGCGTGAGGGTAGCTGTCAAGCTAAAGGGATAGCCCATATTTAAGAACAGGGCTGTTTTGCTCGTGGGTGGTGACAAGGGGGGCGCAGATCAGAAACGTTTTTACAAGCGATTGATTGCCGTGACGTATGGCCGGTATAGCGAGCATCTGGCTAGTCTCAATAAAGCGGCAGCAAAGGAGCCCAAAAATGGCAAAAAAACTCGATGACACCATGGCGGCATTGCCCGCACAGCGCCGGGCCCGGATTGAGGGCCGCGCCATGGAATTGGCCACACTCAAAGACCTTCGCAAGGCGGCCGAGCAAACCCAAGAAGATTTGGCCGTGGCGCTTGGGGTGGGTCAAGACACCATTTCGCGCCTGGAAAAGCGCAGCGACATGTTGCTGTCCACGCTGCGTCACTATGTGGAAAGTATGGGTGGCACACTGGAGTTGGTGGCGCAATTTCCCAATCGTCCGCCGGTGGTCATTGGTCACCTTGGCGTTGAAAAATCATCCCGCCACCTTGGCGCGAGTCGAACCAGTCGCTCCCGTTCCGCACCCGCCGCCTCGTGACTGGAATGAGAAAAGCTT
>CAMDJS010000144.1 GCA_945900685.1 Bordetella parapertussis
ACGAGCTTGCGTTTGATGACTTCCACGGCGCGATTGGACTGATCAGGTTTGAGCACGGACATGCCCATAGGCCTGGCTATCAGATCGGCCAACTGCAAGCCCGAAGAGTTCGACTGCTTATCGGCAAAGATCAACTCAAAAGCGAACAACTCCTGATTGAAATTGCCACGATCACAAATGCGGCGAAACTCCAGCTCGAGTTCATCGTCTTCATTTCGCCCACGACGCTCAACCACCAAATGCACTTTGGGGTTGCTGATAGACCCCGTTTGCCATTCACCTTGCGTGTGCAGAAAAGCACTGATGCGCTCCAGACCATATTGCAATGCCAAGTGGTACGGATTTTCTGGCTGGGTATAGCGCTTTTGCAACGCATCCTTTCGGATCACCACTGACACCAGGTGAAATGGCACTTTTTCAACAATGGCAGTCAATTCATCCAAAAAAGCTTGCTTGAGCGCACGGGTCTTGAGAAATGAAAACGGCCCCAGATCGCGGCGAATTTCTCGCTCATGCAAGATGACCTGATCGTGTCCAAAGTGTTGAAACTTGAACGCCTGAACCGCTGGCACCACTTGCTGCGTGTATTCATCCTTTCGGACAATCATGAAAGCCAACACCAGCAATGGAAAGTCGGGGTCAATCCGACCCATGGACGGACTGCCGCTTTCATCAACGAACACCAAGTAGTCACTGAAGGGCTTGATCTGCATGTTCAAGCGGATTCCGCTTCTGTTTGCACATCTGAAATTTGGATCTGGCCAGAGATCAGGCGGGGGAGCAAGGTGTCGCGCAAAGTGATCAGTGTTTTGGCCTGCTCAGAGTTGTGGCGAAAAAGCACAAAAATGGGTTCCAGCAAAGTGCCAAAAAGCTCAGCCACTTCGCGGTTCGGCATTGTGAAGTTGATGCGCCACATATTTGTTTGACTAAGCTTAGCCTGTACTGCTCCTGTTATGTAAGGCGTGATGTTCGTCTGCTGTAGGGCAAGCATGACATGCTCAGTCGATACGCCATCCTTGCCTTGAAGGATGTGTGCATGGTTATTTACCCAGAACTTACCCCAAACATATTGCATGATCGGATAACCATTCGCGTCGGCAACTGAACCATCTTCTCCGGTCAATAAATAGATACCATCAAAAAGATAGTCATCTACTGAATCCATCAATGCCGCTGCTCCATAGTATGGATATCGACCTTTACGTTTGTCGCGTTCTTGGCCTGATAGCGGAATGCGTTTTGAGTCATGAATCGAAACAACATCCTTCAAACTGACATGTCGCCACCACTTCGGCACAGGCCCCAATTCCGACTCTTCAAAGCTGTCGGGGAACAGGGCGGCGGTGGCTTCGTCCATGCCTTCGGGGGCGCGGCCTTGCATCTTGGCGTGGACGGGGTCGAAGTCCACGAACCAGGACTTGAACAGGGCTTGGGCGATGGCTTCGAGGGTGGTGTTGGTTTCGCGCAGGAGAGTGATGCGGTCGTCAAAAGTAGCACCAAGGCTTCCGATTACAAGTTCCTGAGACGGCCGAAATCGTGGAATTTGCAAAGCTTTGATTGCCTTTAAGCTCAAAGTCTTTTGCGTGCTGCCAACGACACTGGACTCAATTTGCGACTTAACAAAATTCGAATTCAGAACTGCATATAGATAGTCAGGCGCAATTGTTTTCGGAATAATTGCGGCTGTGTTTTGTCCAAGGCAAAAATTTGTATCAAGCACCTTGCCGAATACACCGTACGTCCCAACACGAGTGATGATGATGTCGCCTCGGCTCGGCTTGTAGCGTCGAGAAAACTCCGCAAAAACCTCCGCATCCACCCGGAAAGTTTTAGACAAATCTAACTCGCCATATTTAACGTCGGTCACTCGGACCATCGATGGACCAAATTCCGAGTAATGCGGAGTCTTATGTAACGAATCCACTACCTCTGCAACATCCTGAAGAAAGCATGCCTCAGAACTCATACCCCAGCCCCCCAGCTTCTTGCGAATCCGCGCCATTCCCCCGCCCCAATTCCTGCTCCAACTGTTCAATGCTCGGCAGCTTGCCTCGCAGAGCTTCGGGCAAGGTGTGCGAAAGGGTGTAGGTGGACAGGCCCATGGGTTTTTGAATGTCGCTTAGCGCGTATTCGGCCACCAACCGGTCTTTGCTTTTGCACAGCAGCAGGCCGATGGTGGGGGCGTCGCTGTCTTGGCGCATTTGCGCATCCACGGCTTTGAGGTAGAAGTTGAGCTTGCCTGCAAACTCGGGTTCAAAGTCAACGGTTTTCAGCTCCACCACCACATAACAGTGCAGGTGCACATGGTAGAAAAGCAGGTCGATAAAGAAGTCTCGCTCACCCACTTGCAGCGGCACTTGCCGCCCTAGGTAGGCAAAGCCAGCGCCTAGCTCCAGCAAGAACTGGGTGACGTGCTCAATCAGCGCGGTTTCCAGCTCACGCTCGGTGTGCTCGGGCGTCAGGCTCAGAAAGTCGAACACATAGGGGTCTTTGAGCACCTGCCGCGCCAAGTCTGAATGGGGCGCGGGCAGGGTTTGTGCAAAGTTGGTGATGGCGCAGCCTTCGCGCTGCCACAGGCCGCTTTCAATCTGGTGCGTCAGCACACTGCGGCTCCAACCGTTCTGGAGGGTGGCTTGCACGTAGAAGGTGGCCTCGTCGTGCTGCTTGCACTTGGACAGGATGGCCAGGTTGTGCCCCCAGGGAATGGCGGTCAATTGGGCAACAGCTTGTTGCCCAATTGGCGCGGCTTGCCAAAACTCACGCCACTGCCGAATGTATTTCAGATTGCGCTCGGAAAACCCTTTCACCTCGGGGAACTCACGCACCAGGTCCGCACTGAGCTGGGTCAAAAAGCCCTGCCCCCACGCTACAGTGCTCTGGCGAGCCACGATGTCTGCGCCCAGATCCCAATAAAACGCCAGTACGGCGGAGTTAACCGTCACGGCCGCCTTGAGCTGGACCTGCCGAAAGCGGCCCTTGAGGTCGGCCAGCCACTGGCGGTACTCGGGGCTTGTGGCTGAAAGCTCAGAACTCATACCCCAGCCCCCCCAGCTTCTGACGAATCAGCGCGTCCAGCTCTGCGCCTTTGGCCATTTGTTCGCGCAGTTTGGCGGTGAGCGTTTGCATCTTGTCGGCAAAGGCTTCGTCGTCGTCTTCCACCTCTTCCGCACCCACATAGCGGCCGGGGGTGAGCACATGGCCGTGCTGGGCAATCTCGGTCAGCGGCACACTGCGGCAGAAACCGGGTATGTCTTGGTAAGCAGGGGATGGATTCCCGCCTTCGCGGGAATGACCGGAGGGTGCGGCATTGCCGCTTTCGCGCCATGCGGTCACGGTCTGGCTGATACGGGCTATCACTTCGTCAGTCAGCTCGCTTTGCACTCTAGAGATCATGGTGGCTTGTTTGCGCGCGTCAATGAACAGCACTTCGCCCTTGCGTTTTTTCTGTTTGGCCAAGAACCACAAGCACGCGGGGATTTGCGTGTTGAAGAACAGTTGGCCGGGCAAGGCCACCATCACTTCCACCACATCGGCGTCCACCATCGCAGCGCGGATTTGGCCCTCCGAGTTTTGGCTGCTGCTCATGCTGCCGTTGGCCAACACAATGCCCGCCCTGCCCGTAGGCTTGAGGTGGTGCAGGATGTGTTGCAGCCAGGCGTAATTGGCGTTGCCTTGTGGGGGTGTGCCGTATTCCCAGCGGGCGTCACCGTCCAAGCTGGGGTGCCACCAGTCGCTGATGTTGAAGGGCGGGTTGGCCAAGCAATAGTCAGCCCGCAGGTCGGGGTGTTGGTTGCGGGTAAAGGTGTCAGCAGGTTCTTTGCCCAGGTTGTAGTCCATGCCCCGAATAACGAGGTTCATGGCCGCCAAGCGCCAGGTGGTGGGGTTGGCCTCTTGGCCGTAGATGGACACATCGCCCAACTTGCCGCCGTGGTCTTCGATAAACTTTTCGCTCTGCACAAACATGCCGCTCGAACCGCAGCAGGGGTCGTAAATCTGGCCCTTGCTGGGCGAGAGCACAGCCACCAGTGTTTTGACAATGCTGGCGGGCGTATAGAACTGCCCGCCCCGCTTGCCTTCAGCGCTGGCAAACATGCCCAAGAAATATTCGTACACCTGCCCCAAGATGTCGCGGGCCTTCGACGGGTCGTCACCGAAGCCGATGGTGGAAATGAGGTTGACCAACTCGCCCAGCTTGCCGTCAGGCAATTGCGCGCGGGCAAAGCGTTTGTCGAGGATGCCTTTGAGCTTGGGGTTGTCGGCTTCGATCACGGTCAGCGCGTCGTCAACGCGCTTGCCAATATCGGGCTGGGGTGCGGCGGCGCGCAGGGCTTCCCAGCGCGCGCCTTCGGGCACCCAGAAGACGTTTTCGCTGGTGTAGTAGTCGCGGTCTTCCAGTTCGGCGGCGATGTCTTGCGCCGTGGCTTGGCCGAAGTACAACTCGTCTT
>CAMDJS010000145.1 GCA_945900685.1 Bordetella parapertussis
CGAACTCTTCGAGCTTCAAGGGCCGGTTGTCCAAGGCGCTGGGCAAACGAAAACCATATTCAACCAAAGTGGTTTTGCGTGCCCTGTCTCCGTTGTACATGCCCGAGAACTGGCCCATCAGCACATGGCTTTCGTCAAAAAACATGAGAGCATCTTTGGGCAGGTAGTCGGTAAGCGTGCTCGGCGGCTCACCCGGCGCCGCGCCGGACAAATGCCGGGTGTAGTTTTCAATGCCTTTGCAGTGGCCGATTTCGCTCAGCATTTCCAGATCAAACCGTGTGCGCTGCTCGAGCCGCTGCGCTTCCACCAGTTTGCCCATGCCGACCAGTTCTTTGAGGCGGTCGCTCAACTCCAGCTTGATGGTTTCCACGGCGGCCAACACCTTGTCGCGCGGCGTCACATAGTGGCTGGACGGGTACACCGTGAAGCGCGGTATTTTTTGAATCACGCGCCCGGTCAGTGGGTCGAGCAATTGCAGGCTTTCAATCTCGTCATCAAACAGTTCGATGCGAATGGCCAATTCGCTGTGCTCGGCAGGAAACACATCGATGGTGTCGCCGCGCACACGAAAACGCCCACGCGAAAAATCCATGTCATTGCGCTCGTACTGCATGCGCACCAGTTGCGCAATGATGTCGCGCTGGCCGGGCTTATCACCCACGCGCAACGTCATCACCATCTGGTGGTAGCTCTCAGGCTCGCCAATACCGTAGATGGCAGACACGGAGGCCACGATAATGACGTCGCGCCGCTCGAGCAAACTTTTGGTGCAGGACAAACGCATTTGCTCTATGTGCTCGTTGATGGCGCTGTCTTTTTCAATGAACAAATCGCGCTGCGGCACATACGCCTCAGGTTGGTAGTAGTCGTAATAACTGACGAAATACTCAACCGCGTTTTTCGGAAAAAACTCGCGAAACTCGCTGTAGAGTTGCGCCGCCAAGGTTTTATTAGGCGCATAAATGATGGCCGGTCTTCCCATTTGCGCGATCACATTCGCCATGGTGAATGTCTTGCCTGAGCCCGTCACGCCCAGCAGGGTTTGGAACATTTCACCATCGCGCATGCCCTCGACCAATTGGGTAATGGCCACCGGTTGGTCCCCGGCAGGCGGATAGGGTTGAAACAATTCAAATGGAGAACCTGCATAGGTTTTCCACTCGCCAGCAGGCGGATTGTGGGCTTCAACCACGGGTTCTTTGACTGATACGGGACTGCTCATGCATTGACTCTGAAAGGCAGATCGGGCGCGCACATGCGTACCGCTAAAATCTTTGCCAAACCGCTAAGCCTAACGCAGTCTGCGCTGTTTTTCCCGCTGCCTGCTTTCCCCCCTTCTCTTCAAGGACTGACGATGTCTCTTTTTTCTGCCGTTGAAATGGCGCCGCGCGACCCAATTTTGGGCTTGAATGAACAATTTGCGGCCGATACCTCACCTGTCAAAGTCAATCTCGGCGTTGGCGTGTATTTCAACGACCAAGGCAAACTGCCCTTGCTGGAATGCGTACAACAAGCTGAACACACCCTGATGGCCAAACCCGTAGCGCGAGGTTATCTGCCGATTGACGGTATCGTCGCCTACGACACCGCTGTCAAGGGTCTGGTGTTTGGCGCTGACTCCGAAGCCGTCACATCCAAGCGCGTCGCCACCGTGCAAGCATTGGGCGGCACCGGCGGTTTGAAAATCGGCGCTGATTTTTTAAAGAAACTCAACCCCTCAGCCAAGGTGTTGATCAGCGACCCAAGCTGGGAAAACCACCGCGCCCTGTTTTCGTCGGCTGGCTTCACTGTCGAAACATATGCGTATTACGATTCCGCCTCTCGCGGTGTGAACCTCCAAGGCATGCTCGACAGCTTGAACGCCGCCGCCCCCGGCACCATCATCGTGTTGCACGCCTGTTGCCACAACCCCACCGGCTATGACATCACCTCCGAACAATGGGACCAAGTGGTTGAAGCCGTCAAAGCGCGCCAGCTCACCGCGTTTTTGGACTTGGCCTACCAAGGCTTCGGTCACGGCATCACCGAAGACGGCGCGGTCATCTCTAAGTTCGTCAAAGCCGGTCTGCATTTTCTGGTCGCCACTTCGTTTTCCAAAAGCTTCAGCCTCTACGGCGAACGCGTCGGCGCGCTGTCCGTGCTTTGCCAATCGGCTGACGAAGCCGCGCGGGTTTTGTCGCAACTCAAAATTGTGATTCGCACCAACTATTCCAACCCGCCGACACACGGCGGCGCGGTGGTCGCTGCTGTGCTGCAAAGCCCGGAGTTGCGCCAATTGTGGGAAAAAGAACTCGGTGAGATGCGGGTGCGCATCAAAACCATGCGTCAAAGCCTAGTCGATGGTTTGAAAGTTGCAGGTATCAAAGAAGACATGAGTTTCATCACCCGCCAAATCGGCATGTTCAGCTACTCAGGCCTGACCAAGGACCAGATGCTGCGTTTGCGCTCTGAGTTCGGCGTTTACGGCACCGACACTGGCCGCATGTGTGTGGCTGCTTTGAACAACCAAAACATCGGCCATGTGTGTCAAGCCATCGCCACTGTTTTGAAATAGGTTGCACGCATGCCAATCAAAGCTCTGGTTTTTGATGTGTTCGGCACCTTGGTCGACTGGCGCAGCAGCATCGCGCAAGATGCCAAAGCCTTGTTGTCACCGCTGGGCCTGACGACCGACTGGCATGCATTCGCTGACGATTGGCGCAACGAGTACCAACCGGCGATGGAAAAAGTGCGCAGCGGTCAGCGCGGTTTTTGCAAACTGGACGAATTGCACAGAGGCAATTTGGATATCGTGCTTGGGCGTTTAGGTTGGCAACAAGTGGACGAGGCCACTCGCCAACAACTGAACCTCGGTTGGCACCACCTAGACCAATGGGCGGAAGTGCAGCAAGGGCTGACGCGGCTGCGTCAACAATTTATGCTCGCGCCCTGCTCCAACGGCCATATAGGTTTGATGGTCAATCTGGCCAGACACAACCACTGGCATTGGGACGCGATCACCGGCGCTGAAATCGCGCGCGACTACAAACCGCAGGCCATCGTCTACCAGGCTTCGGCGGCAGCGCTGGGCTTCACACCGGAAGAAACCATGATGGTGGCCGCGCACTCTGACGATTTGGCGGCGGCAGCGCGTGCCGGTCTGAAAACCGCTTTCATTGCCAGGCCGGATGAACACGGCCCGGGTTTGGGTGAATCGGTGGCTAAAACGCCTGTGGATTATTCCGCTGACGATTTGCTGGACCTGGCAACGCAACTGCGCTGCGCATAAAGCGTTTTTGAGGTTCAACGGTTCAACTGCTTTCAAAGGCAGTTGAACCATTCAAAATATCACACACTGTCCCAGACCACCGAGCGCATGGCAATCGAGCCCAGCTGAAAACCAGTGTTGAAATAACTCACCTTGTCTTCATCCGTGGCTGCACCAGCGGCGTAAAGCAAAGGCAAGAAATGCTCGAAGCTGGGGTGCGCCAGCGTGGCTTCTTGACCGCGCTGCTGAAAATCCACCAGTGCTTCACGCTCGCCCGCAGAAATGCGCTCGGCTACCCAGTCGTCAAATGTGCGCGCCCAATCCAACGCCTCTTGGTTACCCATGTGCATTTGTATGGCTCGCAGGTTGTGCACTGTGTTGCCGCTGGCCACGATCAACACGCCTTGGCGACGCAAGGTTTGCAACTGCCGTCCTATGGCAAAGTGGTCTGCCACCGGGCGCGCGTAGTCCATGCTAAGTTGCAACACCGGAATATTCGCTTGAGGAAACATGGGTTTAAGCACCGACCAACTGCCGTGGTCCAGCCCCCAATCACTGCTCAAAGTCGCGCTTTTGCCATCGGGGCTTGGGTTCAGTAAATCGGCGATGGCTTTTGCAGCCTCAGGATCACCCGGCGCCGGGTATTGCTGATCAAACAAGGTCTGTGGAAAGCCGCCGAAATCGTGGATGGTGCGTGGGTTTTCATTGGCAGTGATTTGCCAGCCGTTGGTTAGCCAATGGGCAGACACGCAAAGAATCAACTTGGGACTGGGCCAGCGCTGTCCTGAACCGAACTGAGCGCCCATCTCAACCCAGCTGCGGCGGTAGTCGTTGTCTTCGATGGCGTTCATCGGGCTGCCGTGGCCTAAAAACAAGACGGGCAAGGGGTTTTCTGTGGCATGCCCGCTGTCCATTGAAAAAGCTTGTTGAGTCAATCCGTCACTCCAAAAGTTCCAAGCATTTTGCAGCTTTGGCCGAACAGCTGGCTTGCAAAGGTGACAGCATGTCAGCAAGAAATTTGTTTCTGCTGTTATATTGCACTGCAACAAACACATAGTGAGGTGTCAGCCATGCTTTACCAATTCTATGAAGCCCAAAGGGCGTTGATGGAACCTTTCGCCGAATTTGCCCAAGCGTCTTCCAAGATGCTGGCCAACCCGGTATCCCCCTTTGCG
>CAMDJS010000146.1 GCA_945900685.1 Bordetella parapertussis
ACCACGGCCGCGACCGACACTACTGCGGACAGGAACGACGGGACCCGCGGAGATCAGAGGAGACAGCCGACGGCCAACGGAAAACTGCCCTATGTCTTGGCATTTGCCCAAGATGCCAAAGGCAATGTGTATGCGTTGACGGCAGTCAATAGCAAACGCAACAAGGTGTTCGAAGACGCTATTTATTTGGTCAAAGCCGATTAACTCACTGGTGAATAAGCTGCTGAGGCGCCAAGGCGCCTGGCCTCAGCCCTGCGCCTTTTCTGAGACTGGTTGGCGGGCCAACCAATCGCCTGCCGCTTCTTCGTAAGCCAAGCCCAATTCGAGCACCGCCAAGTCACCGCGTGCTTGGCCGATCAACTGCATGCCCATGGGCATGCCTTGCGGGTTGAATCCACACGGCACATTCAACGCTGGCAGACCGGCCAGACTGGCATAGAGCGTCACTTCCATCCAACGGTGGTAGGTATCCATGGACACTGAACCGTTCGGTGTCTCAATCACATGCGGCCAGCGCATTTCGATGGCAAACGGCCAGACTTGCGCGCTGGGTATGACCAGTACATCGAAGTTGCTCAACAGTGTCAACATCTGTTGGTAAAACACTGTGCGCTCGGTGCTGGCTGTTAAGAAGTCAGTGGCCGTCATGCCGATGGCTTGGTCATATTCCCACAGCGCTTCTTCCTTGCAAGCATCGCGGCCACGCGCGACCATGGGTGCAATCCGCGACGCGGTCAACACCCGCCGCCAAGCCAGCCAGGTCTGCCACACGGCCGCAGGTGAAAAATTCGGCGATACAGGCGCTACATGCGCGCCCAAGTCGGTCAAACGTTGCAGACCGTTTTCACAGGCTTGCAACACACCATCTTCCATGGGCAAATAGCCGTTCAAATCGCCCAGCCAGCCGATGCGCAAACCTTGGGCCTTGGGCACAAGCTGCGACGACCAGCCGGTCGGCAAAGCCGCCAAAGACAACGGCGCACGCGCATCAAAACCCGACATGGTTTCCAGCAAACGCGCCAAGTCGCTGACATGCCGCGCCATCGGGCCGTCGGTGCTGAGTTGACTGACCCAAACGTCATTGGCTGGAACAGCAGGCACGCGGCCTTGCGAAGGCCGCATGCCGAACACATTGTTCCAAGCGGCCGGGTTGCGCAGGCTGCCCATGAAATCTGAGCCATCTGCCAGCGGCAACAATCGGTGCGCCAAAGCCACCGCGGCGCCACCGCTGCTGCCACCGGCGGTGCAAGCCGGGTTGTAAGCGTTGCCAGTGGCGCCGAATACCGGGTTGAAGGTGTTTGAACCCAGACCCCATTCGGGCGTGTTGGTTTTGCCGATGACGATGCCGCCCGCTGCTTTCATGCGTTGCACCAGCAACGCGTCTTGCGCGGGAATGTTGTCACGCAGCAGCACAGACCCGCATGTGGTGGGAATGCCCGCCACATCCACCAAGTCTTTGAAAGCCAGCGGCATACCATGCAGCCAGCCGCGTGAATGGCCACGTGCCAATTCTTGGTCACACACATCGGCGTGTGCCAACAGCATGTCGTCGGATTGCAAGCTGACCAGCGCATTAAAGCGCGGGTTCACCACAGCAATCCGGTCAAGAAAAGCCAGCATCACCTCACGACAGGAAAATTGCCGCGCATGAATGGCTTGCGAAAGTGCAGTGGCGCTGAGTTCATGAATAGCCATGGTTTCTTGTTCCAAAATGAATTCGTTTATATTGAAGCTGATATTGGAATGTAGCCGCCTACGGGCCAAGGGGAAATGCATGTCGCGCCGACTGTTTGTTCAAACCATCGCCACATTGGCCATGGCTTCTGTTTTTGCTGTGGAACTGCACGCGCAAAACGCTGTGCCAGCCAACAAAGTATTGCGATTTGTGCCGCATGCCAACCTGGCCGTGCTCGACCCCATCTGGACCACCGCGTATGTCACCCGCAACCACGGTTACATGATTTACGACACCTTGTTTTCCGAAGACGCCAAGGGAAAAATACAGCCGCAAATGGTGCAAAGCCACAGCACCAGCAAGGACGGCAAAGTCTGGACTTTCAAGCTGCGCAGTGGCTTGGCGTTTCACGACGGCAAACCGGTGACCAGCGAAGACGTGGCGGCCTCGCTCAAACGCTGGTCAACGCGTGACACCATGGGCGGCGTGTTGTTCGGGTTTGTCGACAAACTGGAAACGCCGGACGCGAACACGTTTCGCATGGTGCTCAAAGAACCTTGCGCCATCGTGCTTGAAGCATTGGGCAAAGCGTCTTCGAATGTGCCGTTCATCATGCCGGCGCGGATTGCGGCCACGCCTGGCACCGAGCAAATCAAGGAACACATTGGCTCGGGCCCGTTCATTTTCAAACCTGATGAATTCAAACCCGGCTCCGTCGCGGTGTACGAGCGCAACACCAAATACATATCCCGCAGCGAAGCACCGAGCGGGCTGGCAGGCGGCAGGCCGGTGAACTTCGACCGGGTGGAATGGGTCATCATTCGCGACCCACAAACACAATTCAATGCCATCGTCGCCGGTGAAGTCGACATGATCGAGCAACCCAGCTTCGAGCAGTACGAAACCTTGAAGAAAACCGCAGGCGTCAAGATCGATGATTTCGCGCCGTCCGGTTTTCAGTACATCATGCGTTTCAACCATATTCACCCACCGTTCAACAACCCGAAAATTCGCCAAGCCGCCATGCTGGCGGTGGGTCAACAAGCGTTTATCAACACGCAGGTCGGTGTGCCTGAATTGGGGCGCTTGTGCCGCAGCATTTACCCTTGTAGCTCCCAGTTTGCTGATGAAAACACGCCCGGTTTTACGGGACTGCCCAACCCGGCCAAAGCGCGTGAATTGCTCAAAGAGGCCGGCTATGACGGCAAGCCGATTGTGATGATGCGTCCCACGGATTTGTCGGCCATCACCAAGCTGCCGCTGGTGGCCAAACAGCAATTGGAAGCTGCCGGTTTCAAGGTTGATTTGCAGCAAATGGACTGGGCCTCGCTGGTGGCGCGACGCGCTAAAAAGGATCCACCTAACCAAGGTGGCTGGAACATGTTTTTCACCACCTGGAGCGCTGGCGATATTGACAGCCCCTTGACCAGCGCCATGCTGAACACCAAAGGCGCAACCGGGTGGTTTGGCTGGCAGGACGAGCCGCGTATTGAAGAATTGAAAGCCAAATTTGCGCGTGCCCAAGATGCCAGTGAACGCAAAAAAATCGCCAGTGGAATTCAGGCCTTGGTCTATGAAACCGCGTCTTATGTGCCGCTTGGCGAATACCGCAACCCGACTGTGCTGCGCAACAACGTCAGCGGTTTGTTGCAAACACCGGGCATCCCGGTGATGTGGGGCTTGGCCAAGCGCTGACCATGGCATCTTTTCTGATTCGCCGTCTGCTGGCGGTGCTGCCTGTGTTGCTGGTGGTGTCGCTCTTGGTGTTTTTCATGTTGCGGCTCGCACCCGGTGACCCGGCGGCGGTGATCGCAGGCAACAACGCGACCAGCGAAGACATCGCCAACATCCGCGCGCACATGGGGTTGGACAAGCCCATTGCCGTGCAATATGTGTTGTGGCTGGGCCAAGTGTTGCAAGGCGATCTGGGGTATTCGTATTACCTGAGCAAACCCGTCACGGCCTTGGTGGCGCAACGCGTCGAGCCCACCTTGGCGCTGGCGCTGGGTACGGTGCTGCTGGCCGTGTGTATCGCCGTGCCTCTGGGCAGTCTGGCCGCTTGGCGCATGGGCGGTTGGTTGGACCGTGGTTTGTCAGCGTTTTCAGTGGCCGGTTTTTCGGTGCCGGTGTTTGTCATCGCCTACCTGTTGATTTATGTGTTCGCCATGCAATTGCAATGGTTGCCGGTGCAAGGCTATAAGCCGATCAGCGGCCCGCAGTCGCAAGGCACTTGGGCGTGGATGCGCCAACTCATCTTGCCGTGGCTGACGCTGTCCACCGTGTATGTGGCTTTGATAGCACGCATCACACGCGCCAGTGTCTCCGAAGCATTACAGGAAGATTTCATTCGCACTGCGCGTGCCAAAGGTCTGGCTGAACGCACGGTCTTGGTTCGACATGCCTTAGCGAATGCAGCCGTGCCCATTGTCACCGTGGTCGGTATCGGTGTGGCTTTGCTGATCGGCGGTGTGGTGGTGACCGAAACCGTGTTCGCGATTCCCGGCTTGGGTTCGCTCACAGTGGATGCGGTGTTGAACCGCGACTTTCCCGTCATTCAAGGGTTGGTGTTGTTGTTCTCGCTCAGCTATGTGCTGATCAATTTATTGGTGGACACCAGTTATGTCTGGCTCGACCCGAGGATTCGTCACTGATGACCACGCTGAACCAAC
>CAMDJS010000147.1 GCA_945900685.1 Bordetella parapertussis
GAACGACCACCGACATCGACAATTTCAAACAAGGTGGTGAGTGCAAAGTGGTGATCAATTTCCGAGGAGCGTAGCAAGAGTTGCTCAAAACGCTCCAGCAAGTATTCAAGTCGCAAGTAAGTGCGAATTCGCTCATTAAATGGGTGTTCGTAAAGAATCACAATACTTCGCAGGTTGGGAAAAAGCAACTCTCAAATCATAACCGCTGAAATGGGGTTTTCTCGCCTTGACTTTGCCTAATTGGGCTCCCAAGCGTCGGCTTGTTTTTGCAGAGCGCTCAAATCGTCGCTGTCGTTATCGATCACCCAGTTGGCCGCTGCCAACCGTTCTTGTCGACTGGCCTGCGCGGCCATCACAGCTTTCGTCTGTGCTTGCGTCCAGCCATTTCTGGCCATGACGCGGGATAGTTGCCTACCCTCACTGCAATCGACCACGATGATGCCGTCAAGTTGCCCCTGCCATTGGGAGGACTCGACCAACAGAGGAATATCTAAGATAGCCAAGGGTTCTCCCTTGTCTTTGATGGCAGTTAATTTTTCTGCAATCGATGCGCGGATAAGGGGATGCAAAATGGTTTCCAATCGCGCTTTAGCTTCAGGTTGACTAAACACCAAAGTACGCATTTGGTTTCTGTCCATGCTGCCATCCAATGCTATAGAACTATCGCCGAAAGCCTCGCGTACCTTTGCAATCGCCAAGCCGCCTACGCCGGTCAGCTCCCTAGAAACTGCATCC
Source organism: Bordetella parapertussis (assembly GCA_945900685.1). GTDB lineage: Bacteria > Pseudomonadota > Gammaproteobacteria > Burkholderiales > Burkholderiaceae_C > Limnohabitans > Limnohabitans parapertussis_C. Next base: position 736 of record CAMDJS010000147.1, read on the forward strand.
GCATCAATCAATGCAAAACCGCGTGCGGCCAACATGGCGCCAAAAGTGGATTTGCCGCTACCGATGCCGCCTGTCAGGCCAATGCGTTTGAATGCGGGATGTTGCATATGCCCCGCAGTCTATAAGAAAGCCTAAAGCACTTGTCCCAATTGAAAGACGGGTAGGTAAAGAGCCACCACAAGGCCGCCCATGAGCAGACCCAGCACGACCATCATGGCCGGCTCTAAAAGTTGCGTGAACTGACGCAACAGGTTATCAACTTGAGCATTGAGTTGCTGAGCTACTTTGGCGAGCAGCGCGTCCAAGGCCCCGCTTTGCTCACCCACATCAACCAGTTGTATCAACATGGTTGGGAACACATGTGCTTGGGAAGGATGGGCTGAAAGGCTTTCCATTGCACCGGCCAGCGAGGCACCGTGGCTGATTTTGGCGCGAACAACGATGGTGGACATACCAACGCACCGGTTGGTGCTGCTGGCCGCTACCACCTCTAAAGCATCCAGCATGGGCACACCGGCTTTGAGTAAATCGGACAGCGTCAGCGTCCACAAGGCCAGTTGGCTTTGGTGGACCATGGTTCCAAGCAAAGGCAAGCGCAAGACAGTGGTATCGAGCCAAAGTTGGAGGTCCGGCTTGGCCATCAACACCCTGACAGGAACGTACAAACCGCTGATGGCAAGCAATACCCATGTTGCGCCGCCGTTGGTTATCCAGCGACTCATCTGCACCACTGAGAGGGTCAGCGCTGGCAAATCAGCACCAAGAGAAGAAAAAATACCTTCAAACACAGGGACCACCCAAACCATGATGACGGTGACAACCACCATGGTGATCAAAAGTACGGCGCAGGGATAGTTCAAGGCTGTGCGAATCTGAGACTGCAGGGCTTGGCGCTTTTCAAGCAACAGGGCCAAGCGCTCCAATACTTGGTCAAGGTTGCCAGCCATTTCTGCGGCCGCGACCAACTCGCAATACAAAGTATCAAAGTCATTCGATTGCCGCAAGGCCAAATGAAAGCTGCAACCTTGCTCAAGCGACACGCACAGGCGAACAATCAACTGGCGCATCTCGTCAGAGGATTCTGACTTGGCCATGGAGGTCAAAGACTCTAGCAAGGGCAAACCTGCTGCCATCAGGGTGGCAAGTTGCCGAGTGAAATGACAACGCTGGCGCAGTGCTGAGGTCATGATGAAGTCGCTGCCCAGACTTCTTCATGGGATGTGATGCCGGCACAAGCTTTCAGCAAACCAGCTTCACGCAATGTGAGAACACCGTTTTGCTGCAGACGATGGGTCATACTGAGCGTATTCAAACCTGAAAGCATCATGGATTGAAGCTCTGGGGTCATGGCAAGGACTTGGTGAATGCCCACTCTGCCCTTGAAGCCATTCACGCAATACGCACAGCCAACCGGCGTGTACCTGTTCTCGTGGGGTACTTTGCATTTGCAGTGTGGGCACAGCTTACGCACCAGTCTTTGCGCACAAATCAAAACCACACTGCTGGCTACATTGAAGTCGGCCACACCCAACTGACAAAGACGGGTGAGTGCAGATGGCGCATCGTTGGTATGCAGGGTTGACAACACCAAATGACCAGTCTGTGCAGCTTTCGCCGCCACATCTGCGGTTTCGCTGTCGCGTATTTCACCCACCATCACCACATCAGGGTCTTGCCGCAGCAAGGCACGCAGCGTTTGTGCAAAACCCAGTCCAGACTTTTCATTCACATTGATTTGGTTGATGCCGGGCAGCACAATCTCGCAGGGGTCTTCTACAGTCGAGATATTGATCTTGGCTGAGTTCAGGTGGTGCAAACAGCTGTAAAGCGTCATGGTTTTGCCAGAACCCGTGGGACCGGTGATCAACACCATGCCATTGGGGCGCTGCAATGCGGCGAGCAAATCATCGAGTTGCTGTGGCTCAAAACCTAAATCGTTGAGATTTAACTGCTGCGACAGAAAGTTTTGAATACGCAGCACGATTTTTTCGCCGTGCACGGTGGGCAAGCAACTGACCCGCATATCGATAGGCGACGTGTTGACAGGGATGCGTAATCGACCGTCTTGGGGCAAGCGCTTTTCAGAAATATCCATGCGCGACAGCACTTTGATACGCGAGATGATGCGGTCTTTTAATTGCGCATGGGGCGATGGACGCTCTTGCAGATGGCCATCAATCCGCACCCTCACCCTGAGTACGTTTTCAAAAGGCTCTAAATGGATATCCGAAGCCCCATCAGCCAAAGCGGAGGCAAAAAAATGCGTCAGCCAGTCAACCGCTTGCTGGTCTTGATCGGTGGCTGATGAGGGGTAGGGCAGTGAAACCATGGCGGTCACTGTAAAAAAACATGTTCATATAGTGGGGAAGTAGCACTCGAAGAAACAGGGAGTGCCAGTCTTGTATCAACTATTTCCCGAAAAACGTTTGAAACTTACTGCTAACAAGGCAGCGGGTTTTTTTAATTTTGGCGGTCTAGTAATTGCTCGGCAATATCAGCCAATGCAGTTTTGTATTCACTGGCGGGCAAAACCTCTAAGGCATGCAGGGCCAACTGCGCTTCGTCCGATGCAGCCTGCCGCGTGGCTTGCATGGCGCCTGTCGAGCGAACAATCTCGGCGATGTCAGGCAAAGCACCAATATCGCCTTGCTCAATGGCGTTTTTGATCAACTCGCATTGGCTAGGTGTGCCGCGTTGCATGGCAAAAATAAGCGGCAGCGTGGATTTGCCTTCACGCAAGTCGTCACCTAAGTTTTTGCCCATGGTGTTGGCGTCGCCGTCGTAGTCCAGCACATCGTCTATCACTTGAAAAGCCGTGCCCAAGGCCTGACCGTAAGCGGCACAAGCAGCTTCCATTTTGGCGGATGACTTCACCAACACTGCTGGCAAGCGGGTACTGGCTTCAAACAATTTGGCAGTTTTGCTGCGAATCACCTTCAAATAGCCTTGCTGATCAAGCGACGCGTCATGGATGTTCATGAGTTGCATGACCTCGCCTTCGGCGATGACGTTGGTGGCGTCGGCCACGATGTCCAAAATGCGCATCTCGCCGCACTCGACCATCATTTGAAAAGCGCGGGAATACAAAAAGTCGCCCACCAACACACTGGCGGGGTTGCCAAACAGCGCGTTGGCGGTGGCTTTGCCGCGCCGCATCCCTGAGTCGTCCACCACATCGTCGTGCAAAAGGGTGGCGGTGTGGATGAACTCCACCACAGCCGCCAACTTAAAGTGGTCCTCGCCCTTGTAGCCCAAGGCGCCTGCCGTCAAAAGCAGCAAAACCGGTCGCAAACGCTTGCCGCCAGAGCTGATGATGTGCTGCGCGACCTGTCCCACCAACGGCACGCTAGAGGACAGTCGCTGACCGATTAAATGGTCAACAGCGGCCATGTCCTTGGCGATCAGGCCAGAAACGGGCTGGAGGAAGGGGTAGGGGGGCTGGACAAGGTGTAAATGTCTGAATTTAAAGGGCAATTATAGGTAGCCCAGCGCTAAATCTCATATAAAAGAGTGACAAAACCCCTGCACGTGCTAAAATCTTTGGCTCCGCTCAAAATGGGTTGGCGGAAAAAGAGTCTTTTCTTTCAGAGGTTCGTATGTACGCAG
>CAMDJS010000148.1 GCA_945900685.1 Bordetella parapertussis
GACTGGCGAGGTTTTTGGCCCTTCAGCGCAGTTGATTCTGGACATGGCGCGCTATGGCTCGACTCCGGCGCACCCTTTGCCTTGGCACTGGACGTTCTCAAAAACGCCACTCAATAACAAAACCGACATGGCGGCAATCCTGGGCTACCAGCATGAACTGCCAGCCGATCTGGCCGACTTTTATCCCAAATGGCAAGGCAGCGGCGCACCTGAAACCAGCTACACCGACGCCGATGGCGTCTTTGTCGTAGGAAACGATGCGCTGACGTTTTAAGCGCAGGGGCCGCGCATGATCACCGCCAAAGTCAACGACAGGCGAGTGTTTTCCCAGCTGGAAAACTGGGAGCAAGGCCGCGCCAAGCCCAACGCCCAAGCCGTCCTGCTGATACGCATGGTGGCGCAGTTTACGGATATGGTGCAGCGACTGGAGGCTGTTTAATTGCTATTTAATTAGCAGCGAATAACGCAAAACTTTATTGGGCTGCGGGCCGATTTGATACCTTAAAAAGGCGGTTTTCGGGTTTCAAGATGCTTTTTGATGAGGCTTTGACTGGGTTAATTGAAATCTAACTCCGATTGACCCCGGTAACAGCAGGTCGCACATGAGATTAATTCAAATCTGAGACCGTTTAATCGAGCCTTTTCTACCAATAAGAATCGTAGTTAACCAGCATTAAATCTACATTGATTTAGTGCCAATTACAATGATACCGTCAGTCCTGTCAGGTGTAAGAGCGAGCGACAAAAGTTTATTAGGAGTAACCGTTGTATCAATATAAGCAACGCCCGCAGTCGAACTTTGACCGATAGCACAACCTTGACCGACAGCTGACAAAGTTACGTTGTAAACATTTTTTCCCCCAGGGCGCGCAACAATGGTACCGCTTGTTACACAGTTTGTTTGATTTAACGTAAATCTTCCCGCATTATCGATCGTGATAGTGCCAGGGATTAATGAATATGATCTTGAACGACCAACAAACGACCACGTTCCTGTCGCAGCAGTTGGTGTCGCATCATAGGAGTTGCTATATGTTAAGGGCACCTTTACGTTGTTTCCGCTTAATGACATCGAAGATTTAGCAACGATTGAACCTGTTAGGGTGCCAGGCGTCGATGAATTAGTGAGAAAGTTAAAGTCAGTGCCAGTGATTGTTACCGCACTTCCATTTGTAGTGGTATTGCCGTAGAGCGCACCGTAAATAGTAGTCCCAGAACTATAAATACCCCACGTTTCTCCAGTTTCAAGCACTACAGTACTTGCCGTATAGCCTGTAGATGTTGGACCCGTCCAAATACCTTGCGGATCAACACCTGCAACACCGCCGCCACCTCCTCCGCCCCCACCGCAAGCTGTGAGAAATGCCAATGCAGCCGCTGCTGTTGTGTATTTGATGATGTTTCTCATGAGCATTCCTTTGGGTTGATGTAAGGACGTTACATAACATATTTGGTAACAACTAGCAACCCCCGCACTTACCCTTGCCCATCTCCCTGCATGGTATCCGTCAACAATGAGCCATTGCCCGCCTGACTTGCCCCCCGATTCCCGCGCCAATCTAAATTGCAGAAGTCCAATGGCGGTGTGCCCCCTTCTGCCAAATCAATGCCCATTTTTGGTGCATCAACTCGGCAGTGATTGCGCGAAGTGGCGGGGCCGGCAAATTCGCCTGCGCTGCGCCCCGCCCTGCCGCATGGCCACCCCCAAAACAAATAGAAGTGCCAGGCTAGCCGATAAAGCGCGCTTTTAACGCCTCACGCATCGCCGAGCTTGGCACAAGCCTTGCGTGACCACAACGGGCGTAACGGAGCGCCCGACCGCAGTCTTGCATTGCGGCATCACGCATGCAACGACGTATGCACCACAAGACCCAGCAACCAGGTTTGCGGTGCTTGCGCCTTGGTCAACACCACGGTGTCTGTTGAAACCCCTTATTTCGGCGCATGGCTTTGCCGACTGGCCGCCCGCCGGCTCAGAGTTCATGCCTAAAACCAGAACTTGTTTGACAGAACTTGTTTTGAAGTCCACAACACATTTGGAACACTGGAGAAAAGCGATGAAAAAATCAAAAATGGTGATGGTCGGCAACGGCATGGCGGGTGTGCGCACGATTGAAGAGCTGCTCGAGGTTGCGCCTGATCTGTACGACATCACCGTTTTTAGCGCGGAGCCGCACCCCAACTACAACCGCTTTTTGCTCAGCCCGGTACTGGCAGGCGAGCAAACGCTGGACGAGATCGTGTTAAACAGCTGGGACTGGTACAAAGACAACCACATCACGCTGCACGCGGGCAAAAAAGTCGTTGAGGTGGACCGCATCAAACGCATCGTGAAAGCGGACGACGGCAAGGGCGGGTTGATTGAGGTTGAATACGGTCGCCTGCCGCTGTCGCCAGGCGCCAAAGCGCCGGTGGCTGTTCAGGCGCGCGGCAAGCTGGTTTGCAGCTGCCTGAATGTGACCGATGCGGCGATCACGCGCATGGTGATTTCTATCATGCCCATCGCTGAGTCGTGACCTGAGGCGTGATCTGAGACGTGATGTCGCCGTCCGAGTTAGCGGACAATACAGCCATGGGAATCAGTCAGTACATCAAGGAAATCGGTCGCGGCAAAGACGGTGCGCGGCCCCTGACGCGGGAGCAAGCCACCGACCTGCTGGGGCAGGTGCTGGACGGCACGGTCACCGACCTGGAAGTCGGCGCGTTTTGCCTGGCGATGCGCATCAAAGGCGAAACGCCTGACGAGATGGCTGGTTTTCTCGATGCGGTACGCAGCCGCATGACGCTGATTCCCGATGGCGCTGCACCTGTGGTGGTGCTGCCCAGCTACAACGGGGCACGCAAACTGCCGCTGCTCACGCCGCTGCTGGCCCTGTTGCTGGCGCGCGAGAGCCTGGCGGTGCTGATTCACGGCACGCCGACTGAAAACAGCCGCGTTTTTGTATCAGAAGTGCTTCTGGCACTTGAACTACATGCTCAATCAGCTGCTAACTCTATAGCGCCAGGTGAGGTGGCGTACGTTCCCACAGAGGTTCTGTGCCCAGCTCTGAAGCGCCTGCTGGACGTGCGCCGTGTCGTCGGCCTGCGCAACCCGGCGCACAGCTTGGTCAAACTGATGAACCCCTGCATCGGTAAAGCGCTGATCGTCAGCAGCTACACGCACCCTGAATACGCCGTGTCGATGGCGCATACGCTGGAACTGACCCAAACCAGCGCCATGCTGCTGCGCGGCACCGAGGGCGAGGTGGTGGCCGACGCGCGGCGCGTGCCGCAAATGGACGCCTTCATCAAGGGCCAGCGGCAACTGCTGCAAGAGGCGCAAGCTGGCACGCTCAGCACCCGGCCCGACCTACCCAAAACCACCGACGCCGTCAGCACGGCGGCCTATATTCAATCGGTTCTTGTAGGACAGCAAGCCGTGCCTGCGTCGATTGCCATGCAGGTGGAACACATCTTGCATCTCGTGAAACAACTATGAAAAACGATATTTCCACTCAGGGCGCATGGGTCGCGAACGGACGCTGCACGCTGGTCGGTGCGGGTCCAGGCGACCCAGAACTGCTCACGCTCAAAGCACTCAAAGCCATTCAGGCAGCAAGCGTTCTGTTTGTTGACGACCTGGTCAACCCTGACATCGTGGCTTTTGCCCAGCCCAGCGCGCGCATTGTGTACGTGGGCAAGCGCGGCGGCTGCAAGTCCACCCCGCAGGCTTTCATTGAAAAGATGATGGTCATGGCCGTCAAAGAAGGCGACAACGTGGTGCGGCTCAAAGGCGGTGACCCGTTTATTTTTGGCCGGGGCGGAGAAGAAATGGACGCGCTGCGCGCCGCAGGCATTGGCGTCACCGTCATCAACGGCATCACGTCTGGCCTGGCGGCGCTGACATCATTGAACGTACCGCTCACCCACCGTGACCACGCCCACGGCGTGGTGTTTGTCACCGGCCACGCCAAACCGGGTGACGCTGGCACCGACTGGGCGCTGTTGGCCGCCACAGCGGCGCAGGCCAAGCTGACGCTGGTCATTTACATGGGTGTTGCGGGCTCGCAGCAGATTCAAAACGAGCTGTTACTTGGTTTGGCCGCCAGCACGCCAGTTGCCATCATTCAAAACGCCAGCTTGCCCAGCCAGCGCCACGCCGTGGCCACCCTGGCAAGCCTGCGCGCCACCATTGAGCGTGAGGGCCTGCAAAGCCCCAGCGTGATTGTGGTCGGTGATGTGCTGCAGGGCTTGGCTGCTCTGGCTAGAGACGCAGCGCATCAGCAAAAGCAGGCTTAATTAGGCGGGCGTAAAAAGCCTACCTTTG
>CAMDJS010000149.1 GCA_945900685.1 Bordetella parapertussis
ACGGCATGGGCTGGGTGCTGGCAGCGGACGACACACCAGCGGGTGCGTATTCACACCCCGGTCAAAAAGACGGTTACCGCACATTGATTCGCGGCAACCCGACGCACAAAGTGAACTACATCATTCTCACCAATGGCGGTGATTTTGTGCAGCCGATGACTGAGGAATTGCAAAATCAAATTCAAGAATTATTTGAACCCGCACCTTGAACAACAAACAAATCAAACATGGCTATTCGTGATATTTTGAAAATGGGTGACCCCCGGCTGCTGCAAATCGCAGAGCCGGTGAAAGCATTTGATACACCTGAGTTGCACACACTCATCCATGACATGCGCGAGACCATGGCGGCGGTGAACGGTGCAGGTTTGGCAGCGCCGCAAATCGGTGTCAATTTGCAACTGGTCATCTTCGGCAGCAACCAAACCAACCCGCGTTACCCGGACAGACCCTTGGTGCCGAAAACCGTGTTGATCAACCCGGTCATCACGCCCTTAGGTGCAGATGAAGAACAGGATTGGGAAGGTTGCTTGTCAGTGCCCGGCTTGCGCGGCATGGTGCCCAGATGGGCGCATATCCGTTACACAGGTTTGGATGAAATGGGCAATCGCATCGATCGCACGGTTGACGGCTTTCATGCACGCGTGGTGCAACACGAATGCGACCACTTGATAGGCAAGCTCTACCCGATGCGGGTGCGGGACTTCACGCAGTTTGGATATACCGAGGTGTTGTTTCCGCAGATCGGGGAGGTTGAGGATGATTGAAGGGTTAATTGGAACCTGACCCCAATTAATTAACGCTGAAACCTGTTCAGCGGTATGCCTGAGCTTTGTCTTCTCTGCATCTCCAAGCGCTCAAACATATTCAACATAGATTCAATGCGCGGCGGTTTAGGCAAAGTCATTTCCATTGCAGCCTCAGCGCTGAGTTGACATTGCTCCACCAGATACGCAATGCCTGCCAGCGGTTGCGGTTGCTGGCGTTGCACGGTCACCCAGCGAGATTGCACCCACGCGCGTGCCAACAACCACAGCTTGCGTTTGCCACTGACCACGCTGCGATGGTTGACCGGATCCATGCCTATGCGGCGCAGTTGGTGACCGATCTCTGCATAAATCAAATTGGCCGACATGATGGCTGATCTGCAGTCGCGCGGCAAATGCGCGATGCCTGCGACCGATTGTTTGTAGAGGCTGTCTGCCTCTTGCAGCACACGCTCAATCACGCGTTGCAGCGCTGGCGTACATGTGGGGGAAAGCAACCATTCATCGGGGTTGATGCCTTCTTCGCGCATCCATTGCAAGGGCAAATACACACGGCCAATGTGTGCATCCTCACCGACATCACGCGCGATATTGGTGAGTTGCATGGCCACGCCCAATTCGCACGCACGGGCCAATGTGATGGCTTGTTGCGGGCCCATGATCCAGCACATCATCGCGCCGACACTGCCGGCCACTCGCGCGGCATAGCCGTGCAAATCTTCCATGGTGTCGTAACGTCGCTCATGGCCGTCCCAAGCGAAACCATCCAGCAACGCATCCAGCAAATGGCGCGGCAGCGCGTGGCGTTGCACCACGACGGACAAGGCGCGGTCTTCGACAGTGTTCTCCGGTTGACCAGCGTAAATGCGGTCCAGCCTGTGGTGCAGCACTTTCAAGCTGCGCTCTATCGAGTCGCCCAAATCCACCATGTCGTCGGCCACGCGGCAAAACGCATACAAGGCGATGGCTGCATCGCGTATGCGCTTGGGCAATAAACGGCTGGCCGCGAAAAAAGTTTTGGAGCCGCCGCGCATCATCTCCACGCAAGCAGCCAAATCGTGATCGGCCTGGTCAGTAAACGGCAAGGGCATGGGGCACCACCTGTTCAAGCATTTTGGCTGACATCAGCACGCTGGGAACACCGGCACCGGGTTGCGTGCCTGCGCCCACGAGAAATAAATTTTTGATGTCTTCGCTGCGGTTGTGCGGGCGGAACCACGCGCTTTGCGTGATGACGGGTTCAAGCCCGAAGCCCGCACCTTTGAACGACCACAAGCGGTCTTGAAAATCCTGCGGTGTGGTCACGCGCGATGTGACGATGTGTTGCTTCAAGTCGGGCAGCACACTGTCTTGCAACACCGTGGCGATGGCATCACGGTATTGCTCGGTGATGGCAGGCCAGTCGGTGCCGCTGCTCAAATTGGGCACCACGGAAAGCGCATAAAACGTGTCGCATCCATGGGGCGCCAGCGACGGGTCGGTGGCAGTAGGCCGGTACAGGTACAAGCTGAAATCTTTGGACAGCGTGTGGTTTTTGAAAATATCTTGCAGCAAACCTTTGTAGCGCGGGCCCAGCACCATCATGTGGTGTGGCACGTCTTTGTACTGTTTGTCCGTGCCGAAATACCAGACGAACAAACCGGAGGAGTAATTGCCTTTGTCGATGCGGCGGTTGCTCCAACTGGGGCGGTGTTTTTCTTCGATCAAGTGTTTGTAAGTCCAGGCTGAGTCAGCGTTACTCACCACAATGTCGGCGCCTACGAAATCACCGTTCTCCAACTCCACGCCCACGGCTTTGCCGTTGTCCACACGAATGCGGGTGACAGGTGTGTTGTAGCGAATGGGCACCATGCGGTCTTGCAACAAATTGACCAAAGCCGTGACGATGGCGCCGGTGCCGCCCATTGCCGAGTGCACGCCCCAGCGCTGCTCAAGAATATGTATCAGCGAATACACACAGGTGACTGAAAACGGATTGCCACCGATCAAGAGCGGATGAAAACTCATGACGATGCGCAGCTTGGGGTGCTTGAGGTAAGCAGACACCATGCTGTAGATGGAGCGCCAGGCTTTCATACGCGCCAGGTTGGGCAGTGCTTTGACGACATCGGTCAAGGTCTCAAAGGGTATAGAACCCAGCTCAACAAACCCCAATTCATAACATGTCGCCGAGGCTTTCATCAGGTCTTTGAAACCTTGCACATCCACCGGGCTGATGGCTTCAATTTGCGCCAACATGGCGGCTTCATCGTTGCTGTAGTCAAAGTGTGTGCCGTCATCAAAACGTATGCGGTAGAACGGCGACATGGGGCGCAGGTCGACATAGTCTTCCATGCGTTGACCGCAGAGTGTGAACAACTCTTCCAGCAAATGTGGCAAGGTGATGATGGTGGGGCCGGCATCGAAAGTGAAGCCGTCTTGCTTGTGCACATAGGCGCGGCCACCGGGCGCGTCCAATTTTTCCAGCACCTGCACTTGGTAGCCCATCACGCTCAAGCGTATGGCGGCAGCCAAGCCGCCGAATCCGCTGCCAATGACGACGGCACGCGGCGAATGCCGCACAGGGGTTTCGCCAGAGGCGCGCTCGTTTTGTGTGCGAAAGGCATTCATGCGGGGTCTGCTTGGTTGGATGCATTGACCGGCACGATGACCGGCGCTGTGGTGTCTATCAATGGTGTGCGTGTCGCGGCATACGGGCTGCGCTTCATGGCCCAACCCCACAGGCGCTGCAGCGGCAGTGCAAACACCATCAACAGATGTTCGATGATGGCCAGGCCCAGCAGCGACGACAACAACACCCAGCCGGTGCTGATGACGACCGCGCCTGATTGCAGTTCCCACACCATCCATGACCAAACCACCACCGATAAGCACATGGTGAAAAAGAAGAATGGGCTGACACGGCCACTTTTGAAATAGCTGCCGATGTAGCGCAAGTGCGCGGGCAAATATTGTTCGCCGACTTGCGGCACGCCGAAAAACAAATTGAGTTTGGCGCTCAAGCGCATGCACCACAGCAAAGCGTAGGTGCAGAGCGCCACGTGGTTGGGTTGGCCTTGTTGCAAAGCCAGCAACACGCCGAAATTGAACAGCAAGGCGACCTCGTGGTACAGCAAGGCCATGACCGATTGACCGAAGCGACGGTTGATGCCCAGACCGGGTTCGAGCGGAATGCGTCTGGGGCCTGCCAGCCAACCGGTGAGGAAAGCCATTTCATGCCAACTCCACATGGCGATCACGCTGACAAAGCCGATATAGGCATTGAGCACGGAATGCGAGCGCATGCTGATGGAGGTGGTCCACAAACTCAAGCCCAGTAAAAAGCTGAGAAAGAACATGCTCCAGCGGAATGTGGAGGTGGGCAAGCGCACCAACCACAAAATGGCGCCCGTGCCCAGCCACCAGCAGAACACTGCAAACAAGCAGGCTCCGAGTGTGGTGGACAAAAAATCAATCAT
>CAMDJS010000150.1 GCA_945900685.1 Bordetella parapertussis
GAAGGTGAAGAAATCTTTGTAACTGCCTGCGTAGGCCGGTGTCAGCAATTGGCAGGCAAATATGACCAGATAAATTTTCAGTAATTCAGGGAGGAGTTTCACTGGATGAACACTTTTTAAGGTCAGGCGGTAGCGCCAATATCCAAGTTTGCATGTCTTGGGGTCCGATCAATAAATGATACGCCACAATCTTTTGCCATAGCTTGACATCCATCTTGCAAATTTTCCTGGCCAATCCCCAGGATTTGGTTTCTTCGTTGGAATATTTATTGTTTTTTAAATAAATGATTGAAATTTTCCGAAGTTATTTCGGCAATCTGTTCGCTTGTCATGCCGCGCAACTCCGCAATTTGCTTGGCAACCCAAGGCACATAGGATGGATTATTGGTTTTGCCTCTGTGGGGTGCCGGTGCGAGGTAAGGGCTGTCTGTCTCAATCAAGATACGGTTCAAAGGTACCCAGCTTGCTATTTCCCTCAAGTCAGCTGCATTTTTAAAAGTCAGAATGCCTGAGAAAGAAATATAAAAACCCAGATCCAATGCAGCGCGTGCTACTTCAGCGGTTTCTGTGAAGCAATGAAATACGCCGCCCACGCTTGAAGCGTCACCGACTTCGCCCTCTTCCTTCAGTATCGACAAGGTGTCGGCGCTGGCACTGCGGGTGTGAATGATCAAAGGCAATTGCAATTGGCGCGCGGCACGGATATGCAAGCGAAAGCGTTGTCGCTGCCATTCCATGTCTGCAACTGAGCGGTCACCGAGACGGTAATAGTCAAGACCTGTTTCACCTATGCCAATCACCTTATCGCGTTGACCGATGCGCAGCAAATCGTCAAGCGTAGGCTCTTGCACATCATATTCATCCGGATGCACGCCTGCTGTGCACCAGAAATTGTCATAGGCCATGGCAATACGGTTGACGTCATCGAAGGTTTCGAGTTGCGTGCTGATGAGCAAAGCACGCGTGACTTGCGCGGCTTGCATGTCTTGACGAATGTCATCCAAGCGAGCCAGCAGTTCAGGAAAATTCAAATGGCAATGGGAATCGGTATACATGGCATCAGTTCATCAAGTCATGGCGCGATGTGCGCGGTTCACCCAAGCATCCAGTAACAAACCTGCCGCATAAGGGTGCTCAACAGTTTTCGCGCTTTGCATCAGTTCACGCGCCCAAGCGCCCAGAGATTTCAAATTGCCGCTGGCAGGTAAATCGCTGCTGCTGAAAAAACGCGGCTGACCACCGGCTTTGACTCGCATCATGTCATGACAAACTTTTTGCAAACACGACAAAATCACAGTGGCCGTGTTGTCTGCCAAAAGACCTGCTTGACCACGGCTGAGTTGCACAGGCAGAGCGCGCCATGCAGCAGCTTTGAATCCACAGTGGTACAAATTCAGTGCGTCCTCGGGTCTGCCTCCTGCGGCTTTTAACAACACTTGGGCGTCTTCATTGGGTACCGATTGGGCGCTTAACCATTCAAAGGCAGAAGCTGCGTCAGGCCAAGACATGGCGTGTATCTGGCAACGGCTGCGAATGGTGGGAAGCAATTCATGCACGGCTTCGCAAGCCAAAATAAAGCGGGTGTCCCCCGGCGGCTCTTCCAGTGTTTTAAGCAACGTGTTGGCTGTGATGTTATTCATGCGCTCAGCCGGATTGATCAACACCACTTTGCCGTGAGCACCGGACCGTGTGAACTGGCTGAACACAATCATTTCACGCATGGCGTCTACCCTGATTTCCTTACTGGCTTTGCGCTTTTTGTCGTCAATGTCTTTGAGGGCTTTTTCCGGCAATGGCCATCCCAAAGCCAGCATGTCAGTCTCGGGCATCAACACCATCAAATCAGCGTGGGCTCGCACCTTGATACCGTGACAACTTGCACATTGGCCGCATGCACCCAAGGGCGAGGGTTGCAGGCACAGCCAAGCACTGGCCAGTGCCAACCCCAAGTCATATTGACCCAGACCCGATGGACCTTGCAATAGCAAGGCATGGCCTTTGCGATGTATCAGGGTTTGTAATTGGTTTTGTAACCAGGGCGCTAATGTGCTCATGCGCAATGGGCTGACAAATAACCACGCAATTGCAATTGGTGCAATACGGATGCGCGGACAGCATGCAATTCGTCCGCCGCCTGGATGTGGGCAAAGCGTTTGGGATCAGCACTGGCACGATCGGCATAGCCTTGGTGCACCTGTTGGAAAAAATGCAGCGGTTGAGATTCAAAACGATCCGGCACACGTGCACTGGCCAAGCGTTGCGCAGCAATCTGCGGGTCAAGTACAAACCACAAAGTCATGTGAGGTTGACGCAGTTGACCGTTCGGCATACTCTGTACCCATAGCTCCAATTGGGACAACACTTGCCAATCAAAGCCGCGTCCTCGGCCTTGGTAAGCAAATGTGGCATCGGTAAAACGGTCGCACAACACCACGTCACCACGCGCTAAGGCGGGTTCTATGACTTGGTTCAAATGGTCGCGTCTGGCTGCAAATACCAACAGCGCTTCGCTGAGCGTGTCCATGGCATCGTGCAAAACCATGTCACGTATTTTTTCTGCCAAGGGCGTGCCACCGGGTTCGCGGGTTTGAACCACAGTGCGGCCCGCCGCACGAAATGCATCTGCCACAGCTTGGATGTGGCTGGACTTTCCCGCTCCGTCAATGCCCTCAAAACTGATGAATAAACCGGTTTGCATAGGCTTTATTGTGCCTTGTCAGCTGTTTGTCCACGCTGGTAACGGTCCACTGCGGCGTTATGGTCTGCCAGGTTTTGACTGAACTGGCTGCTGCCGTCGCCACGAGCCACAAAATACAAAGCTTTGCTGGTGGCAGGGTGCAATGTGGCTTGCAATGCAGCCGCCCCGGGCATGGCGATGGGCGTAGGTGGCAAGCCTTTGTTCACGTAGGTGTTCCAAGGATGGTCGGTTTGCAAATCGATGCGTCTGAGGTTGCCGTCAAAAGACGCACCTAAACCATAAATGACTGTTGGATCGGTTTGCAGCGGCATGTGAATACGCAAGCGGTTGTGAAACACGCTGGCAATCATGCGTCTGTCTTTGGCCAGCCCGGTTTCTTTTTCGACAATGCTCGCCAAGATAAGCGCCTCGTCAGGCGATTTGAGTGGCAAGCCCATGTCCCGGTTGTTCCAGGCTTGCTCTAAATGCTTGTCCATGGCTTTGGCGGCGCGGCGCAACAAATCAAGATCCGAACTGCCTTTGCCAAAGTTATAGGTGTCGGGGAAAAAACGCCCTTCCGGCGCAAAACCGCTTTTGCCAAGATGACTCATGATTTCGTCATCGCTCAGACTGGCTGAATCGTGTTTCAGGAAATCCGATTTGTCCATAGCTTGGCGCATCTGCCGCCAGTTCCAGCCTTCAACCAAGGTCAATGTCTTGAGATTTTCTTCACCGCGCACCAATTTGTTCAGCAATTGCCAAGCGGAGGTGTCTGCGTTGATTTCATAACTACCGGCCTTTATCTGACGGGATTGACCGCTGAATTTGAAAAAGTAAAAAAGCAAAGAAGGCGAGACATCCACACCTGACAAAACGGCTTGATGGGTGATGGTTTTGACCGATTGGCCGGGCTCGATGGATAAATCAACCACGGCAGAGCTGAGTGGCAACGGGCGCAATACCCACCAGGTGCAGACAGCAGCGCCTAGCAATGCCGCCAATAACAACAGACTCAACCCTGACCAAAAACGTGTTTTCAAAAGCCTATCCCGAGCGATTCCCAAAGCGGACATGATAATAGAGGCATGAATTCAACCCACATTGACTCCTCGGTACCCCGTTTGCAGCAGCATGGCTCATGTGTATTGCCGCATTTAGGGGTGATTGCAGCCCGTGGCCCTGAAGCCGCCCACTTTTTACACAACCAGCTCACGCACGATTTTCTGTTGCTTGATCAGCAACACGCCCGACTGGCTGCATTTTGTAACGCCAAGGGCCGCATGCAGGCCAGCATGCTGGTTTGGAAAACCTCGGATGAAGAAGTGCTGTTGGTGCTGCATTTGGATTTACTGCCGCAAACCCTCAAACGCTTGAGCATGTTTGTGTTGCGCGCCAAGGTCAAGATGAGCGACGCTTCCGCTGAATGGACGGTACAAGGCCGTTTGGCGCCGGACACTGAAACTTCTCTGCCCTGGCAGTTAAACCACGACAACGCTGTTTGGTCAG
>CAMDJS010000151.1 GCA_945900685.1 Bordetella parapertussis
ATGGCCAAAGAAAGTTTGATGGATGACTTGGACATGTACGAGTTGCAAGCCAAATCGTCCAAAGGCGAGAAGCTGACGCCAACCGAAGAACTGCGCTTGGAGCTCTATGACAAAGTGAATGCGCTGGGCATAGGCGCGCAAGGCTTGGGGGGGTTGACCACGGTGCTGGACATCAAAATCAAGATGTACCCCACGCACGCAGCCAGCAAGCCGGTGGCCATGATCCCGAATTGCGCCGCCACTCGCCACGCGCATTTTGTGATGGACGGCAGCGGCCCTGTTTATCTGGACCCGCCGTCACTCGACACATGGCCAAAAGTGAATTGGATGCCTGACACGCAAAAAAGCCAGCGCGTCGATTTGAATAGCTTGACCCGCGAACAAGTGGCGGCTTGGAAACCGGGTCAAACTTTGCTGCTCAACGGCAAGATGCTGACCGGGCGCGATGCCGCGCACAAACGCATTCAAGACATGCTGGTCAAAGGCGAACCTCTCCCTGTGGATTTCACCAACCGCGTGATTTACTACGTCGGTCCGGTCGATCCTGTCGGCGATGAAGCCGTCGGGCCCGCAGGACCCACCACCGCCACGCGCATGGACAAATTCACCGAGATGATGCTCTCGCAAACCGGTTTGATCGCCATGGTCGGCAAGGCCGAGCGCGGCCCCACCGCCATTGAAGCCATACAAAAACACAAGTCGGCATATTTGATGGCAGTCGGCGGCGCGGCCTACCTCGTGTCCAAAGCCATCAAACACGCCAAGGTGGTGGGCTTTGCCGACTTGGGCATGGAAGCCATTTATGAATTTGACGTGGTCGATATGCCGGTCACCGTGGCGGTGGACGCGGGCGGCACCAGCGCGCACATCACTGGCCCAGCCGAATGGTCTAAGCGCATCGCCAGCGGCGAGTTCAAAGGCATCACCGTGACCAGCCATTGATACCGCCAATGGCTGTCAACCCCGCATCCGAAAGCCCTGTCGGTGTGTTTGACAGCGGTGTCGGCGGCCTGAGCATTTTGCAAGCGCTGCAACAACAACTGCCGAACGAAGCCTTTGTCTATCTGGCAGACAGTGCGCATGCACCTTATGGCGAGCGGGATGAAGAATTTGTGTTGCAGCGAGCGCGCTCGGTAATGCATTTGCTGCAAGAGCAACACCAGATCAAAGCCTTGGTGATCGCGTGCAACACCGCCACTGCACTCGCCATCAAAGTGTTGCGTCAAGAGAACCCTGAATTACCCATCGTCGGTGTTGAACCAGCCATCAAACCTGCTGCTGCTTTGAGTCAAACCGGACGCATTGGCGTCATGGCCACAGCCGCCACACTGTCGAGCAGCAAATTTCAAGACTTGCTGGCTGGCTTGAGTCCGCAAGCCGAGTTTGTGTTGCAGGCTTGCGAAGGTTTGGCTGATGCGATTGAACAGCAATGGCAACAAGCGGATAACCAAGCAGTGTTGGCCTTGTGCCGCAAGTACGTAGAGGCGATGGGCGCGTTTGGTAAGAAGACCGATGAGATAGACACCTTGGTGTTGGGTTGCACCCATTACCCGTTTGCCAAACCTGAACTTCAGTCTTTGCTGGGCGCAGATGTGGCATTGGTGGAACCGGGATTGCCTGTGGCCAAGCGCTTGCAGCAATTGCTGTCAGAGCAACAACTGTTAAGCCGTCAAGCCACACCCGGTTTGCAATTGATCGCCACCGGCGAAACCCTCAATTTACAAAGCGCTGCTCGGGTCTGGCTGCACCAATCTTTGCCTGTCGTTCGCGTGTAAACAGGTTCAAGCCAAAGGGACGGCAAAGCCGATCATCGTGCCTTTGCCGAGTTGGCTTTTCAACTGAACCTTTAATTGCATTTGCTCTGCCAAGTGCCTGAAACTGTACAAACCTAGTCCCAAGGTTCGCATGGCATGCTCTGTTTTTCCAAACTGTGTGAACGCCTCAAAACACGCGTTGACTTGTGTCGGCGACATGCCAGAACCGTTGTCCATGCACCAGATCCACAAGCGCCCGGATTGTTTGCGACAACCTAGCAAGACGCTACCACCCGCTTGTGTGTAGCGCAAAGCGTTGGTCAATAAATTACGCACCATGCGTTTGACTTTGGTGGTGTGAACACTCAGCCAAGTGCAGCGCTGTGTGCAAACGCGGATGATGCTTGTCAGTCTGCATGAAGGACTGCGCGTGGTAGATGCTGACGCCGAACAAAACACCATAAGCGGTTTGACCCCACCAAGCGGCTTGTACCCGGGTGATTTCAGGCCAAAGCAAATTCATGAGGCCGCAAACCCACGAGGCACTGACCAATTCCAGCACAACCAACAACACAAACCATCGCAGTGTGCGAGATGTCAGCACCGATAAAAATGTCAGCGCATACAAAGCGACCAACACCGGCGCGCTCAGCACCAAGCCGATCATCAAACACAGTTTCAAATGCTGTTGCATGAATTGCTGCGGTGTTTGCAACACCAAAGGAAACTGAACCCGGTTGACGCCTTGGATTCGAACCAGTAAATCAATCTGTCGAAAAGTGGTGTCGTAAATCGGCCAAGTCTGAAATAACTGACCACTGCCCCACCCCAGCGGTGCGACTTCATGCAACGGGGCTTGCCTTTGCCAAGGGCCGTTTTCAAATCGAATCCACAACTCGCTGTGGTCTTGGGTCGGCGACTGCAGACTCAACCACAGCGGCAACTGCGCAGCGGCAGCCGAACTCATTCGCCATGTAGCCCAATGGGGAGCACTGTTCGCCGGCGCCAGCACTTGTGACGCATGTGTCGGACGGATTGAATGGCTGTCTTGACTGCGCTGCCATGCTTGCTCTGGTGTCAAGCTATCAGACGGGTCTGGTACCACGCGCATGGATTGCCAAACTTCTTCATTTTCATTGACAGTGGCAGCCCCCACAAGTTGAAAAAAATAGCAGCAGATGACACACACTGTGCATCTGAAAAATGTCCGGTAGAACTTAGACATGGTTCATACCCAAGCTGTGTGACCACTGCCAGTAAATGGCTGAGGCCTGGGTTTTGTTTTTCACACCGAGCCGCTGGTAAATCACATTTTGGTGCGTCCGCACTGTGCTTTCTTCAATGCCCAGATGCTGCGCGATTTCGCGGCTGCTTTTGCCCCGGGCCAATTCAGCCAATACGTGCAATTGCCTTGGGGATAAAGTTTGCACAGCCAAGGCAGGTGTCTCGCGCACTTTGAGCACAGTAGCCTCAGGTAGCTCCGGGTAGGTAACGGCCGCTTGAAGGGATTGCAGCACCGTATCGAGCAAACGTGACACCGGTTCTGATTTGTGCAAATAGGTGACCCGGTTTGCCAGACACACATTTTCAACAGCCGGGTCGTCCACCATAGAGAACACCATCAAAGCACCTGAAGGTCGCGCTTGGCAAAAGGCATTCAGCGTTGCAATGCCTTGTGAATCAGGCAAATTCAAATCCAGCAACACCAGCGCAAAGTCGTCGCGCTGCTCTATCAACCACAGCCCCTGCGCTTGGCTATTGGCATGGAAAAATTTGGCCTGCGGCAATACCTCTTGCATGCTGGCACGCAAGGCATTGACCATCATGGGATGGTCTTCCACAATCAACACCGCCGGTGACAGCATGTTTCACTCTCCTTCTTCAGAGAGTGACAAATAAACCTAGCCAGCGCAAGTTCGAATGTATAAATCCGAATAGCTATGCAGCTGCGGTGTCGCTAGGTTTCACATCAGACACAGATTTCAACTTGAACGCGCACAGTAAGGCCAGCAAAGCCACCGGCATGGCCATGACAAACACCTGTTGCAAACCAAAATGCGTGCTCAGCGCTGCGCCGCCTAAAGCGCCTATGACACCGGTGAAGCCATAGCCCACCACCGCATACAAAGCCTGTCCTCGGCCGCGCAAACGGCCCGGAAAATGCTCCGACAACCAGGCAATGCTGACGGTGTGTTGAATAGCAAAGGTGAACACATGCAGACACTGCGCCAGCAGCAGCACCGGCAACACCGGCGCATAAAACGCCGTCATGCCCATGCGCAACACCATCAAGCCCGTACACACACACAACCACATGGGCAAACTCAGCCAATGCATCCATTTGCTTTGCGTGAAAAAACCAATGATCTCGACAATCACAGACACCGCCCACAACAC
>CAMDJS010000152.1 GCA_945900685.1 Bordetella parapertussis
ACCATGCGGCGCATGGAAAAAATCACCGGACGCAGCGACGACATGATGATTGTGCGCGGCGTGAATGTGTTTCCCACGCAGATTGAAGAACTGATATTGCGACAACCCGCGTTGAGTGCGCATTACCAGTGCGTGTTGAGCAAAGAAGGTCCGTTGGATAACTTGATGGTCAAGGTTGAAACACGCATGGGATTGAGCCCGCAATCGGTAGAGGCGCAAGCTGCTGCGCAAGCTTTGGTGCATGAGGCCAAGGCTTACATAGGCAGCAGTTTGAGTGTGGAGTTATGCGAAGAAGGCGCCATAGAACGCAGCCAAGGCAAAGCCAAACGGGTGTTGGATTTGCGTAAAAACTGAAGTGCTTTATGCCGCAGATCGACCGGCCAGCCATTGACCGACTTTGAGCGGATCTTTGATGCCGAGTCGCCAGACCTGCGTTGGCTTGGCAGTCATGCGCACCGGTAAATGCAACAACTTCCCGTCGCGAGAAACCAGTGCAGTGAATGACTTTTGTTTGCCTAGCAATCCGGGCAGTTGGTCAATGCGTTTGATGCGCCATGCGTTGGCCGATGCAGTGTTTGCACTGACCGTCACGCCCAACCATTCGTCGCCCGGTGCAAAACCGGCGGCTTCGCACACACTACCGCTCAGCACGGTTTTGACTTGCACCGCATGGTTTTCTTGCACCCGCAATCCGAGTTGCTGTGTCAAGGGTGCGTTTTCAAAATGAATGTCCACACCTTGTGCGCTTAAGCGTTCTTGCAAAGGCAAGTCCGCAGTGCCATGCACCCAGGCTTTGAGCTCGCGTTGCCAACTGTGCCCGGTGATGTCTTTCAATACTTGAAGCACATCGCTTTCCTGCATAGGACCGGCTTTGCAGCGTTTCCACAAACCGCGCATCACCTCGTCCAAGCTGTGACCTGCTTGACGCAAAGACAAATCCAAACACAGCCCGACCAAGGAGCCTTTGGCGTAATAGCTCACCGACAAGTTGGGACTGTTGGCGTCTTGTAAATACAGTTTGGTCCAGGCTTCAAAACTGGACTGCGCCACACTGTGCTTTTTGCGCCCCGGCGTTTGCCACACGTTGTTGATGGTTTTGCCAAGCAACTTCAAATACACCGCAGGTGAAATGAGTTCAGCGCGACACAGCAACACATCGTCGTAGTAACTGGTGAAGCCTTCGAAAAACCACAGCAGGTCGGTGTAGTTTTCTTGGGTGTAGTCGTAGCGTGTCAAGCCCATAGGACGCAAGCGTTTCACATTCCAAGTGTGGAAATACTCGTGGCTGACCAAGCCCAGCAGACTGACATAACCATCGCTGTTGGCCGTTTGATCCACGCGTGGCAGGTCTTCGCGTTTGCATATCAATGCGGTGCTGTGTTTGTGCTCCAGACCGCCATAGCCGTCCGTCACCGCGTTGATGAGAAACACATACCGGTCATGCACAGGCTTGGCTTTGCCGTGCCAGAAACTGATTTCAGTTTCACAAATGCTTTGCATGTCTTTGAGCAAACGCGCGCCATCGAAAGAGGGTGCTGCGCCGCTGACCACCACTTTATGCGGCACACCTTTGGCTGTGAATTGACCTGACCAGAAAGCCGACATTTCCACAGGCGAATCAGCCAACTCATCGTAATCGGCTGCGGTGTAAAGCCCAAAGCCTTTGGCATTGATCTTGACTGACTTTAATGCCGTAGCAAGTTGCCAATCCGGACAATCATTGGGTTGAGAAATATGTACCGTGTGGGTCAGTTGCTCAAAACCGCAGGCCATCAAACACACACTGGTCGGGTTGAAAAAACCGCGCAAGGCATCCAGCCAAGCGGTGCGCACCGACGCGTCATACGCATGCACCTGATAGCGCACCGTCAACGCTTGCGATTCATCTGCGTGTACTTGCCAAGTGGCTTTGGCGGTTTGTATGACTTCACACGCGCGACCTGATTGATGTGCCGTGATCAAGCTCAGTTGCTTGGAGAATTCGCGCACCATGTAACTGCCCGGAATCCACACCGGCAACTGAAATGTTTGCAAGGCCTGTGGTTGTGGAATGCTGATGCTGACTTGCCACACATGGGCGTGCACATCATGCACGTCAATTTGGTAATGAATGGCGGCATCCGGCTTTTTCATGGACGCTTACCCAATTGCTTTTCCAATTGCGCCATGTCAATCGCACCGGGTAGGCGCGTGCCGTCTGCGAAGAAGCTGGTTGGTGTGCCGCTGATTTTGTACTTTTGACCGAAGTCGAGATTGCGTTTCAACGCGGCAGTGTCGCAAGTGGCAGTCGCAGGCGTTTGATCATGCAGCATCCAGTCTTGCCAGCTTTTGACCTGGTCTTTGGCGCACCAAATGGCTTTGGATTTGTCTTGCGAATCTTTGCCCAATATGGGGTACAGAAAAAGATAAACCGTGATGTTGTCGAGTTTGGCCAAGTCGCGCTCAAAGCGTTTGCAATAGCCGCAGTTTGGGTCTGCAAAAACAGCCAATTTGCGCTCTCCGTTGCCGCGCACGGTCGTGATGGCATCTTTGATCGGCAAGCTTTTGAACTCGATGGAGGTGATTTTTTGCAACCGTTCATCCGTCAGATTGCGTTGTGTGCGCGTATCAATCAATTGCCCTTGCATCAAAAAATTACCAGTGGCATCGGTGTAATAAATCTCATTGCCGTCCACCCTGATTTCGAACAAACCGGGCATGGGTGTGCGTTTGACTTCATCAATCGGTTGAATTTGCGGCATGCGCTCTTTCAAGTTTTTGCGGATCAAGGCTTCTTCGCCTTGGGCAAATACCGCCGCACTGCCCATCAAGCCGGTGAATAAAACAAATAAATGAAGTCTGAAAAAAGAAAACATATCAATCCTGGGTTGAGGTCAACGCATGGCCATTTGCATGGCCCATTGTTTGAGAGGTGCGATTTGGTTGAAACCATTCAAGCCCCAGTTGCGCAGACTTTGCACCATGGGGTTAGGGTGATTGAATAATCGTTGCAGACCATCGCATGCCAGCCAAGTGGCTTGCATGCCTGCTTTGCGGGCGCGTTCATAGCGGCGCAATAAATGTCTGTCATTTAATGCACGCCAGTAGTCTTGAACTTCACGCGCTTTGAGTAACGAGGCCAGTTCACTGACATCAGCCAGCCCTAGGTTCAGACCTAATCCGGCCAACGGGTGAATGCTGTGGGCTGCGTCTCCGGCCAACACCCAAGCGCTGCCATCTGGCATCCGGCCGCTCCAATGCAAAGCCCGGGCCAAGGTCAGCGGCCAGACTTGTGCCGCGCTGGTGGTTTGGAGTTCGCCCAGCACCGCGCGGCTGGCTTGGGTCAGTGCTTGGGAGAGTTCTTGCGGCGTTGCGGATTGAAGTTTTAAGGCGCGCTCTGTAGACATGGACCAGACCACCGCAGCTTCATTTCCAGCCATGCCGCCCAGCGGTAACAAGGCAAGTATGTCGAGCTCGCTAGCGGATTGTGCAAACCATTGAAGCGCTTTTTGGCGATGTGGTTTGGCGCAGTGCACCCGGGTTGCCAGCGCATGTTGTGCGTAAGGCAAAGTCTCGTAAGCGATGCTTAACTCTTGCCGCGTGCTGCTGTGCCGACCTTCGCAAACTACAGTGAGTTTTGCTTGGACAGGCGCTTCAACGCGCTCGATGGCGGGTTGAAATCCGATCGCCTCAGCCAGCAGTTTTTCTAAATTGGCGACATCGACGATGTGCGTCAAACCGTTCAACGTAGGTGCCTGAAATTGCACTTGCCCAACGGTATCGCCCCAGACTTGCATGGATTGCACCGCTGTGGCGTGAGAAGGTTCGGGCCAACAACGAAGCTCAGACAAAACTTCCCGTGAATGGGCGTTGAGGGCAAACGCGCGTACATCGTTGGCCGGTGCAGGATGACCCACCAAGGCAACACGCAAGCGCTGCCGCGCCAGCAACAAGGCCAACGTGCTGCCGACCACGCCACTGCCGCGTATGCAAATATCAAAGGATGAAGACATGCAATCCATTGTAGGAGTTGGCTGGCCGTAGAATTTCAGGCTTTGCGCACAACCCTATCCTGCGCTTTAGCTTTCCAAGGAAACAGCCATGAGTTTGAAATGCGGCATCGTGG
>CAMDJS010000153.1 GCA_945900685.1 Bordetella parapertussis
AGCGGGTATTTGCCGACCGCGGTTTCCGCGCTCAACATGACAGCGTCGGTGCCGTCGAGCACGGCGTTGGCCACGTCGCTGACCTCGGCGCGAGTTGGCACCGGGTTGGTGATCATGCTCTCCATCATTTGTGTGGCGGTGATGGCAACCTTGTCCATTTCACGCGCCATTTTGATCATGCGTTTTTGCAAAGCTGGAACGGCGGCATTGCCGACTTCCACCGCCAGATCGCCGCGCGCGACCATGATGCCGTCAGAGGCGCGCAAAATTTCTTCTAAGTGAGGAATGGCTTCAAACCGCTCTATCTTGGCGATCAAACCCGGTTTATGTTTGAACGGTTCGGCGGCCACGTTGCACAGCTGGCGCGCCATTTCCATGTCGGTGGCGTTTTTCGGAAAGCTGACAGCCACATAGTCGGCTTGGAAGGACATGGCGGTTTTGATGTCTTCCATGTCTTTGCCGGTGAGCGCCGGTGCGGTCAGGCCGCCGCCTTGTTTGTTGATGCCTTTGTTGTTGGACAACTCGCCGCCCATCTTCACCGTGGTGTGCACTTGTTCGCCTTGCACCTTGTCAACCGTCAGCACAATCAAACCGTCGTTGAGCAGCAGCAAATCGCCGGATTTCACATCCCGTGGCAACTCCTTGTAATCCAGACCCACACCATGGATGTCGCCGGGTTGCTCGCGTGAGGCATCCAGCACAAATGGGGCACCGGCCAGCAACATGACTTTGCCGTCAGCGAATTTGCCTACGCGAATTTTCGGGCCTTGCAAGTCGGCCATGATGGCGACCACGCGCCCGGCGCGTTTGGCCGCTTCACGCACCAGCGTCGCGCGGTCCACATGGTCTTGCGCTTTGCCGTGGCTGAAATTGAGCCGAACCACATTCACGCCGGCGCGAATCATGGCTTCCAGTATGGCGGGATCGCTGGAAGCTGGGCCCAAGGTGGCAACAATTTTGGTGGCGTGGTTTGACATGTGAAATCCAAAAAAAATGGAATCCTATTGTCACATGGTGAACCGCCGTATTTGTCCATTTTTGGTTTGATTTGCCATGAATACTTTCAAGTAGCGAGCGTGAATTTCGTGAGTGCGACTTGCGCCATTCAAGGCAATGGGCACCTAAAGTTCGGCTGATGAGAAAAAACCTACCTACCGTAGACAGCATGTGGAGCGATACCGGCCAGCCGGGTTTGTACACCTTGGCTCGCCAAGGACATGTGCGGCATTACCGCAAACACACTTTATTGATGCAACAAGGAGACACCGGTCACCAGCTTTATTTGGTCATGGCCGGTCGTCTGCGTGAGTTCAGCGTGTCCAACGACAGCAAGCCGCGCGAAATCACCTTGTCTATCCACGGCCCCGGGCAACTGGTCGGTGCACCCGCGTTGGATGGCGGGCCGCATTGCGCAAGTGTGATGGCATTAACGCCGGTGGTGTGTGCCGTGGTGTCGCGCGAATCTGCGCTGGCTGTGATTCAGCACACCCCATCGCTGGCCATGGACATGCTCAAACTCGCGCTGCAGCGGGTTCGCATGGCCACAGAAACCACCCGTCTGGCCTTGTTTTCTGATGCCTACAGCCGCTTGAGCGCATTGTTGCAAGCCCAGTCCGAAGGATCGGTGGACCCGCACGGGCAAATGCGCCAATTGCCCATGACCCACGCGCAAATCGCCCAGCACATTGGGTGTAGCCGGGAAATGGTCAGCCGCATTTTGAAAGAGCTGGTCACCGGAGGCTATGTGGTGCGTGAACCGGACCGTGTCTACCGGGTTTGTAAGCGCTTACCCGAGCGTTGGTAGGGGTAAGCTGGTTTTAAGCCTTGATTGGCTACAATGGGGATCGAACTGAGTCATAGCCACAAGGCCGCATGAAACTCAGCGCACTTGCCTTTTTTTGGTGCCCATACTGACTGCCCTATGAACCCCACTGAACAACCGATTCCTTTAGATCAACCGATGCCACACCGCAAGGTCATTCGCGAATGGCTGGTGCCTTTGTCAGAACGTGTCACTGTGCGCGCCTTGTTGCTGTTGGTGATGGACTTCGCCATATGGGCAGCCTTGATGGCCGGCACCGTTTTGTTTGAAGCTTGGTGGGCCAAATTATTGTGTGCCGTGGCCATGGGTTTCACCATTGGGCGCTTGTTCATCATCGGACACGATGCCTGCCACCAAAGCCTGACACCGCACCGCGGTCTCAACAAATGGGTCGGCCGCATCGCCTTTTTGCCCTCACTCACCACTTTCAGCTTGTGGGATATCGGCCACAACGTGGTGCACCACGGTTACACCAACCTCAAAGGCTTTGACTTTGTATGGGCACCGCTGACCCGTGAAGAATTCGCCAAATTGTCTTTTGCAGGTCGTATGCTGGACCGTGCTTACCGCAGCGGTTGGGCGCCTGGCCTTTATTACATGATTGAAATCTGGTGGAAAAAAATGGTGTTCCCGACCGCCAAGGAAATGCCCACACGCCGCCCGATCTTCACCAAAGACAGCTTGTTGATCACCGCGTTCGCCGCGGTTTGGGTGGGCGGCATGGTCGCCGCCGCATTGGCCACCGGCCAAAACGTGGCATGGGTGTTGTTGTTCAGCGTGGTTGTACCGTTTTTGTTTTGGTGCGCCATGATCGGTTTCGTGGTGTATGTGCACCACACCCATGTGAAAGTGTCTTGGCATGACGACCGCAGCGCCTGGGCCAAGGCCCAGCCTTTCGTGTCAACCACTGTGCATCTGACCTTCCCGTTCAATATCGGCGCGCTGATGCACCACATCATGGAGCACACCGCTCACCATGTGGACATGAGCATTCCTTTGTACCGTTTGAAGCAAGCGCAATCCAAGCTGGAAAACCTGTTGCCCGGTCGCATCATCGTGCAGCGTTTTTCATGGGGCTGGTATTTCCAAACCGCGCGTTCTTGCAAGTTGTATGACTTCACCCGCCAGTGCTGGACCGATTACAAAGGCCGCGCTACCAGTCAGCCAGGCATGACGCCGGCTTGATGGCCGGTTTTGCACAGCGACTGTTGGTTTTGCTGTGCACAAGCTTGCTCAGCGTGGCTTGGCCCAGCTTGGCACAAGAAGCTTCCAACCGATCGACGGTTACCGTGTGTGCTGAAGCGGCCACCAGTTACGCCGCGCAAACCGAGGCCTACAGCGATGTCATCAAGCAGTTGATGTTTGACACCCGCAATGACCCGGCCGAGCAAGCCCTGCGTCTAGACAAACTCCAAACCCGTCACAGCGATTTCAAACAAACGGCTTTGCCCCTAGAACAAGAGCGTCGCGTCAGCCTTGCTTTGAATACCAAGGATGCCGAGTTAGACACCCAAATCAAAAGCTGGGTGATAGGCAACTTGCTGGCTATTGCCACAGACAAATATGGCCAAGACAAGTTGTTTTTTAAGTTCTATATCGTTAACCGCTGCAAGCAACAATTTGCCGCGCCTTGATCTTTCATTAGGCGCGGTTTAAGCCGCCCGCTTCATCAATATCTCAAACGCGGGCAAGGTTTTGCCTTCCAACACTTCAAGGAAAGCGCCGCCGCCAGTAGAGATATAGCCGATGTCTTTTTCAATGCCGTACTTGGCGATCGCGGCCAGCGTGTCACCGCCACCGGCAATGCTGAACGCCGCTGAACCGGCAATCGCATGCGCCACCACCTTGGTGCCGTTTTCGAAAGCCGCGAACTCGAATACACCCATGGGTCCGTTCCACACAATCGTGCCGGCGGCTTTGAGTTGCGTGGCCAAGCGCGCAGCAGTGTCCGGACCGATATCCAAAATCAAATCGTCGTCGGCCACCTCGGTGGCTTTTTTCACTGTCGCTACAGCGTCGGCAGAAAAGGTTTTGGCGCAGACCACGTCGGTGGGAATCGGCACCTCGGCGCCGCGCGCTTTCATGGCTTCGATCACCGCTTTGGCCTCGCCGATCAGGTCCGGCTCGGCCAGGCTTTTGCCGATCTTCAAACCGGCGGCCAGCATGAAGGTATTGGCAATGCCGCCGCCCACAATCAACTGGTCCACGTTGCGCGCCAGCGCTTGCAGGATGGTGAGTTTGGTGCTGACCTTGGAACCGGC
>CAMDJS010000154.1 GCA_945900685.1 Bordetella parapertussis
CACTGCATAGTTGGGCACGTCAACCACGTTGCTGATACGCAGATCGCAAGCAACGCTGGCAATGACCAAAGCTTGTTCTTTGCTCAAACCTTTGGTGGCCATCAACCAGTCGATCATGGCGATCATCGAGTTGCGTGCAGCCAAGGTCAAATCGTTGGACAAGTTGGTCAGCGGTTTGATTTTTTCGCTGTCCAAGTAAGCCCATTGTGGTGGAACTTCGCCAGCTTTTTTCAACGGATAACCGACCACGGCGTGGAAGCTATCAGGCTCCAATTTCTTGATTTGTGAGCCACCTTCGAACATGGGTTGTTTAACCAACGAGGCCATGCCCTTGCGGATTTCTGTGGAAACGGTAACAACAGCCCCCATTTCAATGGCGGTACCTGCCACTTCACCATCGCCTTGTGCGTAGTGCACGTCACCAATGAAGAAGCCGCAACCGTCGATGTAGCAGGGCAATAACAAGGTCGTGCCTTCAACCATCTGCTTGACGTCCATGTTGCCGCCGTTTTCACGAGGAGGCACGGTGCGCAAGCACTTGTCTTTATGGCTGCCATTGGGGCCGCAAATTTCTGCAGGACGGGCACTGATAGGTTGAGGCGGCAGAGCCACGCCACCAGCAGCACCCAGTTGGCTTTCGCGGGCCAACCATTTTTCAACTTCTTCTTCGCCAGGCATGACACCCACCGAACCCATGAAGCCATTCATGGGAATGCGAACGCCAGGTAACTGGGCTGAAACAGCTTCGTAACGGTTTAACTTCCAGTTAGCGACATAAGGATCTGGAAACATGTCTGGTAAAAAGCCAAAGCCAGGAATCAGAGTGGTATAGCCGTATTCGTTGGGGTTGATGTCGATCAATTTGATGGCCAGTACATCGCCGCGCTTGGCGCCTTCGATGTAGATAGGACCCGTCATCGGGTGGATCAAATTGGTGTCAATGGCTGTGACATCTTTATTCTTGGAATTGATATTAAGTTTGGCATCCAAGGCGTCCCGTGTGTGGACAACGATCAAGTCACCGGGTTTGGCACGCGCAACGGGTTTGATGGCGGGATGGTAACGATTGAAACAGTTAGGGTCATTTTCACAATGTTCCCCTTTTTTCTTCACTTCAACGATTGTTTGTGTCTTGACATCGGTGGTGTCAGCAAAAGCATTGCCCATTAGCAATCCGAAAACCAACCATCCCAATGCGGGTTTTTTGTAAAACATGGTGATCCTTTTTGAGGTTTGTAAGTATAGTTGTTACCTATGTAACCTTCGGATGATCTTTGATTTTTTTGAATAATTTAACTTTGTCAATTTAAATCCTATGAAGATCAAAGGATATTATAAAAAAACGCTTAAAAATCAAAGGAATCTGTCGAGAAGCTTTCGACTCGCCAAATTAAGCGACGGTAAATCGCGTATCAAAAATTGAACGCCATAAGCATCTGCCACGATCAAGGTCTGGGCGCTGACGCGGCGAATATCTTCTTCGCCTTTCAAGGTGAAGTCACATTTGCCACGGTTGGTTTGTACCGTCCAAACCGATGGCGTGGCAAATGAGCTGACCCGCTCTACGCTCAAAATTTCAGGCATGAACTCACGTGCTTGCAAGGCGCTGACCACGGCTTCACGCACTGTTTCGTTTAACGCTGATACATGCTCTATCCAGCACAACTCATGGCCTTCATGGTCAATCACCGAGATCGACTCTTCAGGCGCACGAAGAGGACAAGCCCGAACCACGGTCACACTGTCGTGAACCGAACCATCTGCGAGAGTGGCTTGCCACAGTCCACGTTGGTCTTTGATTAAGTGGGTGAGTAGGCTCATGTGCGTACCTCGCGGGTGTCGCTGACAGAAACCAGTCCTTGTTCGGCTTCTGCGCGTCTGGCTTGTGCTTCATACAAGCGCCAATAAGCCCCTTGCCTGTCAAGCAACTCTTGATGTTGCCCTTGCTCCACCAACTGACCATGCTCCATCACCACCAATCGATCGGCACGGCGCAAGGTAGAGAGTCTGTGGGCAATGGCGATGGTGGTTCTGCCACGCACCAAGTTGTCCAAGGCTTTTTGAATTTCTTGCTCAGTTTCTGTGTCCACCGAGGAGGTGGCTTCATCCATGATGAGGATGCGCGGGTCAATCAACAGCGCTCTGGCAATGGATATGCGTTGGCGTTCACCACCCGACAAAGCCTGACCGCGTTCGCCCACCAAAGAGTCATAGCCTTGGGGGAGGCGCAAGATGAACTCATGCGCATGTGCGGCCCGGGCTGCGGCCACAATTTCACTGCGACTGGCTTGAGGCTTTCCATAAGCGATGTTGTCGGCAATGGTGCCAAAGAACAAAAACGGTTCTTGCAAAACCAAGCCAATATGCTGTCGGTAGTCGCTGACGCGTAAGTCGCGAATGTCTGTGCCGTCTATGCGAATCGCACCTTCGCTGACGTCGTAGAAGCGGCAAATCAAATTCACCATGGTGCTTTTGCCCGAGCCGCTTTGTCCAACCAAGCCAATCATTTCCCCAGGTGCAATATCCAAACTCAAGCCGCGAATCACAGCGCGGTTGCCATAGCGAAACCCGATGTCATCAATTTGGATACGCCCTTCAATTTTGGGCATGGGCTTGGGATTGACAGGTTCGGGGACGCTGGAGACATGGTCCAAAATTTCAAAAATACGCTTGGTACCTGCGATGGCTTTTTGGGTGTGCGACACAATCCGACTCATAGAGTCTAGACGCGCATAAAAACGGCTGCTGTAGGCCAAAAAAGCAGTCAACACACCGACCGTTACTTGATGGTTGGCTACTTGCCAAATGCCAAACGCCCATACGACCAACAGACCTATTTCAGTTACCAAAGTCACTGTTGGCGAAAACAGCGACCACAAAAAATTCACTTTGTCATTGACCGCCAAATTGTGTTTATTGGCTGAGCGAAAACGTGAAGCTTCACGTTTTTCTTGAGCAAATGCTTTGACCACACGAATGCCAGGAATGGTGTCAGCCAAGACGTTGGTCAACTCCGACCACACGCGGTCAATTTTTTCAAATCCATTGCGCAGTCTGTCACGCACATTTTGAATCAACCAGCCAATAAACGGCAGCGGCAGCAAGGTGGCGCAGGCCAACCAAGGGTCGATGCTGAATAAAATAATCGCTGTCATCAAAATCATCAGAACGTCGGTAGCGAAATCCAAAAAATGTACTGACAAAAAGATGCACAAGCGGTCGGTCTCGCTTCCTATGCGGGTCATCAAATCACCGGTTCTTCGCCCGCCGAAATACTCTAAGGAAAGTCGCAATAAATGTTCGTAAGCGGTGGAGCGCAGATCTGCGCCTATGCGCTCAGACGCCAGAGCCAGCACATAGGTTTTGTACCAACCGAGTCCCCATGCAACAAGCGAAGCACCCAGTAAACCTGACAAGTACAAGGTGACCAATTCAATATCGATCTGCTGCCCATTTTGAAAAGGAATCAGCACATCGTCCATCAAGGGCATGGTCAAGTAGGGCGGGACCAAGGTGGCGGCAGTAGACGCCAAGGTCAAGATAAAACCCAAGAACAACTGCCCTTTGTAGGGCTCGGCAAAGCGCCATAAGCGTAGCAAGCCCCAGTTACCCTGTAAGGGCGCATTCTCTTCTTCCGGCAGAGCGTCTGATGGTTGGTGCGTGATGGTTTCGTGTTCTACAGGTGCTGGTTGGTTCAATCGGGCACCGAATGCTTCGCTGAAAATCTGTGCTTGCTCGTTGTGCCCCAGTGTGAAACGCCACGTCCCCATGCTGTGGGTGAGGCTGTGCAACTCTAAAGTGCCCACGCCTGCATAGTCCTTCAAAGACAGTTGCAAGTCTGGCGTCAGTGGCCATTCACGCACCCGCCATTGGGATTGCTCGTCGTGTTCGAGGGCAAAAAGCCGGTCAGCACAGAGCAGAATCAAGGACTTTGCGAAATATAATCGGGCATCGAGGTCAACCTCTAACCACCCCAGCACGTTGGTGAGTGCGGGAATCTTTTCTTGCACCCTAGC
>CAMDJS010000155.1 GCA_945900685.1 Bordetella parapertussis
TATGCCGAATTGGTCAGCGATGCGCGCTTGCGCAAAAAAATATTCAAAGCGATTGAAGCCGAATGGCATTTGACCGCGAATGCACTGCAACTCATCACCGGTGCCAAGCAACGCTTGGCCAATAACGTCACATTGGCCAGATCCATCAAGCACCGTTGTCCCTAGATCGATCCGCTGCACCATTCGCAAGTCGAACTCATACGCCGTCACCGCGCAGGCATCACCGATGAGCGAGCGCAACGCGGCAACCATTTGTCGATCAACGGGATTGCGGCGGGCTTGTGGAATACCGGCTAGCGACCGTCACTGCGAGGCCTTCAGGCCGAAGCAATGACAGCACTTATTTTCCTGTTGCGGAAGGCGCTGGAGCAGCAGGCGCCTCAGCAGCAGGTGCGGGCGCAGCTGCTGGTTTGGTTTCTTCCGGCACATGCACCGCATCAGCGCCGTGCTTTTCTCCGCTCATGTCCACTTTATCGCCTGCTTTGAAAATGACAAACAATGACAAAGCCGCGAACACTACAAATCCCAATGCAATTTTCCACATGATGCAAGTCTCCTCAAAAGTGTTTCCCAAGTGGGGGGTTGAGACGGAATTTAGCACCCAAAGTCCTGAGCTTGACTTACGACATTGCTGCGTTTTCAACGGTGAAGGACATGACAGTGGCAAATGCTTGATTGACATACATCCATTTAGGAACCAAAATGAAACCAATTGAGGACGCAATATGTCTACCACCATCACTCTTAAGGGCATTCCGGAGAATGTTTACGATCAGTTGAAATCTTCCGCCGAGGCGAACCGGCGAAGTATCAACAGCGAAGCTATTGCTTGCTTGGAAACCGTCTTGTTGCCGCGCAAAACCAATGCATTGGCACATCTCGAGAAAGCAAAGTCGATTCGAAACAGCTTGACACCCGGGCAGTTCAAGCCCGAAAACATAGACCAATTCAAAAAGTCCGGGCGCTCATGATCGTTGTCGATGTCAACGTACTCGCCTATCTTTACTTGCCCGGGCCCTTCACGGCATCTGTAGAAAAACTGTTGCTGCGAGATGCGCAATGGGCTGCTCCAAGGCTTTGGCGAAGCGAATTTAGAAATATTCTGGCTACCTATATGCGCAAAGACATGCTGACTTTGGAACAAGCCATTGACATATTCAAGAGCGCCGAAGATTTACTGTCAACCCATGAATATGAGGTGTCCAGCTTGCAAGTGCTGCAACTGGCCAAGGACAGCGGTTGCTCTGCCTACGACTGTGAATATGTTGCCTTGGCACGACATTTGAGAATTCCTTTGTTCACGGCAGATAAAGCCTTATTGAAAGTATTTCCAGATAGCGCGACTGCGTTGCCAAGTGATTAAGCGCAGCTTGCACATTGATCGAACT
The DNA here is from genome assembly GCA_945900685.1 of Bordetella parapertussis. GTDB lineage: Bacteria > Pseudomonadota > Gammaproteobacteria > Burkholderiales > Burkholderiaceae_C > Limnohabitans > Limnohabitans parapertussis_C. Next base: position 1,389 of record CAMDJS010000155.1, read on the forward strand.
GTTTGAGGCATAAAGCACCAGCTTGCTCTGAACAGGCATTGCCACGGCCTAAAACTCCCCGCCACCTAAAATGCCCAAATGACTTCCTCCAATTCGCTAGACCGCAAATCCCAGGCTTGGTCCGCCTTGTTCTCCGAGCCCATGAGCGAATTGGTGCAACGCTACACCGCCAGCGTGTTTTTCGATCAGCGTTTGTGGCGGGCCGACATACAAGGCAGTCTGGCGCATGCCGACATGCTGGCGGCACAAGCCATCATCAGTGCGCAAGACCTGGCCGACATACAGCGCGGCATGGCGCAAATCACGCAAGACATTGAAGCTGGTCGTTTCGAATGGAAGCTGGAACTGGAAGACGTTCACTTGAACATCGAAGCGCGGCTGACGCAACTGGTCGGAGACGCGGGCAAGCGTCTGCACACCGGGCGCAGCCGCAACGACCAGGTGGCTACCGATGTGCGCCTGTGGTTGCTTGACGAGATCGACGCCATCAGCGAATTGCTCCGCAGTTTGCAACTCGCGCTCGTTGAAGTGGCCGCGCAGCACACCGACACCATCATGCCTGGCTTCACGCATTTGCAAGTCGCGCAACCGGTCAGCTTCGGCCACCATTTGCTGGCTTATGTGGAAATGTTTGCGCGTGACCAAGAGCGTTTGCTGGAAGTTCGTGGGCGCACCAACCGCTTGCCGCTGGGCTCGGCGGCGCTGGCCGGCACCACCTATGCCTTGGACCGCGAACGCGTGGCCCGCACGCTGGGCATGGTCGATGCACACGGCACGGCGCAAGTCTGTCAAAACAGTTTGGACGCGGTCAGCGACCGGGATTTCGCCATCGAGTTCACCTCGGCAGCCACGCTGTGCATGTTGCACATCAGTCGCTTGAGCGAAGAGCTCATCATCTGGATGAGCCAGAACTTCGGCTTCATCCAAATCGCGGATCGCTTCACCACCGGCTCATCCATCATGCCGCAGAAAAAAAACCCGGATGTGCCCGAACTCGCGCGCGGCAAAACCGGGCGCGTTGTCGGCCACTTGATGGGGCTGATCACTTTGATGAAAGCGCAGCCGCTGGCCTACAACAAAGACAACCAGGAAGACAAAGAGCCGCTGTTCGACACGGTGGACACTTTGAAAGACACGCTGCGCATCTTTGCTGAAATGATCGGCGGGCAAGTCAACACAGCCACCGGCGCCAAAGAAGGCGGCTTGACGGTCAACAAGACGCGCATGCAAGAAGCCGCCAGCAAGGGCTACGCCACCGCCACCGACTTGGCCGACTATCTGGTGAAAAAAGGTTTGCCGTTTCGTGACGCGCACGAAACCGTGGCGCATGCGGTGAAAACCGCGCAAGGTTTGGGGGTGGATTTGTCGGCATTGGCGCTGGCTCAACTGCAAGCCTTTCACCCGGCGATTGAGCCAGATGTGTTTGAGGTGCTGAGCCTGCAAGGCTCGCTGAATGCACGCAATACCTTGGGTGGCACGGCACCAGCGCAAGTCAAAGCGCAAATCGCCCGGCATCAGCGCAGGCTGCAAACCAACTGACGACTTCTGCCGTTGCTTGGCTAGGCTGCAGATCCCCTCACCACTTGCTTTATGATAAGTAATGGTTTTCCCTAGTAGTAGTTCTCCACAATGGATCTGACATGATGCATAACAGACCCCATGTGGTCATCATCGGTGGTGGTTTTGGCGGTTTAGAGGCCGCCAAGTCATTGGCCAAAGCCCCGGTCGACATCACACTGATTGACAAAACCAACCACCATTTGTTCCAGCCTTTGCTGTACCAAGTCGCCACCGCTGGCTTGGCCGCGCCCGCCATTGCCGCGCCGACCCGCAGTCTGTTCCGGCACCAAGCCAATCTGACCACGCTGTTGTCCGAGGTGACAGACATTGACGCCAAAGACAAGAAAGTGCATTTGTCTGACGGCAGCACCTTGGTGTTTGACCATTTGATCGTCGCCGCCGGTGCCACCCACAGTTATTTCGGCCATGACGAATGGTCTGCATTCGCACCGGGCTTGAAAACGCTGGAAGACGCCTTTGAGATTCGCCGTCAAGTCTTGTTTGCATTCGAGTCGGCAGAAAAAGAACCTGACCCGGAGAAACGCCAAAACTGGCTGACGCTGTGCGTCATCGGTGCAGGCCCCACCGGTGTGGAGATGGCCGGTGCGTTTGCCGAAATCGCGCGCCAGACATTGGTGGGTGAATTTCGCCGCATCAACCCGCATGACGCCCGCATTTTGCTGATCGAAGGCGGTCCGCGCGTGTTGCAGGCCATGCCCGAAGCACTCAGCCAAAAAGCCTTGGAACAATTGCAAAAACTGGGGGTCGAGGTGCGTTTGAACGCCATCGTCACCGGCATTGATGCCACCGGTTTGGAAGTGCGTGGCCCCGCCCCTGCGGGTGTGATGGGCACGGTCGATTACCGGATCGCCACCCAATGCGTGGTCTGGGCAGCCGGTGTAGCGGCATCATCGCTCGGCCAAAAATTGGCCGACAACACCGGTTGCCAGATTGACCGCGCCGGTCGGGTGGTGGTCAGTTCGGATTTGAGCCTGCCCGGCCACCCGGATATTTACGTCATCGGCGATTTGGCTTTGGCGATGAGCCATTCCAGCGGCAAATCGCC
>CAMDJS010000156.1 GCA_945900685.1 Bordetella parapertussis
CGAATTTGTTCATCGACCAGCATGGGGTTGATCACAGTGCCGCAATCTTCTACGCACCAATGCTTGAGAAGTTTGACAAATCCCGTTTCGGTATCGACTTCCACATAAGAAGCCTGAATACCGTTGGTGAATGTAAAGCCGTATTCGCGAGGTGTGTAGTGACGCGTGACCGTTAGTTCGGATTGGAAATCCATGGGTAAAGTGTCGGGTCTGAAGTACGCCACGCGCCCCACTTCACTGATGGGCATTTGCTCTGTTCTTGTGAGCTTATCTAGCACTACGCCGTTGACTAAGTCGATGGTCGCAACGTCAACTTTCAAAATGGCTGCTGCTACATCCAGGATGTGCGAGCGCAACACTTTGCCAGCTTGCAACACGGCTTCTCCACCAATGCCAGCACCGCGCGATGCCCATGTGCCACCACCGTAAGGCGTGACGGCTGTGTCGCCTGTAATCACTCGCACATTTTCAACTTTGACACCAACAGCCGTTGCTGCGATTTGCGTGAAGATAGCCTCTGTGCCTTGGCCTTGCTCGGTAACACTCACCAATACATTGACCATACCTGCTGGATCAAGACGAATCGTTGCCCCATCTTGTGCAGATATGCGTGCGCCACCTACACCGTAAAAAGCAGGGGAGGGGTTAGTGACCTCGATCATGGCGGCAAGCCCAATGCCGCGGTAAATACCTTTGGCGCGCAGCGCTTGTTGCTCTTTGCGAAGTTCTGGGTAATCCATCAAGGCCAGCAATTTATCGAGGCACTGATGGTGCGAAAGTTTTTCAAACTTCACGCCAGAGGGGAATGTGTAGGGATAGGCATCGTCAGCGATTAAATTTCTTCTACGGAAATCGGCTGGATCCATACCAATTTTTCTGGCAGCTTCATCCACAATGCCTTCAGTCACTGCCATGGCAATCGGGTGTCCCACTGCGCGGTATTGGCAGGTCACATTTTTATTGGTGAATACGACATCTAACTTAGCTTTGTAATGCTTGTGCTTATAAGGCCCGCCGGTCAAATTAACGACTTGATTGCCCTCAATGCCGCTTGTGCGTGGATAGACTGAATACGGCCCAATGCCTGTTAAGTCCACCATATCAAAGGCAATGATGTCACCTTGTTGGGTACAAGCCAGTTTGATTTTGACTTTATGTTCACGCGCATGGATATCGGTCAGAAACGATTCAATGCGATCGGCTGCAAATTTCACAGGGCGTTTGAGCATGACGGAGATAGCCGCGGTCGCCATTTCATCCGCATACACATGGACTTTGATGCCGAATGATCCGCCAACATCTTTGCAGATGACACGCACATTCGATTCAGGGATATTCAAATGGCGCGAGAAAAGATCTTGCATCATGTTGGGCGCTTGGGTACCTTGATACACGGTCAGCATGTTGTCGGCGGGGTTGTAGTCCGACAAAATGCCACGGGGTTCGTTGGTCACACCAGTGTGGCGACTGAACTCATACACTTTCTCAACCACGACATCAGCTTTTGCAAACGCGTCTTCAAATCCATCGGTCACCAACTCACGGTTAAAGCACTTGTTATCGCCTAAATCAGGATGAATGACGACTTTGCCGTCCAAAGAGGCTTGCATGTCTGTCACGGCAGGCAGTACATCCCAATCTGCGACCACATGGTCTAAGGCGTCTTCGGCTTGTCTGCGTGTTTGAGCAACGATGGCAGCAACGGCTTCACCTTGCCAACAGGCTCTCTCAGGTGCAATCGCATATTGAGGCGCAGATCGAATACCTTTGAGATGCCCTAAAACGCCAACCCATGGCGTACAAAACTGTGCAACGTCATGGCCGTCAAATACCGCCACCACGCCAGGTTGTTTGCGCGCTTGGGACAAATCTAAATGCTTGATTCGAGCATGCGCATGGGGACTTCTAAAGTAAACCACATGTACCAATCGCGGTAAGCGTATGTCGTCTAAATAGGTGCCACGGCCTTCAAGCAACTTTTTTGCCCCTGAGCGTGGAACACTTTGTCCGACATAGTTGTTCTGAACGGTAACCGTTTCAGGCTGAATAGGAAGTTCATTACGCGCATTCATACTTTTACTCCTGACTGAGTAGAAGGGGACGACAGATTAGCATGCAAGACAGATTCAATCGCATCGACAATGGCTTGGTAGCCTGTGCATCTGCAATAGTTGCCCGAAATTAATTCCTTAATCTCATCACGAGAAGCGTGTTGTTGGTGCTTGGTGATGTCAAGAGCTGTTAACAGCATTCCTGAGGAACAGAAACCACATTGAAAAGCGTTGTGCTTCAAAAATGCCGCTTGCAATTGTTGTAGTTCGCGACTCTCAGACAGTCCTTCAATCGTTTGGACATTTTTTCCGTCTGCTTGAATTGCTAAGGTCAAGCAACCGCGAACGACTTGGCCATCGACCATGACTTGGCACGCTCCACAAACTCCATGTTCGCAACCCAGATGTGATCCGGTGAGCCCCATTTCTTCGCGCAAATAATCGACCAAGTGCATTCGAACAGGCACTTGAGCATTGACTGACTCACCATTGACTGTAAATTGGGCATGCATACAACGATCAGACATGAGAATCTCCTGATTGCATTAAGGCCCTTGATAAAAGGACCCGCGCTAGATGTTTTTTGGTCAATGCGTTGGCTTGCAAATCGCCTGGCGGATCTAGGTCTGTGTCTAAGGCATTTTGCGCCAACAAAATACTCTCAGGATGGATTTGTTGACCAGTCAACGCTTTCATCGCAGAGGGCGCAAGTACAGGTTTGTCATCCATCGCCATGAAAGACAAAGCACATTCACGGATGGTTTTGCCATCCATCGTGAGAGCAACGGCAAGTCCCACCATGGCGTAATCACCTTTTCGTCTTGCTAATTCTAGAAATACAAATCTATGGTTGCTTGTGGCTAGTGGGAATTCGACTGCTATGAGAACCTCTTCAGATTGAACAGCAGTTCGGTACAGACTAATAAAAAAGTCGTGCGCCTTGACGCGTCTTTCGCCTTTGGAACTTTGAATAATTAGTGTGGCATTCAATGCCAAAGCTACAGCAGGGTATTCGGCCGCTGGATCGCCCAAGGCAAGGCTGCCACCGATAGTGCCTTTATTACGAATCGCTAAATGCGCCACATAAGGGACAGCTTGCGCCAGAAGTGGCACATGGAGTTTCACCAAATCTGAATTGAGAATGTCGTTGTGCGTAGTCAATGCACCAATACGCAGGGTATTGCCTAACTTTTCAATCCCTTTCATGGTGTTGATGCCACTGATATCGATCAATATCTGTGGGTTAGCCATACGCAGATTCAACATGGCAAGCAAACTTTGACCACCAGCCAAAATCTGAGCAGAGTCTTTGTAAGTATGTAAGGACGCAAAAACGTCCTCTATATTTTTAGCCTTTACGTACTCAAAGTCAGGGGACTTCATCTAAAACTCCTCTATAAAACGTTACCAAAGCTAAAAGGCTCAATAGCTGGGCTCATATGCCTAGGTAGTAGCTCTTCACCAGATCATTGTTCATCAGCGTGTCAACATCGCCTTTGAAAACAATTTCACCATGGACGATGATGTGACCAAAGTCAGCAATCCGCATGGCTTGTTTAAAGTTTTGTTCTGCCATCAAAACGGTGAGGTTGTAGCGATCCTTGAGCTCTTTTAGTTTGGTAATTGTTTGGGACACCAACAAAGGTGAAAGCCCGACTGATGGCTCATCGACCAAAAGCAATCGCGGAGAAGACATCAAAGCGCGTGCAATTGCCAGCATCTGTTGTTGGCCACCAGACATTGATCCAGCGAGTTGGGTACGGCGTTCTTTAAGCAATGGGAAAGCTTCAAAGCAGAAAGCCATATTTTCAGGAATTTTGGGCCTAGAAGACTCTCTGAATGCGCCTAGCAACAAGTTTTCTTCAACTGTTAACTTAGGAAATAGCCTGCGTCCTTCTGGAATCAAAGCGACACCTAAATTGACGATTTCTTCCGTGGATAACTGGGTCA
>CAMDJS010000157.1 GCA_945900685.1 Bordetella parapertussis
CGCGTTTCGGCGCAACGTCATGGTGTTGAGGACCCGTGTTTTGGTTAGATCCAGATCAAACACCAAATCAACGGTATCTATCCAAAAGCTAGGTACTTGGTAGTCTTCTCGCCGCGTCACAACGGCTTGTCCTTCACGCATTGCATTTCTCCTGATTCATAGGGGGGGGCTGCTTCGCTTCGCTCGCAGTGACAGCGAGGTTGGAAGTGACAGCGAGGTTTGAAGTGACAGCAAGGTTGGAAGTGACAGCATGGTTTGGAGTGACAGCAAGGTTTGGAGTGAAACATCAAACACCTTGTTTGAGCGAGGCTTCAATGAAAGCGTCCAAGTCGCCGTCCAGCACTTTTTGGGTGTTGCTGATTTCAACATTGGTACGCAAATCTTTGATGCGACTTTGGTCAAGCACATAGCTGCGAATTTGGTGTCCCCAGCCCACATCGGTCTTAGTGTCTTCCAGTTTTTGTTGGGCTTCCATGCGTTTTCGCATTTCAAAGTCATACAGACGGGAGCGTAAACGCTTCCATGCCACATCGCGGTTGCTGTGTTGGCTTCTTCCGTCTTGGCACTGAACGACGATGCCTGTAGGAATATGGGTCAGGCGAACTGCAGAATCGGTTTTATTGATGTGTTGCCCACCTGCGCCACTGGCGCGGAAGGTGTCGGTTCGCACATCGGAGGGATTGATATCGATTTCAATGGAGTCGTCCACTTCAGGGTAGACAAACACGCTGGCAAAACTGGTGTGACGTCCACCTGCAGAGTAAAACGGAGACTTGCGAACCAAACGATGCACACCTGTTTCCGTTCGCAATAAACCAAACGCGTATTCACCCTCAATTTTCAGGGTGGCGCCTTTGATACCAGCGACGTCCCCTGGAGACTCGTCTTCCAATGTCGCCTTAAATCCTTTGCGTTCTGCGTATTTCAAGTATTGGCGCAAAAGCATGCTGGCCCAGTCGCAAGCCTCCGTGCCACCCGCTCCGGCTTGAATGTCAAGAAATGCATTCAGCGGATCGGCAGGGTTGTTGAACATGCGCCGAAATTCGAGTTTTTCAACCTCAGACAAGATGCGCTGTGTGTCTTCTTCTATGGTCAGAAGTCCTGACTCATCGTTGTCAGACTTGCTCATGTCAAACAACTCTGTGTTGTCTTCAATTTCTTGGCCCAAGCGGCCAATGCTAAGCACAATATCGTCAAGAGACTTTTTTTCTTTGCCCAGTTCTTGCGCTTTTTTGGGGTCGTTCCAAACGCTTGGGTCTTCAAGGGAAGCGTTGACTGTTCTCAGTCGTTCAGATTTGGCATCGAAGTCAAAGATACCCCCGAAGATCAAGTGTTCGCGCTTGCAAATCGTTCAGCAAGTTACCAATGTTGTTGATGCGTTCTGCTTCCATGTTTATGTCCAATGTCTAAAGCCATGATTATCCTCTGTCCATCAAGCGCCAGGACGGGCAATGGCATAAGCTTTATGAAGATTTGATTCTTCATTGCGTAAGCTGGCAAGCGTATTGAGCACATCGCCCACCAAAATCACGGCAGGACTTGCCATTCCAGATGATTCAATCAAGGTATGTAAGGCCTGTAGTTGACCGATAACACTGCATTCATTGAGTGTGCTTGCGTTTTGCACCACTGCAATGGGTGTGTCGGCAGGCATGGATGACAATAAGGCTGCTTGTAACTCTTGCGAACTTGTCATGCCCATGTAAATGACCAGTGTCAATCGGCAAGTATGCGCGGTGTGACCTAGAAGTTCCCAATTCACTGGAGGCGTATTTAAATGGCTTGAGGGTGAATGCCCAGTCACCATGACCACACCGTGGGCATACTGCCGATGCGTTAATGAAACGCCAAGGCTATTGACGGCGGCAAGACCCGCCGTGACGCCGTTGATCACTTGTACGCCCACGCCATGTGACTGAAGGTAAGCAATTTCTTCTCCAGCCCGACCAAACAGCAAGGGGTCTCCTCCTTTGAGTCTCACCACGGTTTCGCCTGCCAAGGCCTCTTGCACCATCAATTTTTCGATAAAGGCTTGAGGTGTCGATTGACAACCACCACGCTTGCCTACATGAACAATACGTGCTTGCGCAGGGGCATGTTGCAAAACATCGGGGTGAACCAAGTCGTCAACCAAAATGACCGTTGCTTGTTGCAGCGCTTTGACCGCTTTGAGCGTCAAGAGATCAGGGTCGCCAGGCCCTGCGCCAACCAGCGTGACAAATACAGAGGGTGATGTTTTTTTCATGGCGCGTTGTTTCTAACACTTTGATCCATACAGGCCAAGGACAAGCGCGAAATGAGTTCTGCTTGCGCTTGTATAGGCGGTGGAATCGGCTTGCTTCCATGGATCATCGCATCAATCAATTCAGCTGTTTGCATCGCATTCATGCCCATGGGAATGTCGATGGTGTCATGTGCAACTTGAGATGCAATATCGAGCTGTGTGAAAGCCTGTCCTTGGACAAAGCAACGCATAGTGGGCAGTTTTCGAGGGTCAGCCACAGGCTCTCCCTCCGTACCCCGCAGCAGCAAGGCATTGGCTTTCAGACCTTCAAGGGTTGCTTGCATTGACAAAGCGTATTCCGGATGGGTGTAGCTGGCGACTTGAATGCTAGGACCTGAAACAGGGTTCATCAACTTGACCAGACTGTGGGCAGAATTACGCAAACCTGTTTGGCGGCGAACTTGTAGCAGTGACCAAATACCTTCGCTCAGCAACCGTGTGGGTGCGAACACCACTTCGCCTTTGGCAATGGCTTTGGTACGGGTTGAGGCGGTCATCCCCAATTCAGATAAGACCTCTTGTGTGGATACACGTGTGTCCTCGGTATGAGCGCCATGTATCAACACAGCATGTCCCCTGTGGGCCAATATTTTTGCCAGCAGCGGCGTGAGCAAAGGCAGTCTTCGTGAGCCGTTGTAGCTTGGCAAGACAACAACCGGTTGAGGCTCGTTATTGGTGAATACTTGCAGTTGCGCATGAACAGCATCCAGAAAGCCCAGCATTTCTTCAGGCGTTTCACCTTTGATGCGCATGGCAATACAAAAAGCGCCTAATGCCACTGGGTCAACAGAGCCCAGCAACACTTGTGTCATGACTTCACAAGCCTGCTCACGCGACAAATCCCTTGCCCCTTCTTTGCCTCGTCCAATTTCCCGAATGAAATGCGCAATGCTCATAGTTGATATTGTCTGATAAGTTAAATGACTTGTAGTTATGTAATGAATCAAGCAGGGCTAAACTCAGCGCCATGTTGATACTAGGGATTGAATCTTCTTGCGATGAAACTGGTGTGGCTTTGGTTCGCACGGGTGAAAGCACCGTTTGGCCACAGCTGCTTGCGCAGCATTTGCATACCCAAGCAGCAATGCACGAGGCCTATGGTGGCGTCGTGCCCGAACTTGCCAGCCGAGACCATATCCGTCGTCTCGTCCCGTTGGTGGAGCAGGTGATGGCTTCTGCCCAGCAATCTCTGTCGGATATTGATGTGGTGGCCTACACCCGAGGCCCGGGGTTGGCAGGTGCTCTGTTGGTTGGTGCGGCCTCTGCTTGCGCTTTGGCTGCCAGCTTGGGCAAGCCTGTGATGGGAATTCATCATTTGGAAGGCCATTTGTTGTCCCCGTTCCTAAGCGACGACCCGCCACAATTTCCTTTTGTGGCTTTGTTGGTGTCGGGTGGACACACACAACTGATGTGGGTCAAAGCACTTGGTCAATACGAGTTATTGGGTGAAACCATCGATGACGCAGCTGGTGAAGCGTTTGACAAATCAGCGAAATTGCTTGGCTTGGGTTATCCAGGCGGCCCTGCTTTAGCCGCATTGGCTAACCAAGGCCGTGAGGATGCGTATGCGTTTCCCCGCCCCTTGCTGCATCAACCCAATTTGGATTTTTCTTTTGCCGGACTCAAAACTGCGGTGCTGACCCAATGCAAAAAGTCTGCAGATCAATTACCCCAGCACCGCGCCGATATTGC
>CAMDJS010000158.1 GCA_945900685.1 Bordetella parapertussis
ATCAAATTCACCCGCTCTCCCGACGTGGGCGATGTGTTTGCGGTTGACGGAAACCACGACGGCTTGGGTAACAACGAAAACATGCTGGTCATGGTCGATTTGTCTAAAAAAGGCGTGATTGGCAACAAAAGTTTTTCTGATTCTTATATCGATCAAGTCAATACCGTGGGCAATGCCGCTCAGCAGGCCAAGATCACCCAACAAGCTTTGACCGTGGTGAATGCCCAGGCCAAGCAGTCGCGTGACAAAGTCTCTGGCGTCAACCTTGATGACGAAGCCGCCGACCTGATTCGTTTTCAGCAGGCCTACCAAGCTGCTGCCAAGTCATTGCAAATTTCGGGTCAGTTGTTTGACTCGATTGTTCAAATTCGCTGAAGGAGATTACAGCCATGGTGATGAAAGTCTCGACCAGCATGTTTTTTGATAAAGCCAGCAAACAGCTTGGCAGTATCCAAGGCAGCTTGGCTAAAACCCAAGAGCAGTTGTCTACGGGTAAGCAAATCAACAAACCCAGTGATGAACCCGACAAAGCATCTTTGATTACCCGCCTGGACTCTGAATTGGCGCGTCAAAAAAGCTACCAAGGCAATTTGAAAGCGGTGAATATCCGTTTACAAGCCGAAGAAACCGCATTGAAAAACACCAGCAACGTCATGTACCGTTTCAAAGAGTTGGCGGTGCAAGCCGGCAACGACACCTTGAGTCCAGCTGACCGACGCACCCTTTCTTTGGAGATGACCCAACTCAAAGACCAAATCTTGAGCCTGGCCAATTCTCAAGACTCCAATGGCAATTTTTTGTTTGCCGGTTCGCGTGTAGGGCAAGCGCCATTTGGCCAAGACGCCAAGGGGCGGGTGGTCTACCAAGGCGACCAAAGCCGCATGGTGGTCCCTGTGGGCGACAACCGTCGTATGAACTTGAATATTCCTGGGTCCGACGCCTTTGTGCATTTGGTGCGTGTGGATGACAAGGGCAACAGGGTAGGTGTGGGCTTTTTCCAAGCCTTGTCAGACATGGCCAACGCAGTGGCCACATCAGACCGACCCAATATCCAGCGCGGCATCAAAGAACTTGACCGCATGCAGCAAGGCATCATTGATGCCAACGCACAGGTGGGCACCGACATGAATGTGGTGGATTCACAAAACAGTGTGCTCGACGAAATCAGTCTGCGCTTGAAGACCACGTTGTCGGATGTACAAGACTTAGACTACACAGAAGCCATCACCAAGATGAACAAAGACCAGTTGGCTTTGGAAGCAGCGCAAAGCAGCTTTGCCAAGATTTCAAAGTTAACACTTTTCAGTTATATCAATTAATGGCTCAAGTTTTCCGTAGACTTGTCGATATACCAATACACATCTAAATAAACTCCTATGGCCACCTCCGCAGTTTCCACGACGACGACCAGTACGGCTGCGGATATTGCCAAGGCCAACAAGGCCAATGCCCAAAAGATCATGAATACGCTGGGCGCAGGCTCTGGCGTGGATGTGACCTCCTTGGCGCAAAACTTGGTTGACGCAGAACGTATTCCCAAAGAGAACATGATCAATGGCAAGATCGCAAAGTCTGAGGCCAAAGTCACCGGTTATGGCGCTGTTACCTTCATGCTTGGTGAGGTGAAAAAGGCATTTGCTGCGTTGAATGACAAAACAGACTTTACGGGTGTGACAGCGACAGCTGACAACACCTCAGCGTTCACCGTGTCTGCAGGCGCGACGGCCACTGAAGGTATCCATGAGTTGACGGTAACAGCCTTGGCCAAAGCCCAGCGCAGTGTCAGCAGTACCTACGCATTAGCGACCACGTCTATCAATGGCGGCGCGGCCATGTCCTTGAGTTTGAACTACCAAGGCACAGCCTCCACCATCAGCGTCACTGCTGGCAGTGATACGCCTCAAGGTGTGGTGGACGCTATCAATATTGCCAACAAGGGCGTCAAAGCCCAGTTGGTCTATACCAGCAGCGCAGACGCCAGCCCTTACAAAATTTTGCTCACCAGTGCCACGGGTGAAGACAATGATTTCACCCTGACCGACAGCGATAGCAATTTGAGTTTCACCGACTTGCAAACGGCCCAAGATGCGGCTTTCACGATTGACGGCATCAGTTACAAGCGCTCTAGCAACACGGTGACTGACGCATTGCAAGGTGTGAGCATCAGCATGCGGTCCTTGGCCACCACCAGTATTCAGCTTTCACGCGAAACCACCAGCACCGCAGAAAAAGTTCAGAATCTCGTGCTGGCCTACAACGATACCCAAAGCCTGTTGAAGGAAATGGGAGATGCAAAATCGACGCTTGAGACCTATGGGGGAACACTGCCTAACGACTCATTGGTCAGAGCCATCAAAACCACGTTGCGCAGTATGTTCATGGACAACTCCAACAGTACAAGTGGGGGTATTACTTCATTGCGCGACATTGGGGTGAGTATCGATCAGACAGGGGTCATGTCTTTAGATGCAACGGTTCTCGACGCCAAACTCAAAACCAATTTTGATGATGTTGTGACCATGTTTTCTGGCAATAGAAGCAACACCAGCGAATACAGTGTGGAGAAAATATCCATAGCCAATGACGCTTTTGGAAAGTTGTCCAAAATGCTCAGATCAACCGGCGATTTGGCCTATCAGACCCGCAATACCAACACTGAAATTGCGCGCTACAAGGAAGATTTAGCCAAACTCAACCTCCGAATGGACACTTTGCTGCAACGCTACACCAGACAATTTGCAGTCATGGACAGCATGGTCGGTCAAAATAACAGCACAAAATCCAGTCTGAAGAGCACTTTTGAAGGAATGATGGCTCAATATAAATAACTAAATAGCTAAATAAATTATTTTTTATTTTTCGCTAAAGTTTCCTCTAGTCATGTCGATAGTTATGACGAATCGGTGCAATGTGCATCTTTTCCTCGTTCATGGTCGCTAAATTTAGGGTATTTATATGATTCCAGACATCAAAGGTACACCCCCTGCTAAGCCAGAGGTCCATACCCCTAAAGTTCAAACTGCTGCTCCAAATGGCCCAAAGCCACTCGATGCATCGGTGCGCAAAGCTGAAATCGTTCAAATTAAAAAGGCCGATCTTGCGATTGACCCTATTGAGATGCAGCAAAAATTGAAAAAAATCTTGGGAGAAGCCAACCAACATATGGCCAATTCCAAGGTTCAGCTGGGTTTTTCGATGAACCAGGCTATTGATGGACCCGTTATCACGGTGAAGAATTTGCAATCGGGCGAAGTGGTTCGCACCATTCCTTCTGAAGTGGTGATCAAAGTTGCTCAAAACATTGATTCTTTAAAAGGCATTTTGTTCAATCAAAAACTTTAAGTTTGGTTAAACCCCCACATCGATAGCGATATCTGCGCTACGCGGGTGAGGTTATTTTTGAGTAAGCGTTGCTCTTTTAATTGACGCACTTCAGCTTAAACATTCGTTTCTTAACAGCTGACTATTTTCTAAGCTACTGATCATTACCTGATCAGTTACAGCATTCAAAAAAATAATTGCATCAATGCAATTAAAGCTTGACAAACACCAACCGATTCTTTAGCTGTGACGAGTTGAAAAGACCGTCAGGAGATTTGAAGTTCGGTGGAAAGAGATCGTTGGTGAACAGTCGCTAAATAACGATCAACTTGCCAAATCAGTTTGTAAGTTATTTAAGACCCATATGTTAGGAGTGCTGTAAATGTCAACTGTCATCAACACCAATGTGAAGGCTCTGGTATCGACCAGTGCGCTTGTGAAGAATGGCCGAGTGATGGCCAACACGATGGAGAGCTTGTCTACTGGCAGCCGCATCAACAAAGCGTCTGACGATGCTGCAGGCTTGTCGATTCGCGAGAACATGACAGCACAGATCAAAGGTTTGAATGCTGCTGTGCGTAACGCCAACGATGCGATCAGCATGCTGCAAACAGCGGATGGTGCTTTGAACGAAGT
>CAMDJS010000159.1 GCA_945900685.1 Bordetella parapertussis
GCGGCAGTCGCTGTCCCCTTCGTCAGCACTTTCAATCCGTCCGAGCGCGCCAAAGCCGCTGGTGCCGCGGTTGAAGTAGACATCTCCGCCATCAAGCCCGGTGAAAAACTCACGGTCGAGTGGCGCGGCAAACCTGTGTGGATCATCCGTCGCACGCCAGAGCAATTGGACACCTTGAAACAAGTCGAAGCCCAATTGGCCGATCCGCAATCCATGCGCAACCCAGTTGAATTGACACCTGCTTATGCACGCAACCAAATGCGTTCCATCAAGCCCGAATTTTTCGTTGGTGTTGGTATTTGCTCTCATTTGGGTTGCTCGCCCAGCGACAAATTTCAAATGGGTCCCCAGCCTTCGCTGCCGGACGACTGGCAAGGCGGTTTTCTCTGCCCTTGTCACGGTTCCACCTTCGACATGGCCGGCCGTGTTTACAAAAACAAACCCGCACCGGATAACCTCGAAGTTCCTCCCCACATGTATCTGTCAGACAGTCGTTTGCTGATTGGCGAAGACAACAAGGCTTAAAGGTAACCACCATGGCTGAATTCAAAGAGATTTCCCCGAACGCCCCAATGGCGGAAAAAGCGCTGAACTGGGTGGACAACCGGTTTCCGCTCTCCAAGCTTTACAAAGACCATTTGAGCGAATATTACGCACCTAAGAATTTCAACTTTTTGTATTTCTTCGGCGTTTTGTCCATGCTGGTGCTGGTCATGCAAATCGTCACCGGCATTTTCTTGACCATGCACTACAAGCCGGATGCAGCCACTGCATTCGCGTCTGTTGAATACATCATGCGCGACGTGCCATGGGGTTGGTTGATTCGCTACATGCATTCCACTGGCGCTTCCGCCTTCTTCGTCGTGGTTTATATGCACATGTTCCGTGGTCTGATTTACGGCTCCTACCGCAAGCCACGCGAACTCGTTTGGTTGTTCGGTTGCGCCATTTTCTTGGCCTTGATGGGCGAGGCTTTCATGGGCTATTTGCTGCCTTGGGGCCAAATGTCCTATTGGGGCGCACAGGTGATCGTGAATCTGTTCTCAGCCATTCCTTTCATCGGTCCAGATTTGGCTTTGCTGATTCGCGGTGACTATGTGGTCGGAGATGCCACCTTAAACCGCTTTTTCGCTTTTCACGTGATTGCCGTACCTTTGGTTTTGCTTGGCTTGGTCGTTGCGCATATCATTGCTTTGCATGAAGTCGGCTCCAACAATCCTGACGGCATTGAAATCAAAGCCACCAAAGATGCCAATGGCAAACCACTGGACGGCATTCCTTTCCACCCTTACTACACCGTGCACGACATCATGGGTGTGATGGGTTTTTTGCTGGTGTTCTCGGCCATCATTTTCTTCGCGCCTGAGTTCGGCGGCTACTTCTTGGAATACAACAACTTCATTCCAGCCGATCCGCTGAAAACGCCTTTGCACATCGCACCGGTTTGGTATTTCACGCCTTACTACTCCATGCTGCGCGCCATCACCGGCGAAATGATGTATGCACTCATTGTCTGCGTGATCGTGGCCGCCTATCTTGGCGCTACCCGCGCAGCCATCAGCAGCACACTCAAAGCGGCGGTCATCGGCGGCGCGCTGGCGCTGGTCGGTTTGATGTTGGCGATTGACGCCAAATTCTGGGGTGTGGTGGTCATGGGTGGTTCGGTCATCATCCTGTTCTTCTTGCCTTGGTTAGACAACTGCGCTGTCAAGTCCATCCGCTACCGTCCCGATTGGCATGTGTACCTTTATGTCGCTTTTGTTGTCAATTTCTTCGTGTTGGGTTACTTGGGTGTCAAGCCCCCATCCCTGATTGGCGAGCGAGTTTCACAAATCGGCACTTTGTATTATTTTGGTTTTTTCCTGCTCATGCCATGGTGGAGTCGTCTGGGTGAGACCAAGCCTGTACCGGCCCGTGTCAACTTTGCCGCTCATTGAAACAGCCCGGAGCAAACAACCATGAAAAAAATCATTCTCTGCCTGCTGATCAGCATGTTCTCAAGTTGGTCCGCATTTGCCGCCTCTACCGACTCCATCGCTTGGGACAAGGCGCCCAACAAGCTCAATGATTTGGGCTCCCTGCAAAACGGCGCCAAGTTGTTTGTCAACTACTGCCTCAATTGCCACGCTGCTGCCTATATGCGCTTTAACCGCTTGACGGACATCGGATTGACCGAGCAACAGATCAAAGACAACTTGTTGTTCACCACCGATAAAGTCGGCGACACCATGAAAATTGCCATGGACCCGAAACAAGGCAAAGACTGGTTTGGTGGTAACCCGCCCGACTTGACAGTGATTGCCCGTTCACGCTCAGGCCATGGCGGCACGGGTGCTGATTACATCTATACCTACTTGCGCAGCTATTACAAAGACCCGACCAAGGCCACCGGCTGGAACAACCTGGCGTTTCCCAATGTGGGCATGCCTCATGTGTTGTGGGAATTGCAAGGCGAGCGCCAACCTGTGTATGAAACCATTCAGTCGCACGGTCACGAAACCCAGGTCTTCAAAGGCTGGAAGCAAGTCTCACCAGGCAAGCTCAGCCTGACAGAGTACGATGAGGCTGTTGGCGATTTGGTTAACTACATGCAATGGATGTCAGAGCCTGCACAAAGCACACGCGTGAAAATCGGTGTCTGGGTCATGATCTTTCTGTTGATTTTCATGTTCATTGCCTGGCGTTTGAATGCCGCATTCTGGAAAGATATTCGCTAAGCAAATCAGCTTTAACCCGCTTCGGCGGGTTTTTACAATAGGCCTATCCGGGCCTGTTAAACCTTTTATATTTCAGGAGCCACGCTCATGATGGTCTTGTACTCTGGGACAGTTTGTCCTTTTTCCCACCGTTGCCGTTTCGTGTTGTTTGAAAAGGGCATGGATTTTGAAATCCGTGATGTGGATCTCTACAACAAGCCAGAAGACATCAATGTGATGAACCCATACGGCCAAGTGCCTATCTTGGTTGAGCGCGATCTTATTTTGTATGAGTCCAACATCATCAATGAGTACATTGACGAGCGTTTCCCGCATCCCCAACTCATGCCCGGCGACCCTGTGGACCGTGCCCGGGTTCGTTTGTTTTTACTGAACTTCGAAAAAGAACTGTTCACCCATGTGACTTCGTTGGAGTCGCGGGTTCAAAAAAGCAACGAGAAAGTGCTGGAGAAAGCCCGCGCGCATATTCGCGACCGTTTGACACAACTCGCCCCCGTGTTTTTGAAAAACAAATTCATGCTGGGCGACAATTTCTCCATGCTTGATGTCGCCATCGCGCCGTTGCTGTGGCGCTTGGATCACTATGGCATCGAGTTGTCAAAGAACGCTGCACCATTGCTGAAATACGCGGAACGTATTTTCTCCAGACCTGCCTACATTGAGGCGTTGACGCCTTCTGAAAAGGTGATGCGCAAATAAATCGCATGATCAATATCTCCCAGTCCACATCAACCCGCCCTTATCTTGTGAGGGCTTTGCATCAATGGTGTACCGATAACGGTTACACACCTTATGTGGCTGTCATGGTTGATCAAACGGTTCAAGTCCCGCGTGACTATGTCAACAACGGAGAAATTGTCCTCAACGTCAGTTTCGATGCCACCAGCGGCTTGCAGTTGAGCAATGAGTTTATTGAGTTCAAAGCGCGGTTCGGCGGCGTGGCCAGAGAAATTGTGGTTCCCATGGGCAGAGTGCTGGCCATTTACGCGCGCGAAAACGGGCAGGGCATGGCTTTTCCCGCCCCATCGGCCGCAGACTTGGACTCCGCCAAGCCGGCCACCGCGCAGGAAGAAACCCCCGCGCCTGCCGCGCCGAGTTCCACCCGCCCACAACTCAAACGGATTAAATAATCTGTTGCGCAGTTTGCGTTGCTGGCCTTGGTTAGAATA
>CAMDJS010000160.1 GCA_945900685.1 Bordetella parapertussis
CGCGCCAACAATTCTTGGTCCAAGCTGCCCCAGTTCACACCAATACGCACCACCTTGTCATAACGTACGGCCGCCTCGATCATCTGGGCAAACTGCTTGTCGTGCTTGTCGCCCTTGCCCACATTGCCGGGGTTGATGCGGTATTTGGAAAGCGCTTTGGCACATTCAGGAAACTCTGTGAGCAAGCGGTGGCCGTTGTAATGAAAGTCACCGACGAGCGGCACGTGCACGCCCATTTTGTCGAGCTGCTCACGGATGTAGGGAACGGCTTTGGCCGACTCGGGCGTGTCCACCGTGATACGCACCAGCTCCGAACCGGCCAAGGCCAGTTCTTTAACTTGTATGGCCGTGCCGATGGCGTCGCCGGTGTCGGTATTGGTCATGGATTGCACGCGAACCGGCGCATCGCCGCCAACGGTGACCACGTGATCGCCCCAACTCACACGCGCTTGCAAACTGCGCTGACGGTGCGGCTTGGAGAAAGGGATAGGTTGATTCATGAAGAGATTTTGCCGTAATTAGGCGTGTATGCGAATGGTTTTGGCGCGTCTGCCCGCAATGTCTGTGCGGTCTTGTATGTCACCGGCCAATTGACCGCAGGCGGCAGCAATGTCGTCACCGCGCATCTTACGCACAGTGGTGACGATGCCTGCTTCAGACAAAAGTGCTGCAAACGCTTTGACGCGCTCGGGCGGCGAGCGCAACAAGCCTGAGTCCGGAAACGGATTGAAGGGAATGAGATTGAATTTGCACGGCAGTGGCTCGCTGTGCTGCGGGCGCACCAACGCGACCAAAGCGCGGGCATGCGCATCAGAGTCGTTCACGCCGTCAAGCATGCAATATTCGAATGTGATGAAGTCCCGGGGCGCATAAGCCAAATAATCACGACAAGCATTCAGCAATTCAACCAGCGGGTATTTCTGGTTCAGCGGAACCAATCGGTCGCGAAGCAGATCGTCTGGGGCATGAAGTGAAACCGCCAAAGCCACCGGACAATCTTGGCTGAGCCGCTCTATCATAGGAACCACCCCGGAAGTGGACACCGTCACCCGGCGGCGCGACATGCCGTAGCCGTGATCGTCCAGCATGGTTTTCAAAGCGGGCACCAAGGCTGCATAGTTTTGCAAGGGCTCGCCCATGCCCATCATCACCACATTGGAGATGACGCGTTCATCGGTGCCAAGTTCACGCCGCAAAGTGGTTTCGGCAAACCAAAGTTGCGCCAGTATTTCAGCGGTGGTGAGGTTGCGGCTAAAGCCTTGCGCGCCAGTCGAGCAAAACGGGCAACCGACAGCGCATCCGGCCTGGGATGACACACACAAGGTGCCACGGTCGGTTTCGGGGATGAAGACGGTTTCAATCGCGTTGCCCTGGCCGACATCAAACATCCATTTGATGGTGCCGTCGGCAGAGTCATGTCGGGTGACCACGGGCAAGGCGCGAACCTCGGCCTTGTCCTGCAACATCAGGCGCAGGCTTTGCGCCAGATCGGTCATTTGCGAAAAATCAGACACGCCTTTGTGGTGTATCCAGCGGAACAGTTGCACCGCACGGAATTTTTTCTCGCCCTGCGCCTGACACCATGTGACCAAGCCATCGAGATCGAAATCGAGCAGATTGGTTTTCATGGCGCGACCGGGCGAGCCGAGATTTAACGGTGGAATACGTTCATGCCGGCGAAGAAAAACGCGATTTCTTGAGCGGCCGTGTCGGGACCGTCAGAGCCGTGCACCGCATTGGCGTCGATGCTGTCAGCAAAATCGGCGCGGATGGTGCCTTTGTCAGCCTTTTTAGGGTCAGTTGCGCCCATCAGGTCGCGGTTTTTCAGGATGGCGTTTTCGCCTTCGAGCGCTTGAATCATGACCGGGCCGGAGATCATGAAATCGACCAGGTCTTTGAAGAATGGACGGGCTTTGTGGACAGCGTAAAAAGCTTCTGCTTCGCCACGGCTGAGGTGAGCCATGCGGGAGGCGATGATTTTCAGGCCAGCGCCTTCGAAGCGGCTGTAAATTTGGCCAATGACGTTTTTAGCGACTGCGTCGGGCTTGATGATGGAGAGTGTGCGTTCGATAGCCATGAGAAAGGTTTCCAGTAAGTTGACAAAAATAAGGGCGAATAGCCAATATCAGTTGATTTTAGCCCTGCGCGGTAAAGCCTTTGTGCGTGAGGCTTTCGATTTCTGGTCGCGCCGCTGACGCGACAAGCTGTCAGCACCAATGAATTCAGGCTTGGCAGCCGCCACAGGGTTGTGAGAGCGGGTTTTGCGAGCGCCGCCCGGCGCAGGCGCGGATTGGCGAGCGCCCTCGGGTTTGGCCGAAACCCGGCCCAGCCCTGCGCTGCGAATCAATTGTTCGGTGTCCGCACCGTCAAGCTCCATGCATTCGCCGCGTTTCAAGCCACGTGGCAGCAGCATTTTTCCGTAGCGAATGCGGATCAAGCGGCTGACCGCGTGACCCACCGCTTCAAACATGCGACGCACTTCGCGGTTACGGCCTTCTTGTATGGTCACCCGGTACCAACAGTTAGCACCCTCGCCGCCGCCCTCTTCCAAGCTGCCGAATTTGGCCTCGCCATCCTCAAGTTGCACACCTTCTAGCAACTTGGCTTTTTCGATATTACTCAAATGCCCCAGCACACGCACAGCGTATTCGCGCTCCAGCCCAAAACGCGGGTGCATGAGTTTGTTGGCGAGTTCGCCGGAATTTGTGAAAAGCAGCAAGCCTTCGGTGTTCAAGTCAAGCCGCCCGACCGACTGCCATTTACCGGTTTGCAAGCGAGGTAGTTTGCGAAACACGGTGGGTCGGCTTTGCGGGTCGTCACGGCTGACGATTTCTCCGACCGGCTTGTGATACGCAATCACGCGCGGCGGCGGCGGCTCTATGCGGACAAAGAGCGGCTTGCCGTTGACTTTGATTCGGTCGCCGTACTGAATGCGTTGCCCGACGTGGGCTGGTTCATCATTGACCAGCACTTTGCCGTCTGCGATGAGTTGCTCCATGTCCAGCCGGGAGCCCATGCCTGATTGGGCCAGCACTTTGTGAAGTTTGGGCGTGTCGGGTTGGGCGCTGAGCACGCGTTTGACAGGCTCGGCGGCAGAGGTCGGGATGGGCTCGTCGTAGGCGCCTGAGACGATGTCGTCAAACTGAATGCCGGGTTTGGTCAATGGGTGTTACCTGTGTCAATATCATCATGCGGGATGCGGTCAGGCGCAGGCGTCAAAGCAGGATCTGCTCGGGCCTGCGACACGGATGTGTCTGGTGTTTCTTGGGTATTGTCCGCATCCGGGCGATCAGGCGCTTCCAGTGCGATGTTCATTTGCGCCGGGTCTGGCTCTTGTGCCACGGCCAGTTGCTCGAAAAAGCCTTCGGTCGCGCCTTGGGTTTCCAGCGGTGGCAACTGATCCAGGGAAGAAATGCCCAGATCGTCCAGAAACTGGCGTGTCGTGGCATACAACATAGGACGACCTACAGTTTCTCGGTGACCGATGACTTCAACCCAACCGCGATCTTCCAGTTGCTTGACAACCAGCGAATTGACAGTGACGCCACGAATATCTTCCATGTCACCGCGCGTGACCGGTTGGCGGTACGCAATGATGGCCAAAGTCTCCATGGCAGCACGCGAGTACTTGGGCGGTTTTTCGGGATGCATACGATCGAGAAAATCGCGCATTTCAGGCCGACTTTGCATGCGCCAACCGCTGGCGACATTCACCAACTCCAGGCCCCGCTGCTGCCAATCTTGCTGAATCGATTCAAGCAGGGTTTTGAGTGTGTCTGCGCCTAGTTCATCATGAAACAGTTGGCGCAATTCCCTGACCTGAAGCGGTTGGGAGGCGCACAACAAAGCCGTCTCAAGGACACGCTTGGCATCCAGGGTATTCATA
>CAMDJS010000161.1 GCA_945900685.1 Bordetella parapertussis
AGCCAAAAGCAAGGCCAGTGTGCTGCCGGTAATTCCGCTGCCGCGAATGCAAATATCAAAGGATGTAGACATGCAATCCATTGTAGGAGTTGGCTGGCCGTAGAATTTCAGGCTTTGCGCACAACCCTAGCCTGCGCTTTAGCTTTCCAAGGAAACAGCCATGAGTTTGAAATGCGGCATCGTGGGCTTGCCCAACGTCGGTAAGTCCACCCTGTTCAACGCCCTGACCAAAGCGGGCATTGCGGCTGAAAATTACCCGTTTTGCACCATCGAGCCCAACGTCGGTGTGGTCGAGGTGCCGGACACGCGTCTGGACCAGTTGTCTGGCATCGTCAAACCCGAGCGCGTCGTGCCGGCCATCGTCGAGTTTGTCGACATCGCCGGACTGGTTGCGGGTGCCAGCACCGGAGAAGGGCTAGGCAACCAATTCTTAGCGCACATACGCGAAACCGATGCGATTGTGAATGTGGTGCGCTGCTTTGAAGACGACAACGTGATTCACGTGGCAGGCAAGGTCGACCCCATTTCAGACATTGAAGTGATTCAAACCGAGTTGTGTCTGGCCGACTTGAGCAGCGTGGAAAAAGCGCTGCACCGCCACCAAAAAACCGCACGCTCCGGCGACAAAGAAGCCGCCAAGCTCGTGGCCATATTGGAGCGCTGCCAAATCGCATTGAATGACACCAAGCCGGTGCGCACGATTGATTTCAGCAAAGAAGAAAAACTTACGGTCAAACAGTTTTTTCTGATCACTGCCAAGCCTGCGATGTTTGTCGCCAACGTGGCCGAAGACGGTTTCGAGGACAACCCCATGCTGGACCGCCTGACCCAATTTGCCAAGGCGCAACATGCGCCAGTGGTTGCCATCAGCGCCAAACTCGAAGCCGAAATGAGCGAAATGAGCGACGAAGACCGCGACATGTTTTTGGCGGAACTCGGCCAATCCGAACCCGGACTCAACCGATTGATACGCTCGGCCTACACCTTGCTGGGTCTACAAACCTATTTCACTGCGGGCGTGAAAGAAGTGCGCGCCTGGACCATACGCGTGGGTGACACCGGTCCTCAAGCCGCCGGTGTGATTCACACCGATTTTGAAAAGGGCTATATCCGTGCGCAAACCATTTCTTTTGATGATTTCATTCAATTCAAAGGTGAGCAAGGTGCGAAAGACGCGGGCAAGATGCGCGCGGAGGGCAAGGAATACGTGGTGAAAGACGGCGACGTGATGAACTTTTTGTTCAGTTCCTGAAATATGTCACGATCATCAAGCAAGCATTTTTTTCGTCTTGCGCGTTGATGCAAGCTGCTCAAACAATCCATTGCCAGCCAAACACCAGCACACCATAACGAAGTGCTTTGCCAATGGCCATGTAAAACACACACGGCCAAAACGGCAGCCTTAAAAAACCAGCCACCACGCACAACGGGTCGCCGATGACTGGCAGCCAAGCGCCCAAACAGGCGGCGGGGCCTGCCCGCTGCAGCCAGCGCAACGCTCGCATGTGGTGCGTCATTTTGTCTTGATGGAGATGTTTGGCCATCCAACGTTCAGCGCCTAAACCCATCCACCATCCCACCATGCCGCCCAAGGTGTTGCCAATGGTTGCAACGATCAATGCAGGCCATAACAAAGACGGATTCAGAGTGATCAATGCCAGCAACACGGGCTCTGAGCCCAGCGGTATCAAAGTGGCTGCAAGCAGTGAGGCCGCAAATAAAACGGCCAGTCCATACTCGGGCTGAGACAAGTTTGTCAATAGGTTTTGAAAAAAAATCTCCATGTGATGAAGTTTAATTCGGGTTGGCGACATCAAAACACACACTTAATCACGCAATTGAAAAATAAACAAATTCAATTGAAAACGCGCAAACAAAAACGCATTCACACCGCTAGAATCGTGCCTCCTTTTTAAGCACACCTAATCTGTTCACATGCGCATCGGTTCGTTCGAGTTAGCACACAACGTTTTGGTTGCACCTATGGCTGGTGTGACAGACCGGCCGTTTCGCATGCTGTGCAAACAACTGGGTGCGGCGTATGCGGTCAGCGAAATGGTGACCTCTCGCAAAGACTTGTGGGCGAGCTTGAAGACGTCCCGTCGCGCCAACCACGATGGCGAAGCCGGCCCCATCGCCGTGCAAATCGCAGGCACAGACGCAGAGATGATGGCTGACGCGGCGGTCTACAACATACAGCGCGGCGCGCAAATCATCGACATCAACATGGGCTGCCCAGCCAAAAAAGTGTGCAACAAATGGGCAGGCTCGGCTTTGATGCAAGATGAATCTTTGGCGATATCGATTGTGCAGGCCGTGGTTGATGCCGCCACGCCTTTTGGTGTGCCGGTCACCTTGAAGATGCGCACCGGCTGGCGTGCTGATCAGCGCAACGTCCTCACATTGGCAAAGCAAGCAGAGTCCGCCGGTGTGCAAATGATCACGGTGCATGGCCGCACCCGCGAGCAAGGCTACAGCGGCCAGGCTGAGTACGACACCATCGCGCAGGTGAAAGCGGCAGTCGGCGTGCCGGTGGTGGCCAATGGCGACATTGATTCACCGCACAAAGCGCAGCAAGTGTTGAAGTACACCGGCGCTGATGCGGTGATGATCGGGCGTGCCGCCCAAGGCCGCCCTTGGATATTCAGAGAGATACAGCATTTTTTGGCGCACGGCACTTTGCTGGCGTCGCCCTTGGTGGCCGAGGTGCAGCGTTTGTTGCTTCACCATTTGCAAGACCATTACAGCCTCTATGGCAACCATACCGGTGTGCGCAGCGCGCGCAAGCACATAGGTTGGTACACACATGGACTGCCGCAGGCACATGCTTTTAGGCAAAGCATGAACACGATTGACGACTGCGACCGCCAGCTGGCGGTGGTGGCTGACTATTTTGAACGGCTGGGACAACTGTCCGACCGTTTGCATTACCCAATATCAGAACCTGTTCTGGAGACACAAGCATGAGCAAAAAGCAAATTGAAGAGGTGGTGCGCCACAGTTTGGAGGCTTACTTCAAAGACCTGCGTGGTGCCGAGCCCGATCAATTACACGACATGATGATTCAAGTGATGGAAAAGCCATTGCTGGACGTGGTGATGAAACACGCAGACGGCAACCAGTCGCGCGCCGCTACTTGGCTGGGCTTGAACCGCAATACCTTGCGCAAAAAACTCACCGATCACAAATTGCTTTGAATGTTTCTTTAACGGCCCACCCGCCCACTAGAAAGTTGTCCCCATGAATGCATTGATTTCCGTGTCCGACAAGACCGGTGTTGTGGAACTCGCCCAAGCTTTACACGCCATGGGTATCCAACTGATTTCCACCGGTGGCACAGCGCAGTTGTTGGCCGCACAAGGTTTGCCGGTGCGCGAGGTTGCTGACCTGACCGGTTTTCCTGAAATGCTTGATGGCCGCGTCAAAACTTTGCATCCCAAAGTGCATGGCGGCTTGTTGGCGCGGCGTGATGTGCCTGCTCACATGCAAGCTTTGCAAGACCACGGCATTGACACCATCGATTTGCTGGTGGTCAATTTGTACCCGTTTGAAGCCACCGTTGCCATGCCCGATTGCACGTTGGACGAGGCGATTGAAAACATCGACATCGGCGGTCCGGCCATGGTGCGCAGCGCCGCCAAAAACTGGAAGCATGTGGCGGTGTTGACCGATGCTTCTCAATACCAGGCAGTGATTGACGAATGGCGCGAGCACCAGGGTCTGAGCGAGGGTACGCGTTTCAAACTGGCGGTGACCGCGTTCAACCGCATCAGCATGTACGACGGCGCCATCAGCGACTATTTGTCTTCGCTGGACTTGGCTACCGAGCAGCGCAGTTTGTTTCCGGCGCAGGCCAAT
>CAMDJS010000162.1 GCA_945900685.1 Bordetella parapertussis
GCGCCGACGTGCGGGGCTAAATCGGTTTTATTGATGATGAACAAATCGCTTTTGGTGATGCCCGGACCACCTTTGCGCGGAATTTTTTCTCCGGCGGCGACATCGATGACATAGATGGTCAAGTCGCTGAGTTCCGGGCTGAAAGTGGCTGCGAGGTTGTCGCCACCGCTTTCGACAAACACCACATCTGCATTTGGAAATTTTTCCAGCATGCGGTCTATGGCTTCGAGGTTGATAGAGGCGTCTTCGCGAATGGCGGTGTGCGGACAGCCGCCGGTTTCAACCCCCATGATGCGTTCGGCTGGCAAAGCGCCGCTGATGGTGAGTATGCGTTGGTCTTCTTTGGTGTAAATGTCGTTGGTGATGGCGATCAAATCGTATTTGTCGCGCATGGCTTTGCACAGCATTTCCAGCAACGTAGTTTTGCCCGAGCCCACCGGGCCGCCGATGCCAACGCGCAAAGGCGGGAGTTTTTTGCTGCGGTGAGGAATATGGTGAAGGGGTGTGCTCATGATCGGAACAGTCGAGAGTATTGGGTTTCGTGGCGCGCTGACAAAATGGCCAGGCGCGGTGTAAAGGATTGTTGTTGATTGTCGGGTATGGACAAGGCGTGCTCGACTGCTACGGGAATCTCTGCGCTCAAAGCCGCCAACATGCGTTGCCCGCTGAGTTGACCCAAGGGGACCGACTTGATGGCGGCTTGCACCATGTTTTCAGCCCAGCCAAACGCGCAAGTCAACAAGCCTTCGCGCGTGTCAACCGCGTGTGTGTTCAAGGCCAGTGCGAACACCAACGGCCAAGTCGGCGGCAGGCTATCACACAACAGCATATCCGCTTCATCAGCTGCCTGGTGATTGCGCAACTAAATTAAGAGCGAGCGACCCATCTGTTCGGTTTGCAAACGCATCTCAAAGGTTTCGCGGGTTTGCATCACCCAAGCGCTGAGTTGCTGCAATGTGTGTGTGTCTTTGAGGTGCCATGCCTTCATGGCTTGCGCGATCACAGGTAACTCGCTGCGCGCCTGCACCAGATGCAACTGGTCAATCAGCCACTGCTGTGCTGAATCTTCGTCTGTGACCAAGCCGTGTTCAACCGCTGCTTCCATTCCTTCAGAGTAAGAGAAGCCACCGACCGGCAAAGCGGGTGAGGCCAATTGCATCAACCACAACAGGCGACTGGCAGTCGTCATGGCAGTGTGCAGCACGGTATCAAACTGTTTGTCATATCAAGCCAGCCAATGCACATTGCTGCGGTTCAATGCGAATGGTCATGGCCGCAACCGGGGCCGTGCACGTGTGGCTTGTCATGTGCGTGTCCATTTTCGTGCTTGTGGGCTTCGTCATGTGAATGTCCATGCGCGTGACCATGTGCATGCTCGTGTGCATGGCCTGCATGCGAGCTGTGCTCGCCATAAGCGCCGTTTTCCGGCTCAAAGGATTCGTCAACAGCCACCACCGTCATGTGCATGTCGCGCAGCATATCGGCCAGCACATGGTCGGGTTCAATTTTCAAATGATCGGCTTGCAGCTCAATAGGTACATGACGGTTGCCCAAATGGTAGGCGGCGAGGTGATCGCGCAAGGCCCAGGTTCTGAGATGAAATCCAAAGGCATACGAAAACTGGTTTCTATTTGACGCCAGCGCTTACGCGATGACTACATGGCCCAAATGCGCGGGGCCACAGCCGGGAGCTTCCAGCACTGGTGCCGCCATTGCAACCAAATGCTGCGCAACAATGACATGGCGTTTTCCACTTGGGCAGAGAGTACGCGAACCACGACCACACGCGCATCCGGTGAAGTCACACCGGCTTGCAAGCGCAGCGGATGCGCTTCACACAATTCACGTGCAAGCGCCACCACTTGCTCACGCAGCGCGGCGTCCATGGCGCTGCCTTGGGCAAATACCAACGTCGATTGGCAAGTGTGGCCATTCAAGCCCAATGGGCTGCGCAACAGACGGTGGTCTGTCGCGTCTATCAAACCGCGCTCAAGCCAAGTGCCTGCAATTTCCAAGTGTTGTTGGAATTGACCTTCTGCAAATGGTTGATCTGCATGCGGCAATCCCAAGGCAGTGACATCCCATGCGATCAAGCGGCTCCCGGGTGCCAGATGAAACACGGCTTGGTTGTGCGCCTGACAGCGGTTGTAGGCCAATGCCTCTAGCGGCAACCATTCCAGCGTAGCGTTAGCAGCCACATGGGCGTGCACCTGTTGCAACGCGGTCAAACCTGCTGAGCCATAAAAACGCGTGGCACCCGGCGTGGTGATGAGCGCGTGCGCACCGGTTTGTAAATGGATATCGATCAGCAGTTCATCCCCACCCACCAGACCCGAAGGCGGATGCACCAGTATGTTGTGACAGACCTGGTCCCCTTCAGGGTAGAGGCTTTTCAGAATACGCAGCGGCCCTTGGTGTTCATGGCGGGCCACACAACGCTGGTTTTCGACACAGTAGTCGACCTTGAGTTTGGCCTGCCAGCCCATATCCAGCCCTTATTCAAATAACTTGAATCCTACCGCTGAAACGAACCCCAGCAGGGTGGAAAACCCCGCCATGTTCGGGCTGGATAAATGGGCTGCTTCAGGCAGCATGGCTGAACCAATCATGGTGAGCATGGCACCTGCTGCAATGCCTTCAACTGCGATCATGGCTGAATGTGGAATGGACTCGCCGACATACGCACCGAAGGCTGCACCGACCGCGCAAATCACGGTCAAGGTCATCCACAGTCCAATGATTTTGGTGGTGGAAAAACCTTGCTGCTTCATGTTCACACTGGCTGACAAGGCTTCAGGAAAGTTGGAGAGAAACAATGCGCCAACCAGCGTCAACGGCATGACCTCAAAAAAGCTGAGCTCTGCCCCTGTGGCTGATTTGGCGGCTACCAGCGACAGCATGACGGTACCGATCACAAAACTTTCAGGAATCACGTCCAGTAAATTGCCCAGCCAAATCGCCATGCCTGCGTTGCTGTGTTCTTCTTTCATGTTGTTCAAGTCGATGGCGCTGGGTACTTCGCCGCCGCCGGTACGCAGTGCGTCAATGGCCAAGTTTGCCCATTGTTGTTTGGCGATGGCAGTTTGATCAAGGTGGCGTTTGTTTTCCAAAATTCGCTCAGACGCCAATTCACGAACAGTGGTTGCAAACTCTGGATGCAGTTTGGCAAATTTTTCATACTGTGCTTTGTGAAGCACCAGTAATTCAGCCGGGCCGTGTTCGGACACAGCCGTGGTGCTGTGCGCTTGGTTGGCAAGAAAAGACACCTCTCCCAGCAAATCACCGCGTTCTGCTGTGCGCGAACTGCCGTCGGAATAGGTCAAACTCAAGCTGCCTGAGCGAACAATGAACAGTTCATGCGATAGGTCGCCTATGTTGAACAAGGACTCGCCTTGCACAATGAATTTAGGGTGCAGCATCTTCAGCAATTCATGCATGAGCTCAGGCGACATGCTGTTGAAAAAGGAAGAATTGCCAATCGACTGCATCAACTCGGCTTGGCGTTTGTTTTTGTTTTTGGCGTGCTGTGCAATCACAAAAGCACCTTTGCGCAAATAGCCACCATGGCTGCTGAGCATCTGGTCCAGCATGATGAAAATGGCGCCGCCGCCAATCATTGCAATCAGCAAGGTGATGAAGTGATGAATTTCAGTGTTGCGGTCTGTCAGGTCGGCATTTGCCAGTGCAACGACTGTAGGGGACACCAATTCGATAGCCAAGGCTGAAATCAAAGCGCCTGCGCCAAAGCCGCACATGGCACCGACCGTGCTGTTGGTCATCGGCGTGGTGATGCCGACAATCGCGCCCAACACCATGGACCCCGCAGCAATCGCACCCAAAATAGCTGCCCATATC
>CAMDJS010000163.1 GCA_945900685.1 Bordetella parapertussis
CCTGTGTACAAAGTGACGGTGCGAGCGGCCAGACGTTTTTCAAACTGCGCATGCGCCAAATAGCGTTGCACCAGTTCAGCGTCTTCAGACATGGTTTGCGCGTCAGCTTTTTATTGCAAACGCGTGAGCGCTGCGGCGGCCAGCTCGGCGATGCGACTCAGCACATCGGTACCCATGGACGGGTGAAACCGCTGCGGGTCCGGCGAGGCCAACACCAGCAAACCCATACAGTCGCCTGTATTTGCGTTGTCAGCCGCATCAGTCCATGGCGCTGCGTTGTTGCGCAAGGGCAGCAATGCCAGCGACTGGGCTTCGTGCGGATGTGCCAGCCATTGCACGGCTTCAAAATCGTTGTTGGCGCCGCAGTAAGGCACTCTCAAACCTTGGGTAAAGCTTTTCACATCTTCACTGATGTTTTGTGCAAAGGCTTTTTTCTGAAACTTATCCGCCACCTTCCACACGCGCAACGCCACTTGCGGCACCATGAAGTGGTGCTGAATTTCAGTGACGATGGCTTGCGGCAAATCAGCGGGCTGCTGAAGAATGAGCAGGCTTTGCGCCCAGCGGTGCAAGCGGTCTGCCAACACTGCGTTGTCGCTGCCGTTGCGGATCATCTCCATCATGCGTTGCTCAAGGGCGCGGATTTTTTCGCGCAACATATCGGCTTGGCGTTCTTGCAGGCTGACGGCGCGCTGGCCATGCGGGTTGACGATGCGCACCGTGGCCAACAACTGCGCGTGGCGGTTGAAAAAATCTGGTGTGTTCACCAAAAAATTGGCGATGTCGTCTTCGGTGATCGGGTTAATCGGGTTGTTCATTGTTTTATCTCCATCTCGCCGCTAAAAACTGTGGTGGCAGGACCCGTCATGAACACCGGTTGGCCTGCGCCCTGCCATTCAATCGTCAACACGCCGCCGCGTGTTTGCACATCCACTTTGCTGTCCAACAAACCTTGGCGAATGCCTGCGACGACAGCAGCACACGCCCCGGTGCCACAAGCCAATGTTTCACCAGCGCCGCGCTCGAACACGCGCAACTTGATGTGTGTGCGTGACACGACTTGCATAAAGCCTGCGTTCACCCGATTGGGAAACGATGCGTGGTGTTCAATCAACGGGCCAAGACTGGATACCGGCGCTTGCTCCACATCTGCGACTGTCATCACCGCATGCGGGTTGCCCATGGAGACCACCGCCACGTCTGCGTGTTGTTCACCTAAAGCCAAGCGCCACAGCAAAGCTTGTTCATTCACCAGCGATGCATGCCCCGGGTTGAACGGAATACGCGGCAAATCCAGCACCGGTTCACCCATATCCACTTTCACTTGTCCATCAGGCAATTCGTGCAAAGTGATGACGCCGCCGTGCACTTTCACCCGCACCGTGTTTTTTTGCGTTAAACCCTGTTCGCGCACAAAGCGCACAAAGCAACGCGAGCCATTGCCACATTGCTCGACCTCGCCGCCGTCGGCGTTGTGGATCACGTATTCGAAATCCACATCCGGTGTGGGTGCGGCACGCACACTCAAAACTTGGTCGGCACCGACGCCGAAATGACGGTCGGCCAGAAAACGGTAATCGGCGGCGGTCAGGCCTAACAAGCCCCGGGTTTCGTCGAGCACCACAAAATCATTGCCCGCGCCTTGCATTTTGGTAAATCGGATACGCATGCGCCGATTATCATGCCTGTTCCACTCTCACTTTCAGCCATGGTCCGCCCCCATTTACAACTGCATCCCCAACGATCCCCTGCCCCGCTGCTGCCTGCAGCCACTGTGCTGCTGCTGCGCGATGGGGCGCAAGGCATAGAGGTGTTGATGACACGCCGATCCATGAGCGCGAGTTTTGCGCCGGGCGCTTATGTGTTTCCGGGCGGCGGCATTGAGGCCGCAGATGCCGAGATTCACGCTTTGGCCAGACGCCGCAGCACACAAGCAGACTTGCGATTGACCCAGGCGATTGCAGCCATACGAGAAAGTTTTGAAGAACTCGGCGTGTTGTTGGCCACGCACCCGGACGGACGCATGGCTGACATGGACGACATACATGGCTTTGACCGCTTGCAACCACTGCCGCCGCAAATCCAAGCGCGCGGCATGCAACTCGCAGCGGATCAGGTCTATGTGCTCGCGCATTGGGTGACCGACCGCGATTTGAAGCGCCGCTTTGATGTGCCATTTCTGGTGTCTCGCATGCCCGAGGGACAAACCCCGGTGGCTGACGACAAAGAACAGTTCGAACCCTTGTGGATACGCCCGCAAGATGCCTTGCAACGCCACCGCGAGAACGATTTCTTCATCATCTTCCCCACCATTCGCACGCTGGAGCGCATGCAGGCGTTTGACACGGTGGATGCGGTGCTGGCCGCGTGTGCGAATGAACAACCTTGGTTTCACAGTTGCCCGCGCGCCGGATGGTTGAATGGCAAAGAGTCGCGCCACATGGAACACGAACAGCCTTTCGGTGAATTGGCGTTGACCTGCCGCGACGGGCAAATTTTGCATTCGCTGGATTGGCAAACGGACGCACCGGTGCGTTTGCTCGCGCACGTGCAACGCTTGACCGCACCCAACCCCGGCATGATGACCGGCCCCGGCACCAACAGCTATTTGATTGGCGACGCGGACAGCGGATTCATCGTCATCGACCCGGGCCCGCCGGACCGCGAACACATACAACGGCTGTGGCAAGCCTGCGGCGGCGATGTGCGTTTCATCGTGTGCACACATTCGCACCCTGACCATTCACCGGGTGCAGCGCTTTTAAAAAAGCTTTGCGCCCAACACGGCGTGAACGTGCGCATCATGGGCATGGCGTCCGCCGACACAGCGCGCGCCCACAGCCGATTTGTGCCTGACCATGCATTGAATGACGGCGACATGCTGGTGCTGCACAGCGGGCAAGACACGCACACGCTGCGTGTGGTGCACACGCCCGGACATGCAGCGAACCATGTGTGTTTGATTGTGGAAGAAGACGGTTTGCTGATCAGCGGCGACCATGTGTTGAACGGCAGCACCACGGTGATCGACCCGCCTGACGGCCACATGGGAGACTACTTGGCTTCATTGGACACACTGTCTGCGTTGTGTACGCAGTACCAAGTGGAATTCATACTTCCCGCGCACGGTTATGTGTTGGGCAACGAATGGGGCGAACCCTACAGCGCGATAGATTGCATTGCACGTTTGAAAGCACACAGACTGACGCGTGACGCCAAGGTGCGCCGTGTCATGCAAGCCATGCCGGATGGCAACCCCGACAGTTGGCTGCCGCTGGCTTATGACGATGTGCCGCCGCAGTTGTGGCCGGTGGCCATGCGCTCGTTGTTGGCGCATGTGGCGTACATCCAAGAATATCAGTAAGTACTTGAATTTGTATACACATTTGTGTATATTAAATGCATGAAAACAAAATCTAAATCTATGCCTACGCTCAAAAACGATGACTCAGCGGAGGATTTTGTAGCCTCTTCGGATTTATCCAAGTACGATTTATCGGGATTCAAACCGATGAAATTTGAAATCGAAGCCAAATCTGCTGCACTCAATTTAAGGCTTCCGCAATCCCTGCTGAATGCCATCAAAATCCGTGCAAAAGCTAAAGGCATTCCATACACACGCTACGTACGCATGCTTTTAGAAACCGATTTGGCCAAGCCATCTGCTTGATAAAAATTCAAGCCTAATCTTTAAAAGTGTGAAGCTCACCGATACGCCGGATTCTGTGCACGCCGGTTGCCCGGCGCGTGACCGTCATTCCTCTGGGCCGGGAGTCGCCTGCCCGGCTCGGTGCTACCTACCCGCCAACTCAGCGGACCGCCTCAACGTTGGCCTACTTGG
>CAMDJS010000164.1 GCA_945900685.1 Bordetella parapertussis
ACGCAATCACCAATGCCCCAAAAAGTACGAAGTGAGTCGAATGAAAACCTTCGCTTTCGAGTCGACGGGTTTGCAACCTTGCGGAAAAAATTGGGTTTAACTGCTAATGAAATGGGCACTCTCATCGGGGTCAGTGGACAATCCATTTACAAATGGGAACAAGGCAAGGCAAAGCCGCGGGCAAGCCAGCTGCAAGCCATTGCGGCCGCGCGAAAGATGGGCAAACGAGATGTGGCAGCAAAGCTGGCTGGAAGTTCGACTGAACAGGCATAGTCTGAAAACTACGGTCAAGTATCAAAGTCATGTGGAAATTCCCTTTGCAAAGGAGTAACCGAAATACTTATTAAACGGCAGGCCACCCAATCCCACAAGGGCGCACCGCGGCAGTGATATCGATTTCACGCATCCTGCCCTCCTTTTTGGCGTACTTGAGAAGCGACGAAAGCGATTGTTACAATGTTTTTAGTATTAGTTGCTTTCGCATTCACTGCGCATTCCGTTTGCTTGCGTAAAATTTTTTATCCCTGAGTCCTCCATGCAACCCAAAGTCATAGCCAAACCCAAAGTCAAACCCAATAATCCCAATTTTTCCTCAGGTCCCTGTGCCAAGCGGCCAGGCTATGACGTGAACGTTTTGAAGCTGGAAACCTTGGGCCGCTCGCATCGTTCTGTGTTGGGTAAAAAAGTGCTTGGCCTGGCGTGCTCTGAAACTGCACGCATTTTGGGGTTGCCTGATGGCTATCGTGTGGCGGTGGTACCGGGCTCAGATACCGGTGCGATTGAAATGGCCATGTGGTCCATGCTTGGTCCACGAGGTGTGGACGTGTTGGAATGGGAGTCCTTCAGTGCCGGCTGGGTGAATGACATCGTCAAGCAACTCAAGTTGCCCAATGTCAATGTGCTCAAAACTGAATATGGCGATATCACTGACCTTGCCTCAGTGAACTTTGACAACGATGTGGTGTTTGTTTGGAATGGCACCACTTCGGGCGTGAAGGTGCCCAATGGTGACTGGATACCCCCCGACCGAGCAGGTTTGACCATTTGCGACGCAACGTCGGCTGTTTTTGCGATAGACCTCCCATGGGACAAGCTAGATGTGGTCACTTATTCATGGCAGAAGGTGCTGGGCGGCGAGGGTGGTCACGGCATGCTGATTTTGAGTCCACGCGCGGTTGAGCGCATTGAGGCCTACAGCCCACCCTGGCCCATGCCCAAGGTGTTCCGCATGAAATCGGGCGGCAAACTCAATGATGGGTTGTTCAAGGGAGAAACCATCAATACGCCGTCTATGTTGTGCGTGGCAGATTATCTTGACGCGTTAAATTGGGCCGAGAGCATTGGGGGTGTCAAAGGCACTATCGCACGCAGTGAAGCCAACCTCAAGGTGATTGAAGATTTTGTAGCGGCCAACGATTGGATTGACTTCCTGGCTCGATCAAAAACCACGCGATCTAACACCAGCGTGTGTCTGTCGGTCAAGGCCTCTGAAGAGCAAGTTAAGAAAATGGCCAAGTTGCTTGAAGCGGAAAGTGTGGCCTATGACATTGGTGCATACAAAGATGCCCCTGCTGGTCTGCGCATTTGGTGTGGTGCTACTGTGGAGCAGTCTGATTTGCAGGCGCTGATGCCCTGGTTGAACTGGGCATATGGTGAGGTCACACAAATTGTTGAATCCTGAAGTGTGTCATAAGTTATCAAAATGGCATCATGTACAAAGTCAGAACTTACAACCTAATCTCCGTTAAGGGGCTGGATCGTTTTCCGCGTCAGTCCTATGAGGTGGGCAGTGACATTGGCCACCCAGATGCTTTTCTGCTGCGCAGTCAAAAGCTTTTGGGTATTGATCTGCCCAAGTCGCTTTTAGCAGTGGCGCGAGCAGGTGCGGGTGTCAACAACGTGCCAGTTGCCGATTACAGCAAGCTTGGTGTGGTGGTATTCAATACGCCCGGTGCCAACGCCAATGCGGTCAAAGAGTTGGTGATGGCGGGAATGTTGCTGGCTACGCGTGGCATATTGCCTGGCATGACCTATGTGAACTCGCTCACCAGTATCAAAGACCCGGCAGAAATGGCAACTTTGCTGGAGAAAGAAAAGTCACGCTTTTCGGGTGGCGAAATCAAAGGCAAGACTTTGGGCATTGTCGGCCTAGGCGCCATCGGCTCTATGGTGGCCGACATGGCACTGTCCATGGGCATGAAGGTCGTGGGGTTTGACCCTGCGTTGTCCATCGATTCGGCCTGGCGTTTGTCCAGTGAGGTTGCCCGAATGGATAACCTGCAGGTGCTGCTGGCCCGGTCGGATTACATTTCAGTGCATGTGCCCGCCATGGATGCCACGCGCCACATGATCAATGAATCCGCGCTCAATCTCATCAAGCCGGGTTCTGTGCTTCTTAACTTTGCACGTGAAACGATTGTGGACTCTGAGGCAATTTTGCGCAGTTTGAACAATGGCAGGCTTGGACGCTATGTGTGCGACTTTCCCGAGCCCATCATGCTGGGTCACCCCAACGTCATTGCCATGCCGCACATTGGCGCCAGTACCGAGGAATCAGAAGAAAACTGTGCCGTGATGGCAGCCAATCAGCTCATGGACTATTTGGAAAATGGCAATATTACCAACTCAGTGAACTTCCCGGCTGTGACCATGGGGCGTGTTGCTGGTACCACCCGAATCACATTTTCAAATGACAACGTCTCTGGTGTTCTGGGGCATGTGCTTTCAGTGTTGGCTGATAAAAAGGTCAACGTCATTGACATGATGAATAGAAGCCGGGGCGAGCTAGCTTTCAATATCATCGACGTGGAGAGTATGCCCGCTGACGATGTATTGATCGCCATTGAGGCTGTGGAGCACGTGCTACGCGTTCGTGTGATCTGAGTTCGGTCGAATATTTAAACCGTTAATCAGATAAAAAGTGCGTTATCGGGTCAAAAGCGTGGTTTTTAGATCAAAAACATAGTGCTTTTTTGAACCGTAATCGCGGTCACGACAGGCATAGCGCAAATGGTTTCTTTTGACTGTAATAATTTAGTCATGGAACTTTCCTTTGATTCAATTGATACACCAGCTCTGACCAAGGCGCAGCTGGCAAAACTGTTATTTGAACAAATTAGTTTGAACAAGCGAGAGGCCAAAGACTTTATTGATGCATTCTTTGACCTTGTAGTTTCCCAGCTAGTAGATGGTCGGGATGCCAAGATCTCAGGGTTTGGTAACTTTGAAGTGCGAAACAAGCCAGCTCGTCCTGGCCGCAACCCAAGGACAGGTGAAAGCGTGACCATACCCTCAAGGCGAGTAGTTACTTTCAAGGCTAGTGGTCAACTAAAAGAGAGGATCAACTGAGAGCCAGCATTTATCGTTATGCCTACTTTATTTGAGTTTTAGACAAGGGTAGACAAACTATCAACTTGAATCATGATTCTATTTTTTACGT
This sequence comes from Bordetella parapertussis, assembly GCA_945900685.1. Lineage (GTDB taxonomy): Bacteria > Pseudomonadota > Gammaproteobacteria > Burkholderiales > Burkholderiaceae_C > Limnohabitans > Limnohabitans parapertussis_C. The sequence continues at coordinate 3,440 of CAMDJS010000164.1, forward strand.
AACAACAATCAACACGTTACATGGTGATTCTTCTACTAAATTTGAAGTGGTTGATCTCGCCCACCAGCGTCCAAAGATACTGTCGTGATGCTTATGGCCAATGACGATTAAATCTGCAGATACCTTTGCCGCGTAACGTGATATTTCCTTTACGGAATTTCCAACTAACAAAGCCCCAACACACTTAAAGCCTTCTTTCTGAATTAGATCAACGCCGTTATCTAAGTGATCCTGACTCTTTTCATTCTCAATTTTTTGAGTTTCAGTATCAATGAAACTGCCTTCGCCAACGGGATACACGACCACGTCTG
>CAMDJS010000165.1 GCA_945900685.1 Bordetella parapertussis
GGCAGCAGGAAAAAGCCGAACATGCCGCCTTCGCAATCGGCGCTGAATGGCACACCGGCTTTTTGCGCGGCTTGTGTCAAACCATCAACCAGCGAGCGGGTTGTGGCGGACAAAGCATCGAAGAAACCGGGTTTGGAAATTTCGTGCAAAGTGGCCAAGCCGCAGGCCGTGGCAACTGGGTTGCCGCTGAGCGTGCCGGCCTGATACACCGGACCCAAGGGCGCGAGTTGTTCCATGACGGCGCGTTTGCCACCAAAGGCTGCAAGCGGCATACCGCCACCAATGACTTTGCCCAACACCGTCACATCGGGTTCGAAACCGGGAATGGATTTGGCATACACGCTTTGTGCGCTGCCCAATGCCACGCGACACCCGGTCATCACCTCGTCAAACACCAGCAAGGCGCCGTGTTGCGTGCAAAGTTCGCGGCAGCGTTTCATGAACGGCACGCTCGCGCGCACGAAATTCATATTGCCTGCGATGGGTTCGATCATCAAACACGCAAGTTCTTTGCCGTGAATCGCAAACGCTTCTTCCAGTTGCAGAATGTTGTTGTACTCGAGCACCAAGGTGTGTTGCACCACTTCGGGCGGCACACCGGCGCTGGTTGGGTTGCCGAAAGTGGCCAGACCCGAACCGGCTTTCACCAGCAACGCGTCAGCATGGCCGTGGTAACAACCTTCAAATTTGATGAACTTGCTGCGCCCGGTGGCACCGCGTGCCAAGCGCAAGGCGCTCATGCCGGCTTCGGTGCCGGAGCTGACCAATCGCACCATGTCCATGGAGGGCATGAGTTTCAACAATGCTTCAACGAGTTGAATTTCACGTTCTGTCGGTGCGCCGAAAGAAAAACCGTCGAGCGCAGCTTTTTGTACCGCGTCCATCACTGCCGGATGGCCGTGACCCAAAATCATCGGACCCCATGAACCGATGTAATCGATGTAGCGTTTGTCATTCGCGTCCCAGAAATATGCGCCTTGGGCACGTTTGACAAAACGCGGTGTGCCGCCGACAGCGCGAAATGCGCGTACCGGTGAATTGACACCACCGGGAATCACATGTTTGGCACGGTCAAATAAAGTTTGGTTGAGATCAGTCATGGTTGTGAATGAGTGATGTTGAAAAAATCAGTGTCGGGTGTCGTGGCCGGGCAAGAATTCCTCGGCACTGGCCGGGCCGTCCGCCTCGTCCCCATCATCAGGCGCTTGCGCCCAGAATAACCGGTCGGTGACAGCGTGTCCCATGCCGGGGCGAAAGCCCGAATCCAGCGCGCCGTCCAAATAGCTGAAGGCTTCTGCGACAGAGGCTTCGAGGTCGTCGCCCATGGCCAGCAGTCCCGCCACCGTGGCGCTCAGCGTGTCGCCCGCGCCGGTGAAGACTGCATCGAATCGTTCGATGGTTTCACTCACCATGACTGACAAAGGTGTGGCCAAGGCATTCTCAATATGTTGGTTACCTTGAGGGAGCCCAGTGACCAAGGTATAGGGCACGCCTTTTTCTGCGGCGGCTTTGGCCAGGTCCCGCGCCGTTGGCGTGCGCTCAGAGCCCCAATCGGGCAACAGCCAGCGCCAAAGCGTGGAATGGTTGCCCACCAGCAAAGTGGTTTGCGGCAGCAGCAGTTCCATGAAAGCGTCTTGGTAGGCCTCGATCGGGTCGTCCTGCCACCAGGACAGGCTGGGCATGTAAGCCACTACCGGCACATCCGGGTAATCGGTGCACAACTCGGCGATGGTCGAAATGATTTCAGGCGTGCCGCAAAAACCGACTTTGATGACTTGCACCGGAATGTCTTCAAGGATGTTGCGCGCTTGGTCATCAACCGCATCTTCATCCATGGCCACATGGTCAAAGGTTTCGGCCGTGTCACGCAGGTAAGTGCCGGTGCACACGGCCAACACATGAGCGCCCACCGATGACATGGCCAAGATGTCCGAGGTCAAACCACCGGCACCACTGGGGTCATTGCTGTTGAATGTCAGCGCGCAAGGATGCGCCATTTCGGGGGTCTGGCCTTCGTCTGTGAGCGTGATGAGTTGATTCATGGCCGTCTATACTTTGAATCATTCTATGCCACGCTTTTAAACAGGCCGTGACGCTTTCAACCATGGGAAACAACGCTGTGAACAAAACTTGGATGTGCCTGATTTGCGGATGGATTTACGACGAAGCAGCCGGGGCTCCTGATGAAGGCATTGCACCCGGCACCCCTTGGGAGCAAGTGCCTATGAACTGGACCTGCCCCGAATGCGGCGCACGCAAAGAAGACTTTGAAATGGTGCAGCTCTAAGCAGGTTTCTTTTTGGCGACCACCGAATAGCGCAACAAGGTTTTGGCACGCGCATGGGCGTGGTCCACCACAGGCAGCGGATAGTTTTTTCCCAAGTTCACACCGGCCGCCTGCAAGTCCAGCGGTTTGGCCAGCCAGGGCGCGTGAATATCCTTGTCTGACAAACCCGCCAGTTGCGGCACATAGCGCTTGATGAATTTACCTTGCGGGTCGAATTTTTCGCTTTGGTTGGTCGGGTTGAAGATGCGGAAATACGGCTGCGCGTCACAGCCGCTGGAACTCGCCCATTGCCAACCGCCATTGTTCGCGGCCAGATCAAAGTCATTCAAATGCAGAGCGAAATACTGCTCGCCCCAACGCCAGTCAATGCCTAAGTCCTTCACCAAAAAACTCGCCACCACCATGCGCAAGCGGTTGTGCATATAGCCGGTCTGGTTGATTTGCGCCATGGCGGCATCGACCAAGGGATAGCCGGTACGGCCCTCACACCAAGCCTCGAACAATGCCTTACCGGGTTTGCCTTTTTCCCACTCAATAGCGTTGTAATCCGCTTTGAATGAAGACGACATCGCATGCGGATGGTGGTGCATGATCTGGTGGTAGAAATCACGCCAGATCAACTCGGACAACCAGGTTTGCGCGCCGGCATCTCCTTTGATCGCTTGCGGATAAGCCAGCCGCGCCAGTTGTCTGATGGAAACCGTGCCAAAGCGCAAATGCACGCTCAGGTAACTCGGGCCTTTGACAGACGGGAAATTGCGCGTGTCCTCATAGAGGGACATGCGTTTTGCAAAATCTTTCACCAGCGCTTGCGCGCCTACGCTGCCCGCTTGAATGTGTAAAGCCGCCAAATCCAACGTGTCAAAACCCATGCTTTTCAACGCAGGAATCGGTTGGCGCATGGCCGCAGGAATGGCTGCCAGTTGTCCCGGCTTGGACGCGGTGCGGCGTTCGGCCAAATCGGTGGGCGTGATTTTTTTCATCCACGCATTTTTGTAAGGCGTGAACACGCCGTAAGCCGTGCCACTTTGCGTCAACACTTCGCTGCGCTCGAACACCACATGGTCTTTGAAGCTGTGAAACGCAATGCCTGCGTTGGCCAGTTCACCGAGCACCTGCGCGTCGCGTGTCAGCGACTGCGGTTCGTCGTCATGGTGGGTGAACACGGCTTGCACACCGAGTTGTTTGGCCAGTTGAACCACTTGCGTCACCGCATGGCCGTAACGCACCAGCAGGCCGCTGTCCGGGTCGGCGGCTTGTTCGCGCCATTGGTTGTCTAGCGCGGTCACAGACGCGTGGATAAAGCTCACGCGGCGGTCATGCGCGGGCAAATCCTTCAAAATGGCTTGGTCAAACACAAAACAGCCATAGACCTTGTCGCTGTCTTGCACCGCACGGCTGAGCGCCGTGTGGTCGTCCAGTCGCAAGTCGCGCCTGAACCAGACCAGCACAGAGG
>CAMDJS010000166.1 GCA_945900685.1 Bordetella parapertussis
GCAAAAAGACTCGGTTAGTTGGCGAGCCAAAAATGCCAATGTAAAGGTGATAAAGCGCCAGGTAGGTTGCTAAAAAAGCAACCAGTCTCCATCGAAGAAGCGTCATTGGAAAAATAATTTTATTTAATTAATCCAACTTCTTTGTAATATCGCTCTGCACCAGGATGAATTTGTATACGGTTATGAAGCAATGCATTGGCTGGAATGATTTCCTCCGAGCCTGCAAACAAGCCATGTGTTTCTTTAAATTTTTCATTGAGGACTTTGGTCATTTTATAAACCAGATCCGATGAAAGGTTAGCACTGACAACAATTTGGTTGACAACGTAAGGCGTGATGATTTCAGCAGGAGAGCTGCGATAACTGTTTGCAGGAATTTTCCCTGGTGATGTTCCTGGTAACAAAGCATTGAAACGCTTTATTTCAGCATCTGAATAACCTAAAAATTTAAAGCCAGCGCCGCGATCCAGCTCCATTAGCAAACTGTAGGGGGTTGGGCCCGAAAAAAATGCAACGTCCACTTGTCCGTCTTGAAATGCTTGCATCAGTGTTTGATAGCCCGCTGTATTGATAACACCTCCAGCCTTTGTAATGGATTCAAGACTGACTCCAAAAGCGCCCAAGGCAGCCATATTCATTGGCCAAAAAACAGAAGACTTGGGACCTACCCAAACGCGATAAGGTTTTTTTGCCAGATCGGCCAAACTTTGTATGTCCACATTTTTTCTAGCAACAATGACATGGAATGAACCGTAGGTTGTCATCAAATGGCGCAATAACGGTGCGGGAGTTTTTAACTCCCCTTTACCCTGAGCCGTACTTTCTGCCTCAAAGGTATAGGTCAGCGCCAATTCCGCCTCACCTCTTTGGATTTTGACTAGGCTTTGCTCCGTGGGCCCAGCGAAGGTGCTTGCCTTCACACCATCAATATTTTTATTAAAAAGTTCTGCTACTTTGGCACCAAAAACTGGGTAAGAGCCAGCGAGGCCAGATCCTATCCTTAGAAACTCTTGGGCATTTGCAGAAAAAACAGACAAAGACAAAATTAAGAACCAGTAGCATCGCTTCATTACAACTCCTCTATTGAATTCAATTTAATATAAATCGAATTGGCATGAATGTCTATTGGTGAACTTGCTCCGCGATTTAACCCCCCGAATGACATTCCCAGCGGTATTTTTTTAAACTTTCAATCTGGAATGCGACTATGACTATGGATATGGCTATGTCTTTACACTGCAGGGGTCGCAAGTTCGAAACTTGCATCGCCCACCACCACACTAAATCTTGAAGACTACCAATACCTTAGGTAGTTTTAAAGATTTCCTGAATTCATTTTTAAATAAGTTGAGTCAGTTTGCTCGGCTAGCAAAAAAGATGGGGATGGCATCCCTGACTAGGCAAAAACCCGAGTGTTTTTTTGGATAATTCGGGTAAAATTTTTGAAGGTAATTAAAAAGAAACGCCTACCGTCACCCAAATTCGACAAAAAAGTAAGGAAATCCTCATGGCAAAGTTGACCATCAATGGCAGAGCGCGCACAGTAGACGTAGACCCAAGCACCCCCTTGCTTTGGGTCATCCGTGAGCAAATTGGTTTGACAGGAACGAAGTACGGTTGCGGCATTGCGCAATGTGGCTCGTGTACCGTTTTGATCGATGGTGCTGCTGTGCGTTCTTGTGTTTTGCCGGTCAGCGCTGTTGCGGGCAGAAAAGTCGAGACAGTTGAGAGTCTCTCGGTAGGCGGCAAGTTAAGCAAAGTCCAAAAAGCTTGGGTTGACAAACAGGCGCCACAGTGCGGCTACTGCCAAAACGGCATGGTCATGGCTGCCACCGCTCTTTTGCGGCAGAACCCCAAGCCCACGGATGCAGATATCGATGCCGCTATCACCAACATTTGCCGTTGCGGCACATTCCAAGAAGTGCGTGCCGCAATCCATGCTGCAGCAAAGGCTTGAGGAGAAAACCATGAATGCACCTGTACCTAATTTATCCCGTCGCAACTTCATTGTGGGCTCTTCTGCTGTGACAGCGGGCCTTGCAATTGGCTTGGACTTTCCCGGCGTGGTTAGCACGGCAAACGCCACCACAGCAAGCAACGCCAGCGCCCCTGAAATAGGCGCTTGGGTTGTGATTCAGCCAAACGATACTGTTGTGATTCGTGTCGTTCGTTCGGAAATGGGCCAGGGCACCATTACCGGTTTAGCCCAATTGGTAGCCGAGGAGCTCGAGTGCAATTGGAGCAAAGTGACGGTCGAATACCCCACACCCGGTGAGAGTCTGAAGCGCAAAGGCGTTTGGGGATCTTTCTCGACCGGAGGTAGCCGTGGTATCAGGACATCGGAAGATTACGTCCGCAAAGGCGGCGCTGCAGCGCGCCTCATGTTAATTGAGGCTGCTGCCAATCAGTGGGGTGTATCTCCTGGCGAATGTTTGGCTTCAAACAGCATCATCACTCACCAAGCCAGCGGACGTACAGTTAGCTTTGGTAAGGTTGCCGCCGCAGCCGCCAAGTTGCCGGTACCTGATACAAAAGGAATTCAACTCAAAGATCCCAAGCGCTGGAAAGTCATCGGCAAGCCAGTGGATCGCCTCGATAGCTTGGCCGACAAAGTAACGGGAAAACAGATTTATGCCATTGATTTAAAGATGCCAGGCATGCTGAATGCCACCATCAAGGAGTGTCCAGTTTTTGGCGGCAAATTAAAAAGTTTTGATGCCAGCAAAGTAAGTGGTATGAAGGGCGTCAAGAAGGTTGTCCAAGTTGGCGATACTGCAGTTGCGGTAGTTGCCGATACCTTCTGGCAGGCCAAGTTGGCGATGGATCAGTTGCCGATTGTTTGGGATGAAGGCCCTAACGCAGCGGTGCAGCAGGCTGATATTTTGAAGCGCCTGGAAGAGGGCCTGAAGGCAGACCAAGCCTTTGTGGGCAATGCCAATGGTGACTTTAAAACGGTCGCATCCACTGCTGCTAAAACGATTGAGTCGCAGTTTTTCTATCCTTTCTTGAACCATGCACCTCTAGAGCCCATGAATGCAACGGCCGTCTGGAATCAAGACAGCTGCCGCGCTTGGGTTCCAACCCAAGATGGTGAAGCTTCTTTGGCCGCAGTGATTGCAGCATCTGGACTTACCGCTGACAAGTGCGATGTGATCAAGGTTAATTTGGGCGGTGGCTTTGGTCGCCGCGGCGCATTCCAGGACTACACCACGCAGGTGGTCAATATCGCCAAGCAAATGCCAGGCACGCCTATCAAGTTAATCTGGACGCGTGAAGAGGATATGACGCAAGGCCGTTACCACCCGATCATGATGTGCAAGATGACGGGTAGCTTTGATGACAAGAAGAATTTGACTGGCGTGCACATGCGTTTGTCGGGCCACTCGATTTTGGCTTCAGTGCGTCCTGCCATCGTGGCGCAAAACAAAGGCATGGATCCATTGGTGTTCCAGGGCGTGGCCAAGGGCGGTGAGCATGGCATTGGTTATGACTTTCCGAACTTGATGATTGACCATGCCATGCGCAATACCCATGTACCGCCTGGCTTCTGGCGGGGCGTCAACGTTAACCAAAATGCGGTCTTCATGGAGTGCTTCATGGATGAACTCGCAGAGTATGCTGGTGTTGATCCCGTGGAATTTAGGCGCAAGTATTCTGCAAACCACCCCCGTACCCTGGCAGTATTGAATGCCGTTG
>CAMDJS010000167.1 GCA_945900685.1 Bordetella parapertussis
GTGAAACCACGTCGATTTCGTTATCGAAGTGACCGATGTTGCACACAATCGCCTCGTCTTTCATGGCGGCCATGTGCTCGTAACGGATGACGTTTTTATTGCCGGTGGCAGACACAAAAATATCGGCTTTGTCGGCTGCGTATTCCATGGTCACCACTTTGTAGCCTTCCATGGCCGCTTGCAAGGCGTTGATCGGGTCAATTTCTGTCACCCACACCTGGGCGCTCAACGCACGCAAGGCTTGGGCGGAACCTTTGCCCACGTCACCGTAACCGGCCACCAAGGCCACTTTGCCAGCGATCATCACGTCGGTGGCGCGCTTGATGGAGTCCACCAAAGATTCGCGGCAGCCATACAGGTTGTCGAATTTGCTCTTGGTCACCGAGTCGTTCACGTTGATGGCGCGGAACATCAATGTACCCTTGGCAGCCATTTCGTTCAAGCGCAACACGCCAGTGGTGGTTTCTTCGGTCACGCCGATGATGTGCGCAGATTTGCGGCTGAACCAGGTGTTGTCAATCGCCAGCTTGGCTTTGATGGCATTGAACAAACAGACTTCTTCTTCGCTGCCGGGGTTGTTCAGCAATGAAGCGTCTTTTTCAGCGCGCTTGCCCAAGTGCATCAGCAGCGTGGCGTCGCCGCCGTCGTCCAAAATCATATTCGGACCTTCGCCTTCAGCGCCCTTGGCACCAAATTCAAAAATGCGGTGGGTGTAATCCCAGTAGTCATCCAATGTTTCGCCTTTGTAGGCGAACACAGGGGTGCCGTTGGCGACCAGCGCAGCGGCAGCGTGGTCTTGGGTGGAGTAAATGTTGCATGAAGCCCAACGCACTTGTGCGCCCAGGGCTTGCAGAGTTTCAACCAGCACGGCGGTTTGAATCGTCATGTGCAGTGAACCGGTGATGCGTGCGCCTTTGAGCGGTTGCGCTTTGGCGAATTCTTGGCGAATGGCCATGAGGCCAGGCATTTCAGTCTCGGCGATTTTGATTTCTTTGCGGCCCCAATCGGCCAGGCTCATGTCAGCGACATGGAAATCGGTGGTTTGGGCAGGTTTGAGAGATGCGTTCATACAGAGGCTCCAAAAAGGTTCAGGGCCACTGACGCGCAAGATGAAACACAGGATTAACCGAGGTGCTCACCTCACATTGTCAGTGGGTGAGCGCAGTTGGAAAGGGTTCCGAGCCTCACAACATGGTTTGTTGCTGCAGCGCTCCTCGGTGGCAATATTCTATTTGAAAAAAACCTACCCGCAGCTATACACTTAATTAACCCTGAATAGTGAATTGTCTGGCTAATGATCAATCGAAATTATCTTTTTTATCTTTGGGTACTTAGAAAACTGCCGCTTGAAATGCGCAGTTCTCAAAATTTCTATTTTTTAATCAATACTTTGGCAGCCATCATTTTTTTACTTCCCATCTCTTTTTTGATGCTGACGCTGTCAAAACCAGTGGCAGCTTGGTCATGCTTAGGCGCGGCTTGTGTGCTGGCGGTGAACTTGTGTTTTTGGCGTTACGGCTTGAGCATGTTGTGGTCACACGCTTTTTACCAAATGACCTTGATCTCACTGATCCTGTTCAATGCCGCCATGAACGATGGTTTGATGTCCATTTACATGATGTTCATGGGTTTGGTGCCGCTGCTGGCGGTGTTTTGCATGAACAGGCAATGGGCCATTTTTTGGGTGGTGGTGAGTTTTTTCAGCATGCTGACCATGTTTGTCGCTCAGATCAACGGCCTATTGCCCATGAGGGAAAGTGCATCTTGGCAGGATTTGGTCGCCAGTTTTATATGCATCATGGTGCTGGAGATCACGCAAGTGATTTTGGTGTTTGTGTATGACTCAGCCAATGCCCAGTCTTTGCATGCCATGAACCGAGCCAACCGGCGTTTGGCAGCGACCACACAGGCGCTGAAAGTGGCTGACTCTCACAAGGATAAATTTTTGGCCATGGTCAGCCACGACATGCGTACCCCGTTGAATGCAGTGATCGGTTATTTGGGCTTGGTACAAGACAGCAAACCTTTACCCAAAGAGTCCATGGGTTTTATTTCCAGCGCGCAACATGCGGCTACCCATTTGCTGACCGTCATCAACGATTTATTGGATTTTTCACAAATCCGTCTGGGTCAACTCACCTTGAACCCGCAAACCATCAATCTGGCTCATGTGTTGCAGCAAATATTCCATACCTTGTCTCACCAAGCGCAGGAAATGCAGTTGGACTACCGCTTGACCTTGGCTGATGATTTGCCTCATTGGGTCAGTATGGATCAAAACCGTTTGTCGCAAATATTGATCAACCTGCTGGGAAATGCCATCAAGTTCACGCCCAAAGGCCATGTGCATATGCACGCGCATGCTGTTCATACCGAAGCTGGTTTGCGCTTGTGTGTGAAAGTTGAAGACACCGGCATTGGCATGACCGCCGAACAGCAAGAACGGATTTACCTGCCGTTCATTCAAGTACATGATGTACAAACAGCCTTGCGTTTGAGCGAACCCATGCGCGGCAATGGCTTGGGTCTGGCCATCACCTTGAGTTTGGTGAAAAGCCACCACGGCCAATTGCGGTTGGTCAGTTCGCCGGGCCTTGGTTCTGCGTTCACAGTTGAACTGCCTTTGACACTTGCGGATGCGCCTTTGCAAGCGCCCGCCCCTTTTGACGCGTTGGTTCAACAAGATGACACTGTGCTCAAACTGTTGGTGGTGGATGACAACCATGTGAACCGGTTGCTGGTGACGACCACCTTGCTACGAAGCTTTCCCCATGCCGTCATCGATCAAGCAGAAAGCGGGCAACAGGCTTTGGGTTTGATGCAATCGCATGCTTATGATTTGGTGTTGATCGATTTGATCATGCCTGACCTGGACGGAACCGAAGTGGTTCAACAGATCAGAGCGCATGCGGCCAAACCTTTTTCAGAGGTGCCGGTGGTGGCACTCACAGCCAATGTCGCGCAAGACGCTGTCAAACGCTGCCGCGAAGTGGGCATCAACCATTTGCTGGCCAAGCCTTTTGACCGCACCATGTTGCTTCGCACGGTGCGTTATTACACGGTAGACCATCAGCAAGGCGAGCTCTGATCTTTCCCTCTGTCGGGCTATGATCCCCGCTTATTCCCTGAACACACCATGACCACAGCCTTAGAGGAAGTGCGCAGACGCCGCACTTTTGCCATTATTTCCCACCCGGACGCGGGTAAAACCACCCTCACCGAGAAGTTGTTGCTGTTCTCTGGCGCGATTCAGATCGCCGGTTCGGTCAAAGCCCGCAAAGCCTCGCGTCATGCCACCAGCGACTGGATGGAGATTGAAAAGCAACGCGGTATCTCAGTGGCATCCTCGGTCATGCAAATGCTGTACCGTGAGCACGTCATCAATTTGCTGGACACGCCGGGGCACAAAGATTTCTCAGAAGACACCTACCGTGTGTTGACTGCGGTGGACTCGGCCTTGATGGTGATTGACGCGGCCAACGGTGTGGAAGCCCAAACCCGCCGCTTGATCGAAGTCTGCCGTCAGCGTGACACGCCCATCATCACCTTTGTCAACAAAATGGACCGCGAGGTGCGCGACCCGTTGGATATTTTGGACGAGGTCGAACGTGAACTCGGCATGCCTTGCGTGCCCATGACCTGGCCAGTCGGTCAAGGCAAAAGTTTCGGCGG
>CAMDJS010000168.1 GCA_945900685.1 Bordetella parapertussis
CGGAGAGATTGATCTCTTCCATGATGACCGAGGCCTGCGTCAGGTTCAAACCTGAACCGCCGTATGGCTGCGGTATCAGCGCGGCCAGCCAACCGGCTTTGGTCAACGCTTCGACAAAGGCTTCGGGGTAGCCGCGCTGCTCATCCACGCTTTGCCAGTAGTTGCTGTCAAAACCTGCGCACAACTGACGCACCGCATCGCGTATGTCTTGGTGTTCATCAATGGCGGGCAGTGCTTGATTCATAACGTGTCCTCAAGAAGCCCATCGGGCAGTGGCTTGCATACAAAGATCGCCTTGGTGGTCTTGCACCCAGACGTGTACCTGTTCGCCGTCGGGATGCGCGCACACACTGAGTGCGCGTTGATCAGCGTATTCAAACACCGGCTTGACGGCTTTGAACTCAAACGATTGCAACCTGCGGTCGCTGTGTCGGCGCAGCAAATCAACCATCAGCGTGGCCATCAGCGGGCCGTGCACGATCAAGCCCGGGTAGCCTTCGACTTGCGTCACATAACGGCGGTCGTAATGGATGCGGTGGCTGTTGAAAGTCAAGGCCGAATAACGAAACAGCAAGACATCGTCAGGCACGGCGTCGCGTTGCCACACCGCCGTATGCATAGGTTTCACACCGGGCTGGGGTGCTGCACTCGGCCCAGCATCGGGTCTGAAAACAATATCGTGGGTTTCTTCCAAACATAAACCTTGTGTATTGCTGAATGTGTGCAGCACTTGCACAAACAACAACTCGCCACTGCGTCCGGTTTTGTGCTGGACTTTTTCTATGCGGGAAACGCGTTGCACTTCTTCACCTAAACGCATGGGCTGGTGCCAGTGCAAACGACCGCCTGCCCACATGCGACGCGGCAATGGCACCGGAGGCAAAAAACCACCGCGTTTGGGATGACCATCCGGGCCGATCTCACTTTGTTTGGCGACAGGTAAAAAATACAGCCAATGCCACAAGGGTGGCAGCGTGTCACCGTTGTGCGGCTCTGCGTCATCGCGGTCCAGCGTGGCTGACATCGACCGCACAGGCGCCACGCTGATCAGGTCATGTCGTGTTTCTGTCTTGCCTTGCCAAGTTTGCAAATGCGCCAGGGTGGTTGCGTCCAATGCGTTCACAAGGTGTTGGTCCGCAGTCGCAGTGTCACAGAAGACCCAGCCATCAAATGGTGCGTCCGCCATCCACAGGCATTTCCAGCCCTGTGAAAAATTCGGCGGCATCGCTGGCCAAAAACACAGCGGCAGCAGCGACATCGCTGGCCTGTGCAAAACGGCCCAAAGGGATAGTGGCTACAAATTTTGCACGGTTGGTAGGGGTGTCTGGCAGACCCATGAAGTCTTCAAACAAACCGGTCACACCCATGACCGGACAAATGGCATTGACACGAATGTTTTCAGGGCCGAGTTCTACCGCCATGGATTTGGACAGCACATTCACCGCGCCTTTGGAGGCGTTGTACCAAGACAATCCGGGTCTGGGACGGATGCCTGCCACAGAACCAATATTCAAAATCACGCCGTGTTTGTTTTGGCGCATGAGTGGCACCACGGCATGCGTCATGTGAAAAATAGATTTCACATTGACGGCAAACACCTTGTCGAACATGGCCTCGTCCACCTCCAGCATGGGACGGTTTTTGTGGGTTGTGCCCGCGTTGTTCACCACGATGTCGGGAATGCCGAAAGTGCTTACGCAATGCGCCACCAAGGCTTGCACCTGGTCTGCGCGGGTGACATCGCAAGTGAATGCGCTGGCTTGCGCGCCCAGCGACTGCGCCACGCGTTTGGCTGCTTCAGTATTGATGTCGGCGACGATAACGCGTGCACCTTCGCGCACATAGGCTTGGGCAATGCCTTCGCCGAATCCGCCGCCTGCGCCGGTGACGATGGCGATTTTGTTTTTCAATTGAGTCATGTTGCTGCTTTCAAAAAATCATTAACCGTGAAATTGAATCACCGTTTTGGTGGTGCTCATTTCTTCCAATGCAAGAAATCCTTTTTCACGCCCATGGCCGCTGCGTTTGACGCCACCAAATGGCAACTCCACGCCACCGCCTGCGCCGAATGAATTGATGAACACTTGCCCGCACTTCAGTGCCTTGGCAACGCGTTGCTGACGCCCGCCGTTTTCGCTCCACACGGCAGCCAGCAAACCGTAGTCGGTGCCGTTGGCCAAGGCAATGGCATCTGCTTCATCCGTGAACGACATGGCGGCCAGCACCGGTCCGAATACTTCTTCTTGCGCCAACGGGCTGTTATGCGGCACATGACCGAACAACGTAGGTGTCACGTAATAACCAGCGGCGGGGACACCGGGGTCAATCTGTCCTTCTGCAAGCACAGGGTAACCGGCGGCTTTGGCTTGTTCAATGAAACGTTTGACGCGTTGTTGTTGAGAAGGGTTGACGACAGGACCGCAGTCCAGGTTCATCTCTGGTGTGCCCACACGTACTTGTTTGAATTTCTCGGCCACAAGTGCGACGAATTTGTCGTAGATAGATTGCTGCACCAGCAAACGGCTGCCTGCGGTGCAGGTCTGTCCGGTGTTTTGAATGATGCCGCGAACAACAGTCGCAGCAGCCAGTTCGAGATTGGCATCTTCAAACACCAGATGCGGTGACTTACCGCCGAGTTCTAAAGTGCATTTCACTGCGTGCTTGGCGGCGGCTTGTTGAATCAACACGCCCACTTCGTTGGAGCCGGTGAAGCTGATGAAGTTGATGTCCGGATGGTTGGCCAATGCCGCCCCAGCTTCTTCACCCAAACCGCTCACGATATTCAAAGCGCCGGCAGGGAAACCGGCTTGCAACGCGAGTTCTGCAATACGCAGGCAACTCAAACACGCGTCTTCAGCGGGCTTGACCACCACGGCGTTGCCCATGGCCAAAGCCGGTGCGATGCTGCGCCCCATCATTTGCGCCGGGTAATTCCAGGGAATGATGTGCGCGGTCACGCCCAAAGGCTCGCGCAATAAATTGACTTGGTAGCCGTTCAAGAAGGGAATGACTTCGCCGTGCACTTTGTCGGCTGCGCCACCGTAAAACTCAAAGTAGCGCGCCAACACCACCATGTCATTGCGCGCGGTGGTCATGGGTTTGCCAGTGTCACGCGCTTCAAGCAACGCCAGTTCCTCGGCATGCTCTGTGATGAGAAAGCCGAGCTTCATCATCAACCGACCGCGCTCAGTGGCGCTTAACAGCCCCCATGCCCCCGACAAAGCCGCGCGGGCGGCGCGCACTGCCAGATCAATGTCGCGGGCGTCCGAGCGAGGAATGTGTTCAAACACTTTGCCATCGACCGGGGAATGAACTTCTAATGTGTTGCCACTGATAGCCTGACAGGCTTTGCCGTCGATGATCATGTGCGCCATGCTGCTGTTTCCTTAAAGCTGAACCTGTCGATTGTGGCTGAGTTGCCACCAGTTTTAGGGGCGCGACTAGGGAAATTACTTAGTCATTTTCCTCGGAAAACGGAGCCTCTTCATGCAGTGCATCCAAAAGAATGCACCGCAAAGACGAAGGCGATCACTCTATGACCTTGACGCCTTTCCAAAACGCCACGCGACCTTT
>CAMDJS010000169.1 GCA_945900685.1 Bordetella parapertussis
TAAGCGATGCAGCTTCATAGCGCCAAACGCCTTGGCAATGACTTGCTCAACAGCGTTTCGCATAAAGCCTTGCTGCAGTTGTCCCTCAAAACCGTAATAGACGAGGTAGGCGTTTTGAAAATCGCCTCGGAAAATATCTTGCAGCTCGACCACGCCAACCATTTCATGGGTGTCGGTGCGAACCGCTACATAGGCTTGGTCATCAGTCGTGTTCATCTCTTGCACATAGCGCTGAAACGCTTTGCCGCTGGTAGGCACCTGCACCCATGAGCGATGCAGCTCACGGCTGCGACGTATATGCGCCATGAAGATTTTTTCATCTGAAGCCTTTAGATGGCGAATGCGTACCGTGCTCATCTCACAAGCCCAAAGCCGCACCTAGCACAGCACCACCCAACATCAGCCACAACAGGTGTACGCGGGTGAACAACACAATCAACATACTGGCTGCGCAAATCAACAGCAAACGCCAATCCATCTGGGGGTTGCTGGCGGTTTGCAGCAACCATCCCGCAGACAACATCAAACCCATCACCAGCGGCAGCATGCCTGCTTTAAAAGCACGAACACCTAAGGCATGTTGATGCAATTGCAACCACTTCACCATGAAGTAACTCAGCAGCGAGGAAGGCAGAACTGCAGCTATCAGCAAACTCAATGCCATCAGCAAGCCCGTGACGATGGCCGCACCACCTGTTTCAAAACCACCTGCCGATTGCAAACCAATGTTCCAACCCATAACAGCCACCAGCAAGATGTTGGGACCAGGTGCGATTTGCGCCAGCGTCACCGATTGGCTGAAAGCCGCCTCCGAAAGCAGTTGCAAGTCGTTCACCAAATAGCGGTGCATCTCTGGGACGATGGCCAATGCACCTCCTACCGCCAGCAGTGACAACATGCAGAAATGCAAATGCAACTCCAACCACAGTTGCCATGTCATGTTTACGCCTTTGCTTGCAAGCGCCACCACGTCAGGCCGCACGAGACCAGACCCACCACGCCAATCACTTTGGCCAAGGGCCAGTGGATAAACGCTGCCAATACAAAACTCAAAGCCATCAATAGCAGGGCCAGAGGCCAGCCTAAGGGGTGCTGCTTCAAAGTAGGCCAAAAGCGCCAACCGGCCGCCATTACCATTCCTGCAGCAGCCACTCCCATGCCATGCAATGCAGATGCCACGACTGGCAGGTGCGCAAAGGCTTGAAACGCGAACACGATGGACAACATTAACAGGCCAGGTAGCAACAGCAACCCGCTCATTGCCGCCAACGCGCCCGTCGGGCCAAAGTGTTTTCCGCCGAACATGACTGATAGATTGACCACATTCGGCCCCGGCAGGGTTTGCGCCAGCGCCCATTCTTCGGCGAATTCGGACAGCGTCATCCATTGCTTGCGGTCAACCATTTCACGTTGCACCACGGCCAACACCCCGCCAAAGCCTTGCAGGCCCAGCCAAGTGAAGGACAAAAACAAATCGGTGCGGGAGCGGGGGGCGGTAGAAATAAGTGATCTTTCAAAGGAGATTGGGCTTATGTTAGAGGGAAATCTCATATGCCACCTAGAATATGGGGCTAATGAACGCTCCCGTCGATGTCTCCTTTTTCCAGCGCATTGCCAAGCCCCTGACCAGTTACCGCAAATACTGGGCGGCCCGGTTTGGCACGGCACCGTTTTTACCCATGAGTCGCGCCGAGATGACGCAGCTGGGCTGGGACAGTTGCGACATCATTTTGGTCTCCGGCGACGCCTATGTGGACCACCCCAGTTTTGGTATGGCCGTGATTGGTCGCATGTTAGAAGCGCAAGGATTCAGGGTGGGCATCATTGCCCAACCTGAATGGCACAGCGCGGAGCCGTTTCAAGCACTTGGCAAACCCAATTTGTTTTATGGCGTGACCGCGGGCAACATGGACTCCATGATCAACCGCTACACCGCAGACCGCAAAATCCGCAGTGATGATGCCTACACGCCGGGTGGCGTGGGCGGCAAGCGACCTGACCGCAGTGTGTTGGTGTACAGCCAGCGCTGCCGTGAGGCCTACCCCGAAGTACCCATCATTATTGGTGGCATCGAAGCCTCGTTGCGGCGAATTGCCCACTACGATTATTGGCAAGACAAGGTGCGTCGCGCCATCTTGATTGATGCCAAAGCCGACTTGCTGCTGTTCGGCAACGCCGAACGGGCTTTGGTGGAAGTGGCACATCGTTTGGCTGCCAAAGAGGCCATCATCGACATCACCGACGTGCGTGGCACGGCCTTCATGGTGCGCAACACCCCAGAGGGTTGGTTTGAAATTGACTCCACCGAGGTGGACATGCCTGGCCGTGTGGAGTCGCATGTCAACCCGTATTTGATGGTCAGCGAGCAGGCCTTGGCGCAGGGCGAGACTTGTGCGCGGCAAGATGAGTTGGATGCGGGTACTGAGGGATTGCTTGGCTCCGCTAGCAATGACGTCACTGCGAGGAGCGAAGTGACGAAGCAGCCACAGGAAAGATTGCTTCATTTCGTTCGCAATGACGCTATTGCCAGCAAAATCAAAGTCCCACCTCGCAACAAAAGCGTCATTCGTTTACCCAGCTACGAGCAGGTCAAAAGCGATCCTGTCTTGTATGCCCATGCCAACCGTGTGCTTCACTTGGAAACCAACCCCGGCAACGCCCGAGCATTGGTGCAAGCGCATGGTGAAGGACGTACCGCGCGAGACGTGTGGATCAACCCACCGCCCATACCCTTGACCACTGCTGAGATGGACCATGTGTTCGATCTGCCCTACGCACGCAGCCCGCACCCTTCCTACGCGGACGCCAAAGGTGGTCACGATGGCGAAACCAAAATTCCGGCGTGGGAGATGATTCGCTTCAGCGTCAACATCATGCGCGGTTGTTTTGGTGGTTGCACTTTTTGTTCGATCACCGAGCATGAAGGCCGCATCATCCAAAGTCGCAGCGAAGAGTCCATCCTGCGTGAAATTGAAGACATCCGCGACAAAGTGCCGGGCTTCACCGGCGTGGTTAGCGACTTGGGCGGCCCGACCGCCAATATGTACCGCATCGGTTGCAGAACACCCGAGATTGAAGCAGCTTGTCGAAAACCAAGTTGTGTCTACCCCGGCATTTGCCCCAACTTAAACACCAGTCACGCGCCCTTGATTCAACTCTACCGCAAAGCACGTGCTTTGCGCGGCGTTAAAAAAATCCTCATAGGTTCAGGCTTGCGCTATGACTTGGCGGTGGAAAGCCCCGAGTATGTGAAAGAGTTGGTGACCTACCATGTGGGTGGCTACTTGAAAATTGCGCCTGAGCACACCGAGGGCAGCCCGCTCTCGATGATGATGAAGCCAGGCATTGGCTCCTATGACCGTTTCAAGCAAATGTTTGACAAGTACAGTGCCGAGGCGGGTAAAAAACAATACCTCATTCCCTATTTCATCGCGGCGCACCCAGGCACCCGCGACGAGGACATGATGCATTTGGCCGTGTGGTTGAAGAAGAATGGTTTTCGCGCCGACCAAG
>CAMDJS010000170.1 GCA_945900685.1 Bordetella parapertussis
GGTTTTGCCAGTCTGCGCAAAAAACTCGGGGTCACTGCCAATGAAATGGGTGCCTTGCTTGGGGTGACAGGTCAGTCGGTTTACAAGTGGGAAAAAGGCACTGCCAAACCCCGCGCCAGTCAAATGAAAGCCATTGCTGCTGTCAGGCAAATGGGAAAAAAAGAAGTGACCGAACTGCTCGCAGCTGTTTAGATCAAATGTGGTGCAAGCCACCTGTCCGTCAAATTGACATAAACGGCTATGAATGAATCTGCACAAATCGATACGCTGATACGCAACGCTTTGGTGTTTGACGGTGCTGGTAGCGATCCCGTCATCAGCGATGTGGCTGTTTCAAACGGGCGCATTGTGACCATAGGATCTTCGTTGAACTTGAATGCCACACAAACTGTGGATGCCAAAGGATTGGCGCTGATGCCAGGCATCGTCGATTCGCATACGCACTTTGATGCGCAAATTACCTGGGACAGTTATGTGCGTCCTTCGCCTGCCATGGGTGTGACGACCGCCATCATCGGTAACTGCGGCTTCACCATTGCGCCTTGCAGACCGCAAGACCGTGAATTGACCATGCGTAACTTGACCCAGGTCGAGGGCATGTCTTTGGATGTATTGCAACAAGGTATCACTTGGGACTTTGAAACATTTCCTCAATATCTGGACATGCTCCAGAAAAAGCGTTGTGCCATCAATATCGCAGCCTACATAGGTCACTCTTCCGTGCGCACTTGGGTCATGGGTAACGAGGCCAATAAACGGGCAGCAAGCGCTGAAGAAATCAGCGAAATGGCCCGTATCGTGCGTGAAGCCATGGCTGCAGGTGCCGTGGGTTTTGCCAGCAGCACCAGTCCGGCACACAACGGTGAAGGCGGTTTGCCCATGCCGTCGCGTCTGGCGGATGATGGAGAAATGATGCAATTGACTTTGGCCATGAGCAGCCAAGGCGGTGGCGTTTACATGGTGACCAAGGGCGGGCAAATGCCCATGTCTTTTTTGCAGTCCTTGTCGCAAAAGAGTGGCCGCCCTGTCATGGTGGCTGCGTTGCTTCACAACAGCACCAACCCGGATGTGGTGTTCAAAGACCTCCAAGCCATCTCTGAAGCCAACGACCAAGGCATTGCGTTGATCGGTCAGGTTTCATGCTGCCCGCTCACCATGGATTTCACATTCGCATCGGCTTACCCGGTGGAAGGGTTGGCCAGTTGGAAACCTGCCATGGGACTCACGCATGCTGAATTGAAAGTCTGTCTGGCGGATAACTTATTCAGACACAACGTGAAAAATGAGCTTGCACAAACCTCCACATTCCGTTTATTCAATAACGAATGGGACAAAGTACATGTGGTGCAAACATTTGATGAGAAACATTTACCTTATGAGCAACGCAGCGTCGCCAATCTTGCGGCTGACATGAAAGTGGATCCATTGGACTTTGCGCTGGACTTGGCTTTGTCAGAAGACTTGCAAACCGTTTTCACCGCGCAATTGCTCAACAGTGACACTGAGGCCGTAGCGAAACTTTTGAACCATCCGCACAGTCTGGTGTCGCTGAGTGATGCAGGCGCTCACCTGACCTTTTTTAATGATGCCGGTTTTGGTTTGCATTTGCTCGGTCACTGGGCGCGTGATTTAGGCATCATGTCTATGGCACAAGCGGTTTACAAACTCACCGCGCAACCGGCGGCTGTTCTGGGCTTGAAAGAGCGCGGGCTGATTCGCCAAGGCTATGCCGCTGACTTGCTTTTGTTTGATCCAAAGACGGTGGGACGCGGCCCCAAACACAGGGTGTTTGATTTACCAGGCGGCGCTGCCCGCTTAAACACCCTCGCCTTGGGTGTGCATGCGGTGTGGGTCAATGGGCATCTGGTCGCAGACGGTAACGGCATGATTGAGGATGCCGAATTGGCTGGTGAACTGCTGACCGAGTTCAATTGACGGCTGTTTCAAAGCCTAGTTACAAATGGCGTTATTACCTGGAATGGTTACGGCCATTCCAAAAATGAAATCATCTTTCATGATGCTAAAGACTTTGCAGGATTTGTTACCCAAGGGTGTGGAGAAAATCATGTTGCATTGCTCAAAATCCCCCTGACCTTTGCCCCATTCGGTTTTCAAAAAACGTATTTTGTTTATGGGTACTTTGAACTCTCGGGCTACTCCCGCCATGTCATGTTTGCTGTAGCCCTTGATCAACTGGCAGTTGGCTGGCGTGACAAACAACATTTCAGGCTGTGTGCGCGATTGCACCGGCCCATACATACACAGCATCAACAAACAAAGGTATTTGATAAATCATCCCTTAAAAAACAAGTTCTTATTTTAAGCAAGCAGACATTGCTCGCCAGTAATGACATATATTCTGCGCATGAAATGGCTAACTCGTTTGTTTGTGCTTGCGCTGGCAAGCTTGGTGCTGGCTGTGGTGCTGGCCTTGGCCCTGTTCGTTTTTTTGATCGCCCTGTTGCGCTGGCTGATCACAGGTCAAAAACCACGCTTTACTATGCATACGAATGCCTATCAGCAATGGAAAAACACAACTTCGCAGCGACATCGCACGTCTTACCCTACCGACGACGTGATAGAGGCTGAGGTGCGTGAAGTACCTAGGGATTCCAACCGCTTACCCTGATAAGATGAGATTTCTTAGTAATTTTGGCGAGGCCTCATATGCGTATCAATCCCTCATCGGTTCGTGAGCAAGCTCCTGTACAAAAGCCCAAACCCCAAGCACCTAAACAAGCTGTCAAAGAAGACCGCCCGCCGCCTGAAGTCAAAAGCCCACCGCCTGCCAAAAACCGTATCGACATCAAAGCTTAAATTTAGTTGGTGAATAAGGCGACCCGATATTGCCGCCCATGGTGGGCGTTTCGTTCACACCCTTGACGCTGTGCTTATATAAAAACTCACTGCAGTTGAGACGCATCCAATTTTTTGTCTTTCAACAGTTGTTGAAATTTTTGTAATGTTTCTTCAATACCCGCCTTCAAAGGCATTTGCCCATAGTCACCGATATAGACTTTAAGCGGATCGTCTGAGTGATCCATGGGAAAGGCTAACGGTTGTCCGGTGCAATCAATCGATGCACCGGGTACCAAGGATTTGATATGGTCGATACCTTCTTGCACACTGGCCAATTTTCCGTTCAAGTCAAACACCGGCGCACCTGTGCGATCTTGGGCGACACTGCGAATGAATGCACTGGCAACTTCACCGGCAAACAACCATGACACATCACCACTGAAAGGAATGGTGTATGGCTTTGAAGCAGCAGCAGCCAATATAGCCACTGTGGTTTTCGAGGTCATGCCTTGGTCACGCCCAACACCATACACAACCCCCGGGCGAATGCCCACGCTGTGAATGCCGTTCTCCTCTGAATACACCTTGGCTGTTTGCTCATTGCAATATTTGTAAGCGCCGTACAAAGTAGACATGGCACCGCCGTTATCTAAAGCACCATAAGCGGCCACCGAGCTGGCATA
>CAMDJS010000171.1 GCA_945900685.1 Bordetella parapertussis
CACTGCGTCACCCCGAACCCAGTTTGCGCTGCATTGCCAATGTCGGCGTTGTAGGCGAACGCATTGTGCAAGCTTGGCAAGCTGTCAACCCGCACATGCCTGTGATGCTGGGTGACACATCGCCATCAACCGATGCGCCTCGCGCTTCCAATAAAGAAATTGCAGCATGAACTCGACCCTCGCCAACAACGGATTGCCCGGACGCCACGCCCTGACCGGCTGGATATTTGTTGGTTTTTTATCCAGCGTTGTTTTGGTCGTTGCATTGTTGCGCGGTCAAGGCATGGAAATTCCACAAGAAGACAGCCCCATCAACTGGCAGCGAACGCTGCGCTTTGAGGACCGCCCCAACGGCGATGTGGCCGTGATGGAGGGTAAATCCGCTGTAGAAATTACCCGTTATGTGGGCGAGCAAGGTTTTGTGCGTGGCATCTTGCGCACCCTCGCTCGCGAACGTATGCGACGTGGTATTGGCTCAGGCCCCACGTTTGAACTCATAGGCCACACCGATGGTCGATTGACCCTGCTCGACCCCGCCACCGGACAACGCATCAATCTCGAATCTTTTGGCCCGACCAATATGACATCTTTTGCCATGTTGCAACCCGTCCCCAACCCCGTGACCACAGCCTCTCAGGAGTAAACCATGACCACCACCGCATCCTTGGAATTCGACCACGTTGAACTGCTCATCGGCAGTGTGGAGAGCGCCGCCGACGCCAATGCCAAGGCGGTTCGCAACACAGTGCTGAGCCCACGCTTTTACACCACCGACTTCGCCGCCATGGACCGCTTGAACATCGAGTCTGTACGGGCCGAATGGGACGTCATGATGAAAGAGTACGAGGGTGATAACAACCACGATCACTTTCAACGTGATGCGCAGTTTGCCGAGGAAGTCAAAACCCTGATGCCCCAACTCTCGCCCGAGATGCGTCAAGAATTTTTAGACTTCCTCATCAGCTCGCTCACCTCGGAGTTTTCTGGCTGTATTTTGTACAACGAAATCCGCAAGAACATTGACAACCCCGATATCAAACAGCTAATGACCTATATGGCGCGTGACGAGTCACGCCATGCAGGTTTCATCAACCAGTCTTTGAAAGACTTTGATTTAGGTATCGATTTGGGCCAACTCAAGCGCACCAAGGCCTACACCTTTTTCAAGCCCAAATTCATTTTTTACGCCACTTACTTGTCCGAGAAGATTGGCTATGCCCGCTACATCACCATCTTTCGCCAACTCGAGCGTCACCCCGATAAGCGCTTTCACCCCATCTTCCGCTGGTTTGAACGCTGGTGCAATGACGAGTTCCGGCACGGTGAATCTTTTGCGCTGATCATGCGCTCACAGCCCGAATTACTGCGTGGTGTCAATTTGTTATGGATAAGGTTCTTCATTTTGGCTGTGTACGCCACCATGTATGTACGCGACCATACCCGCCCACTGTTGCACGAAGCCATGGGCTTCAAATCCACCGAGTACGACTACGAGGTGTTTCGCATCACTTCGGAAATCGCCCGCCAAGTATTTCCTGTGGAAGTTGACATCGACCACCCCACCTTCCGTGCCTGCATGGAACGTTTGGTTGAACTGTCGATTGCCAATGCCAAAGCCAAAGAACGTGGTGGCTTGGTCGGCAACTTGCTACGCGCCACCACGGCGGTGCAAGCGGTATGGACTTTTGGTCGGCTTTATTTCCTGCCAGTCAAGCGCAATGATCTACCTGCCCAAGTACGGGTTCAACCTGCTTGGTAAAGCCACTGGCTTATGTCTGACTTCTTCTCGTCGATTCTGGGCGCAGCCTTGTTTTCGGTGTTCAGCTGGTGGTTGGGCACGGGTGCGATTTTGTGGTTGGTACGCTTGTCCCCAGCGAGTTTTCGTTGGAGCATGTTTGGGCTGAGTTTTTTGCTCGGTTTGAGCTTATGGACGGCCTCCATCAGCATGCGCTCGCACACTGTCTTGAATGCCTACATCGGTTTTGTGAGCGTCATCGCCATGTGGAGTTGGCATGAGATGGCGTTTCTGACCGGTTGGCTCACCGGCCCCAGGCGCGTGGTGTTAGATGAAGGTTCGAAGTTACGACAACGCTTTGTTCAATCTGTTCAAGTCTTGCTGCACCACGAACTGGCTTTGTTATTCAATTTTGGCTTGCTGGTGGCCATGCAGCAAGGTCAACCCAACCACATGGCCTTGTGTACCTTTGCGCTGCTGTGGTGCATGCGCCTGAGCGCTAAGCTGAATTTGTTTTTTGGTGTGCCTTTTGTTGGCGAGCAGTATTTGCCTGTGCACTTGCGCTACATCGGCAGTTATTTCAAGCAAGCACCCATCACATGGTGTTTTTACATCACCATGGGGGTTTCGTGTGTAGCCTGGGGCTGGATGGTGTGGGAAGTGCAAAGCGGTCTGGTCTTGGTCAACGCCGCCTGGGTCTTATTGTGTTCTTTGCTGGGTCTAGCCATCATTGAACATTTGTTGATGGTGTTTGCCCTGCCCTTGCAAAAATTGTGGGGCTGGGCGATGGTTCGCAGCCCCTACCGCAGAGAAACTTCGTCACCCGATTTGCCGTTACCTGTTGCGGTACCCAACCAAGGAGATGCTGCATGAATGCATTCAGGGCGACGGACGAGAGAGGTAACTACAAAGTGCCTCAGCAACCGCGCCGCGCCATCATCATTGGCACTGGCTTTGGCGGCTTGGCTGCTGCGATTCGCTTGAGCGTCAAAGGCTACCAAGTTCAAATTTTTGAAAAGCTGGACATGGCGGGTGGTCGCGCCTATGTGCACAAACAAGACGGCTTTACCTTTGATGCAGGCCCCACCATCATCACACTGCCCTATTTGATTGAAGAGCTGTTCACGCTGTGCGGCAAGCAAATGAAAGACCATGTCGACTTGCGTTTGATGTCGCCTTTCTACCGCATCCGCTTCGATGACGGTACCCACTTCGATTACAGCAACGACGAGCAAGCTATGTTGGCGGAAGTTGCCAAGTTCAGCCCAGAGGATGTGCAAAGTTTTCAAAATCTCATGAAAGCCTCAGAAAAATGCTTTGAATTGGGTTTCCAAGAAATGGGCATGATCGCCTTTGACTCGGTCGCCAAGGTGGTCAAGGCCATGCCGAAATTGGTTCGCATGAAGGCTTGGCGCTCCATCCACAGCATGGTGGCGCAGTACATCAAGCACCCCAAACTGCGCATCGTCATGAGTTTTCACCCCTTGCTGATCGGTGGCAATCCCTTTTCAGTCACCTGTGTCTATTCACTGATCCATATTTTGGAAAACCGCTGGGGTGTGCATTCCGCCATGGGTGGCACGGGTGCCATCGTGAAAGCCTTGGTGAATTTGATACAAGCCCGCAACATCCCCATTCGCTACAACGCCCCTGTGACGCGTATACGCGTAGAGAACGGTGCAGCTGTCGGTGTCGAATTGGCCAACGGTGAATTCATTGGGTCTGACATCGTGGTCAGCAATGCT
>CAMDJS010000172.1 GCA_945900685.1 Bordetella parapertussis
CTACCGATGCCGCCAATCGTGACGCGCAGGTTGTCTCCCGCTGCGACCGGCACCATGATGGCCAATGAACCCGACATCACGACTTCACCGGCTTCCAAAGCAATGCCTAAACGTCCTAAGGTATTGGCCAACCAAGCCACTGCGTTAGCGGGTGCGCCTAATGCAGCTGCACCTGCGCCTGTGGCAACAATGTCGCCATTTTTTTCAAGCACCATGCCGCAGGTTTGCAGGTCGACGTCGCGCGGATCAACCAAACGGTCACCCAACACAAACACACCACACGAAGCGTTGTCAGCGACGGTGTCTTGAATCTTGATCTTCCAGTCTTGAATACGTGAATCCACAATTTCAAAACACGCCATGACGCCTTCCGTGGCTGCTAAGACATCTGCCGAGCTGATGCCAGGTCCTTTGAGCGTTTTCTTAAGTACAAATGCAATTTCACCTTCAGCCTTGGGTTGAATTAACCTTGACATAGGAATAGCTTGGCCTTCGTTGTAGACCATGCCATCAGTGAGATAACCGAAATCGGGTTGGTACACACCCAGCATATTCATCACGGCCTTGCTGGTGACACCAATTTTTTTACCGATGATGCGTTCACCAGCAATCAGGCGAAGTTTCATCAATTGCTGTTGTATCTTGTAAGCGTCCTCTATGGTGATGTCAGGGTGTCGATCGGTCAAGGGTTTGACGGTTTTGGCGTCTACCAATGCCTGGTACAACTCGGTGCCCAGTTGTTCGATCAGTTGGGTTTGCATGTCATGTCCTCTCAGGCTGTTTCAGTCAGTAAAAAAATTATTTAATAAATTCGCAAAACGTTTTGCGTGTTCAATTTGCGTCCAATGCCCACATTGCCCAAAAATATGCAACTGAGAGCGAGGAATCCAATCGGATAGGGTGTATGAATTACCGGGTGGAATAATGCGGTCTTCTCTACCGTGGATCACCAAGGTGTCATGCGGCAAGGCTTTTATGGCATGTTCCGGACTGGCCATGGCATCCACCCAGCGCTGACGAGGCGCGGGAAACATTTGCGAATAGGATTCTTGAAACCCGGGTTGTATGCTGGCCTCGTAACGCAATTTGGCGAGTTCATCACTGACCAGGTTGCGGTCGTAGGCGAACAAATCCATGATGGTGCGCATGTTCTCAAAGCTGGGTGTGTAACCCCATACGGCGTCGAGTCCTGGTGTGATGTCAAACGGCACACCGACACTGCCCATCAAGACCAAACGTTCTACTCGCTCAGGGTAGCGGATGGCCAAAGCCAGAGCCAAGCCACCGCCAAACGAGTTGCCGACCAAATGGGTTTTGGCGATACCCATGGCGTCCATAAAGCCAACGGCGTGTTTCACCCATTCGTCCATGTTGTAGTGTTGATTGGCAGGACGATCAGTAAAACCAAAGCCAACCATATCGGGGGCCAACACGCGGTGTTGTTCTGCCAGTTTGGGAATGACTAACCGCCAATTGGCCCAAGCTGATACGCCCGGACCGGAGCCATGGATCAACATCACAGTGGAACCACTGCCCATATCGTGATAGTTTGTAGCGATGCCAGCAGCCACCACTCGTTGGCCGACTTCAGGACTTTTTGTGCTCATGATATTTAAAGTTTGATGCAAACGTTTTTTAATTCGGTGTAAAACTCCAAGGAGTGCACACCACCTTCGCGGCCAATGCCGGATTGCTTGGCTCCACCAAACGGTGTCCGAAGGTCGCGCAAGAACCAAGAATTTACCCAAGACAAGCCCACTTGCATGCGTTGCGCGACACGGTGAGCGCGTGACACGTCCCGCGTCCATATAGCAGTGGCCAAACCGTATTCGTTGTCATTGGCTTTGACCAAGACTTCTTCCTCGGTGTCGAAAGGCGCGATGTGGCAGCAGGGTCCAAAAATTTCTTCTTTGATAACACGGGCGTTTTCAGGCAGTCCTGTCCAAATCGTGGGTTGCACCCAAGCTCCGTCTTTGAGTGTCGTACCCATGTCGGGTACACCACCACCGGTGATGACTTTGGCACCTTCTTCCTCAGCCAATTTGTAATAAGACAAGACTTTGTTTTGATGTTCTTGGCTGATCAGAGGACCCATACCGGTTGAGGCGTCGTCAGGTGGACCGAGCTTCAAGCCCTCTGCACCTTTTTTCAATGCAGCAATAAACTTGTCGAAGATGGGACGTTCGACATACACACGCTCGGTACCTAAACACACTTGACCGCAGTTGGCGAACACCGAGCGCATGGTGCCTTCAATGGCCGCGTCAAAGTCGCAATCTGCAAACACAATGGCAGCGTTCTTGCCACCCATCTCCAGGCTCACAGGGCGTGCGCCTTTGGCGGCTGCTCTCATGATGACTTCGCCGGTACGGGTTTCACCGGTGAAAGTGATGGCGTTGACTTTGGGGTGTGTGGTGACAAATTCACCGGCAGAGTTGGGGCCAAAACCATGCACCACGTTATAAACACCGGGAGGAATGCCAGCTTCGTTCATCACTTCACCCAGCAAAGCAGCGGTTTGCGGCGTTTCTTCCGATGGCTTGACCACCACGGTGTTGCCGCAAGCCAATGCTGGACCGACTTTCCAAGTCATGAGCAGCAAGGGCAGGTTCCATGGACATATCACACCCACCACACCGACCGGGCTGCGGTAGCCGTAATTGATGGCGGTCTTACCATCAGGTGTGGCCATTTCAAAAAATTCAGTGGGTACGTTCTTCACCACATCGGCAAAGATTTTGAAATTGGCAGCACCCCGGGGAATATCAAGATGGCTGGCCAGGCTGCGTGGCTTTCCGGTGTCGGCACACTCTGCATCAACGAATTCATCAAAGCGGCGGTTGATGCCATCGACCAAGGCATACAAACGCTCAACACGTTCAGCCACGCTCATGCGTCCCCAGGGACCATGAAGCGCGGCATGTGCGGCTTCCACCGCTTGATTCACTTCGGAGGCGCTTGCTTCATGCACCATGGCAATCACTTCGCCTGTAACGGGCGAGCGTTTTTCAAAGGTTTTGTTGCTGGCGGTGTAAGCGCCATTGATGAAGTTGTGGATCTGTTTCATGGTCGAGTTGTCAGTTTTTTAAATTCAGTACCGCAAGTCCAGCTTGGGCAATTTCTTCATCTTGTTGTTCGCTACCACCAGATACGCCAATACCGCCAATACGGTTGCCCTGGTGAACAATGGGCAAGCCGCCGCCAAAGGCGACAAAACGAGGGCGCAACACCAAACCTTGCCCAACAGCGGGCGAGTGGTGTTTGAGGGTTTCGGTCCACTGGCTGGTGGGTAAACCAAAACTGGAAGCTGTGTAAGCCTTGTCCAAAGCAATATCGATGGAATGCAAGGGTGCACCATTCATTCTTATAAAACCCACCATGAGGCCAGCAGCATCGGTAACAGCAATATTCACCAACACGTCCATCGCTTGCGCTTTGGAGGATGCACCAGCCAGTGCAGTTTGCACGGCG
>CAMDJS010000173.1 GCA_945900685.1 Bordetella parapertussis
CTTTTGGCGTCGTGAGCATTCATTTCTAAATAGGGGGTAGGGAAGCGATCGTTGTAAAACGGAATGTGCCTGTGGTGGTAGGAGGTTTGCCAAATGTGATTTGACCGACCATTGTTGATCCAAAAGCGATATTTTTTTCGCTGCGCCGTGACGGCAGCGGCATAGCCTGGCCACGGTTGTGGCGAAGGTATAAAGCGTGCTTTTCCAGAGGGGGTTGAAAATCGACCATCTTCATGCATTCGCACAGTCCCCACGGGCGTTCCGGCGACCAGCCTGACTGGCGTTTGAATGCCGTTGTTGCCCAGTTTTCGCAGAAGATCATAGGTCACACCCGCATAGCCTTCGATGCCGTCATTGCCATCCCCTTTGAAGGTGTAGCGGGCATGTATAAAAACATCTTCATCAGTTCGCCAGTCAAAATCCATGAATCGATTTGCCATCAGAGGATTCTTGTCTGCTAAATAAAGCGTGCGAAGTCTTTTGGCAAAACGAGCCAAGATGGCCCAGTCGGCAATCGCATCCCCTGGTGCATCCATGAATTTAGGATACAAGCGCAAGCGGCGTTCGCCATTGATAGAAGTCAGGTTGGTTTCGCCCCATTGAGCAGCCGGTAAGACCACATGCGCATGTTTCATACTCTCGGTCAAGTAGATGTCTTGTCCCAAGATAAACATGCCACCCCGTTTCAACGCTTCAACCACTGCAGTTACACGTCGTTCCATGGGTGCATTTGCGGTGGCACGCAATGCTTCATTGACGATGGCGCCACGCTCTTTGAGGTTTTGTTCAAAGGCTGCGGCTCTGGACGTTGTCAGCACGGGGTTGCAACCTCCGATCCAGAAGCATTTGACTTCCCCGCGACGCAATGCTTCGTCAACGTTTAGTGCTGGACGTCCTCCAGGGTATGGAGGACGCACATATCCTTCTTGATGGCCTCCGAGCCGACTGATGCCTGTACCTGGTTTACCAACGTTGCCAGTTAGGAGACCAAGGTCGACTATGGCGGCTATGTTTTCATAATTTTTTAAACCCCAAATCAGGCCTTTTTCATAGTGCAGCAAAGTGCGTCGGCGTGCACCTCCTGCTTTGGGCGATGCGATCCAGGAAGCTGCTTTTTCAATTTGTGCCACCGTTAAGCCTGTGGTTCTTGCGGCTTCTTTCAAAAACTCATTAAGGGGACGGTCAACACCTAAAGATGACCGAAGGTAGGCTTCATAAGTTTGAGTCTCTGTGCGTTCTCGAATGAAACCAACATCGTGCCAACGTTTGTGTACAGTAATTCGTGCGATTGCATTGAGCAATGCAATGTCGCTACCTGGTTCAATTTGCAAATGCAACACTCGATCCGAACCCGCAGCAGCAATTGAAGTTGAAACGGTCATTGTTTTGCGAGGATCTACGATGATGATTCTTGCAGCCTCAACGTGTTCTTCAGGAAAACTGGCTCGCTTCGTTTCAAGAGTTCCGCCTTGAAGGTTTGGAACCATGTGCGCAAGAAAATAGTTGGACTGTGTTTCATAAGGGTTGGCTCCCACAATGAAAAGCGTATCGGCCAACTGTGCATCGAGGTAAGAATTCGTCAAGGCAGCCACGCCCGCATCACCAGCGGCATGGACCTCGCTGTTATAGGCGGGTCTGTTGTGAATGGATGCGGTGCGTGTGCAAATGCCAGTGAAGAAAAAACGACCTACAGCCCAGTTGTTCTCAAAACCACCACCACCACCACCATGGTCAAAAAATTTCATTCCCACGGCATCAGCACCCCAGCGGTCCAGCACCGCTTTGACAACACGTGCACCTAATTCAATAGCGTCCTCCCATTTTGCAGGTACAAGGGCTTGCCCCTGGTGAATCAAGGGGGTTGAGAGTCTTACGCGCGTTGGCTGATCGGGTGCATACAGCGTGCTGGCAAGTCCAGCACCCCTGACAGATGCCATGCCATTGTTGACGCGGCAAGCCTGATCAGGCAGTATCACTACATGGTGCTGACTTCCATCTTTGTCAGTAACGACTCTGTGATTGATCGGTGCAATCCAGGTTCCAAAGGCGGGTTGGGCCTTTCGGAAATCTAAGCCAAATGCATTGTCACCGGGATGTGGACCGCCGCTTCTGGCCAAAGGCCATTTGTAGACTTGGTAGCCGCAACCTACGATGCAAAACTGACAGACCGTATTGAACCGTTGAGCATCATTTGGCGGGAGAGGGGCGCGTTCCATAGGCTCAAAGTATGTTGGTATGACGGCCAAAAATCAGGCCATCGACACCAATTGCAAAAACAGAATTCCCAGTGACTCGCAAACGAATTTGAGGCAATGCTTGGCTAGCTTGACCAATCACCATTTGTCCTGACTTTGTAGGATCAAAACTGCTCCAATGGCAAGGACAAATTAAAAGTTTGCGCTCAGGCTTGTATTGAACTGGACAACCTTTGTGAGTGCACAACTGAGAAAAGCCAACAATTGAATTGTTGGGTCCAACTCCTCCTGGAGCGCCACCTTGGCTAAGGCGAATCAAAATTGCTGGAGATGAGTCATCGGGGTAATTGAATTGCAAGGGGGCATCGATCTTCAGCTCATTGACTTGTGCAATTCGCAATTCAGGATAAGGTGGGCCGGAAGATAATGCGGCTTGTGAAGCGGCGGCATCTGCAAAGCTTGACAGCATGCAACCTGAAACTCCTACACCTGTTGCTTTCACCAAATTGCGCCGAGTTAAGGAAAAAGTGCCTGATTCAAGTTGTGTTTCAGTCGATTTTGCAATTTTCAGATTTGACATGTAATCCACTTTCTTGCTGTTGGGTGAAAAATTTAGACTGCTGTCGAAAGTCTATCGAGGTGATTACCGTGTCTTCAGTGATAAATGCAATGAGCACTGAATCCAAACGCTAATCCATCTTCAATCAACAATATAGAACTATGTGGTCAACTCAACTTCAAATCCTGTTTTGTTGCGATTGAGTTCGAACTTTCCAGCCGCTGCTGCATAAGCCCAATCGGCCGTTTTCTTAAGCCCACCTAGAGGGTACATGTGAACACCTGCAATGCCGCATTTGGCGTCGCGCGCTTTGTAAGCAGCCAACTCGGTCACCAATCGGTCTGGCGCTGACACGGTGAGTAATTTGGCAACGTTCATAGCCTGCTTGGTTAAGAAGGTCATTGATGCGCCAATTCCGCAGGCTTTGGAGTGCGCCAACAATGTTTTGATGGTAGCCAGTCCAGGAATGCCAATGTAGATTGGCAATTTGTTGCCTTCTGACTGAAGACGTTGATCCCATTGAATGATGGGGGCGGCTTCAAAACAAAACTGGGTGACCAAATACATATAAGCATCGGTCCTTTGGGAAAATTTATTTTTCCATTGCAAGGCAAGTCGGATGGCTTCGTCTGACATATCGGGGCTTCCTTCTGGGTGTCCCGCTAGTCCAATGGTGCTAATTCCGTACTTGTCGAATAAACCCGT
>CAMDJS010000174.1 GCA_945900685.1 Bordetella parapertussis
GTCGATTGGCGAACCGGTGCCAATTGCGGCGAGCGGTCGGTGCGCGGAAACAAGCGCCCCATGGCGTGCATGGTCGCGAGCAAAGGTGAATGCGGCGCGAACGTGAACAAAATGGAATGCTTGGTGCGCTTGCTGAGCGACTCGAAGGCATTGGCGATGTCTTGGGTGTCGTAGTGAATAAGTGAATCCATGCAGACCACGTGATCGAATTCGCCATGCTCGGCGGCGAGCATGTCGCCTGCCAAAAACTCGATTCGGCCACCGCGCGCAGACAAGCTGGGATCGGCCAGCAGGTCTTGGGCATGGCGCTCACGTGCCAGGTTGATCAGGGTGGGAGACAAATCGATAGCCACCACATGCGCGCCGCGCTTCATGGCTTCTTGCGCCAGCGCGCCGGTGCCGCAACCGGCATCCAGTAAGCGCAAGCCGGTCATGTCCTCGGGCAGCCAAGACAACAAGTTGTGGCGCATCTGATCACGACCCTTGCGCACGGTGGCGCGGATGCGGCCCACCGGCGCGTTGGAGGTGAGTACCTCCCAGGCCTTGGCAGCGGTGCGATCGAAATAGGTTTCGATCTGGCCGCGACGTGCAACATAACTGGCGTGGTTCATGTCAGTCAAATCCCAACAAATCAAAAATGTCCCGGTCTTTCATGGGAATGGAAGGCAGCGGGTCTGTACCTGCCCACAAGGCAGCTGCCAAGCGCATGTACTCGTCCTGCACGGCCTTGACGGCGGGCGTAGCTTCAAGCTCAAACATGGTGCATTTCTGCAAACGGCTTTTGCGGATTTCGTCCAGCATGGGGAAATGCGCCATGTTCTTCAAACCAGTGACGGCGTTGAACTTGTCGACTTGGTCGGTCTCGTCGCTGCGGTTGACGATCACGCCGCCCAAGCGCACGTTGTAGTTTTTCGACTTGGCACCAATGGCTTGCACGATGCGGTTCATGGCGAAGATGGAGTCAAAGTCGTTGGCGGTGACGATGAGCGCGCGGTCAGCGTGTTGGAGTGGCGCAGCAAAACCGCCGCAGACTACGTCACCGAGCACGTCAAAAATAACGACATCGGTGTCTTCCAGCAAATGGTGTTCTTTCAACAGCTTGACGGTTTGACCGACCACATAGCCGCCGCAACCTGTACCGGCAGGCGGACCACCAGCCTCGACGCACATCACACCGTTGTAGCCTTCAAACACAAAATCTTCTACGCGCAGCTCTTCGGCATGAAAGTCCACGGTTTCCAGCACATCAATCACCGTGGGCAACATTTTTTTGGTGAGAGTGAAGGTGCTGTCGTGCTTGGGGTCACAACCAATTTGCAGTACCCGCTTACCCAGTCTGGAAAAGGCGGCCGACAGATTGGAGGAGGTGGTGCTTTTGCCAATGCCGCCTTTGCCATAAATGGCAAACACTTTGGCATTACCAATCTTCACACTGGGGTCGAGCTGCACTTGCACGCTGCCCTCGCCGTCAGGGCGTCCGCCGCGTTTGATTTGACTGACGGGGATGTTGGCGGTTTCGATCATGGTTTTTTCCTATGAGGATTTCAGCGGCTGAAATGAGCCTTGGCTTCGTACATGGTCTCTACCGTGATGCGGGACACACCGCGTTCACGGGCAAACAATTCGGTGTTGCGGCGGGCTTTGCCGCGCACAAAAAACGGGATTTTTTTCAATTCCTTTTCGGCTTCAGGTGCCCAGCCGGTGATGTCGACAGTCGCGTCGCTTGCAGTTGCGGCATCTTGAGCCAAATGAATTTGTTCGGCTTGCTGTGCAGGCGCAGCCGCTTTGGCAGGTGCACCGTGGCCCGAACCCAGGTGAGAGGGTGCAGCACCGTCATGGAATTCGAAGTCTTCACGGAACATGCCCAAGAGGTGCTCTTCCAAGCCCATCATCAGCGGATGCACCCAGGTGTCAAACAACACATTGGCACCTTCAAAACCCATTTGCGGGGCATAGCGGGCAGGGAAGTCCTGCACATGCATGGGTGCGGAAATGACGGTGCAGGGAATGCCTAAGCGCTTGGCGATATGGCGTTCCATTTGCGTGCCCAGCAGCAACTCGGGCTGCAAGGCTTTGACCTGGTCTTCCACTTCCAGATAGTCGTCTGTGATCAAGGCTTCCACGCCGTACAACTTGGCGGCGTCACGCACTTCGCGGGCGAATTCGCGGCTGTATGTGCCCAGTCCCACCACTTCAAACCCCATTTCAGTTTGAGCCACGCGCGCGGCTGCGATGACATGGGTAGCGTCACCGAAAACGAAAACACGTTTGCCGGTGAGGTAAGTCGAGTCCACCGACTTGGCATACCAGCGTGCGCGTGAAGATTGCATGAAGGCTTCGCGGGTTTGCGCCGGATCAGCCGCACCGGCAAGTTGCTGCACTTCGGCGATGAAGTCCAGCGTGCCGTTGACACCATAGGGAATGCATTGGGTGAACGGTTGGCCGCAACTGCGTTGCAACCATTGCGCGGCGGTGCGACCGAGTTCCGGGTAAAGCACCACATTGAAATCGGCTTCAGGCAAGCGACGAATGTCTGCCACGCAAGCGTCCAAGGGCGCCACCACATTGACCTTGATGCCGAGCTCATTCAGCAAGCCACGGATTTCTTTGATGTCGTCGCGGTGTCTGAAACCCATCGCTGTCGGACCCAAAATATTACAAACTGCTTGACGACCTTCGAGAGGCGTACGGCTGTGACCGGCAGGCACCAAGGCGCGCACCAGATGGTAGAAAGTTTCGGATGCACCCCAGTTTTCTTTGCGCTGGTAAGCGGGCAATTCGAGCGGCACCACAGGAATGGGCAGGTTCAGCGCCAGCGCCAAACCACCGGGGTCATCTTGAATCAATTCAGCTGTGCAGGAGGCACCGACCAGCATGGCGTTGGGCTTGAAGCGCGCATGGGCTTCGCGTGCCGCGTTTTTGAACAACTCGGCTGTGTCGCCGCCCAAGTCGCGCGCTTGGAACGTGGTGTAAGTGACTGGCGGGCGGCGCGGCAAACGCTCGATCATGGTGAACAGCAAATCGGCATAGGTGTCGCCCTGCGGCGCGTGCAACACATAGTGCACATCCGTCATGGCAGTGGCCACACGCATGGCGCCTACGTGCGGCGGTCCTTCGTATGTCCAAAGTGTGAGTTGCATGTGGTGTATTCCTCAGGCGGCAAGTTTGATGCGACGGCGCAGCGGA
Organism: Bordetella parapertussis; assembly: GCA_945900685.1. GTDB lineage: Bacteria > Pseudomonadota > Gammaproteobacteria > Burkholderiales > Burkholderiaceae_C > Limnohabitans > Limnohabitans parapertussis_C. The sequence continues at coordinate 3,187 of CAMDJS010000174.1, forward strand.
CGGCTGAACAACTCAGCCAGATCAGCGGCTTGCTCGTAACCTTGGATGGGGGTGAAAACCAGCTCGATAGCCCACTTGGTGGTCAGGCCTTGCGCTTCGAGTGGATTGGCCAAGCCCAAGCCGCAGACCACCAAGTCCGGCGCGTCTGCGTGGCAGCGGTCGAGTTGGTTTTCCACATGCTGGCCTTCGGTGATGCGGCTGCCCGCAGGCAACATGGCGAGTTCTTCGGCCATCAGCTTGCGGTGCAAATAAGGGGTGCCGATTTCGG
>CAMDJS010000175.1 GCA_945900685.1 Bordetella parapertussis
GAAAAACTCGATGTGTCCAAAGTGGCGGTGTCTATGAACGGCATCGAATTGCAGGACAGAGAATTTTTCTCAGCCATACGCGAAGGCCGCGAACCGAACGGCAGTGTGGCGCAAGTGCTGCCTTGCTATCAGGTGCTGCACGATTTGGAGCAGCAACTGATCGCATGAACAGGGCGGGGCGCTGTTTGATTCATTTGAAAATAGTTTGAGCAAGCTCACCTAAAATACAGTTATGAAAACAAGTCAAGTCGGCCCATTTACTGTCAACCCCATCGGCCTGGGATGTATGAATATTTGCCCGGTTTACGGCACGCCGCCTTCTGAGGCTGATGCGCAAAAACTGCTGCTTGCTGCGTTAGACGAAGGCGTAGATTTTTTTGACACAGCCGCTTTGTATGGCTTTGGTGAAAGCGAACGCATCATCGGCAAGACCTTGTCAGGCAAGCGCAGCCAGTTCACGCTGGCCAGCAAATGCGGTTTACATGGCGTAGACAAAAACGGGGACGGTAAAAAAGTACGCGTGCTCGATGGCCGCCCCGAAACCATCAGAGCCACCTGTGAAAACAGTTTGCGAAGCTTGAAAACCGATGTCATCGATTTGTACTATTTGCACCGCTGGGACAAAAACGTACCCATCGAAGACAGTGTGGGCATGCTGAGTGATCTGGTGCGTCAAGGAAAAATCCGCACCATTGGTTTATCCGAAGTGTCCTCAAACACTTTACGCAAAGCGCATGCGGTGCATCCGATCACGGCATTGCAAACCGAGTATTCCTTGTGGACACGCAACCCTGAAATCGCAGTGCTCGATGCATGCCGCGAACTCGGTGTGACATTCGTGTCTTTCAGCCCTTTGGCCAGAAAATTTTTGTGTGCTGACTTGCCTGATACCACGCAGCTTTTGCCTAACGATTGGCGTCACACTTCGCCGCGTTTTCATGCTGAACATTACGCGAAAAATCTGCAATTGTTGGATGATTATTTGCAGATTGCGCGCGATGTGGGGTGCACACCTGCACAGTTGGCATTGGCCTGGGTGTTGCACCAGGCGCTGCATATCGTGACCATACCGGGCACTTCACGCATTGATCATTTGAAAGACAACATGGGCGCGTTGAACGTGAAACTGTCGCCTGATATCTTGGTGCGTTTAGATCAGGCGATCAACCAAGCCAATGTGTCTGGTAACCGATACAACGAACTGGCCAGCAGTGAAGTGGACACAGAAGTGTTTTAATGTTCGCCCATGTTTGAAGCTTGTCTGTTGAGTCGCAGCATCAACATGCCCGCGCCTACCAATAACAACATACCGCACCAAGCCATGGCATTGGGTATATCGCCCCAAATCACATAACCAGCCAATACTGCGGTCAAGAGACCCATGTAGCGAAACGGGGCCACCACACTCATGTCTGCAATGCGTGTGGCTTTGATCAAGAAGAAATAACCGCTGCTCAAGAGCGCAGCTGCGGCGGCCATCATGAGCCAATGCACCGCAGAGACAGCTTGCCATGGCGTGGCGATGCTCCAAATGCCAGCCATCACTGTGGCCGCCAAAGCCGTCCCAATGGTGATCACCATGGACGGAATGAGTGGTGCGATAAATCTCACACTCAGATCTCGCAAGGCATGCAACAAAGTGCCCGCCAGCGCAACCCAAGCCCAAGCGTTGAAGCCGTCAGCTTGCGGTTGCACGACCAGCAACACGCCGATGAAACCCAAACCGATGATCAGCCAATTGCGGCCGCTGACATGCACACCCAACAACAAGCCTGACAGCAGCGCGATCAGCAGCGGCGTGGACATGTTGATCGCGGTTACATTGCCAATCGGCATATGAAACAACGCACTCAAATACACCAGACTCGCGGCACCATCCAGCGCCGAGCGCAACACCACCCATTTGTTGCCCAAGTGCGATAAACCGGCTCGACTGAAATGGCTGCGGTCGGTCGCATAGGCGAGCACAAACAAGCCCAGCACGGCCATCAGACCGCGTAAAAAAATCAATTGGGAGGTGGGAAGCGTGTCACTGACGAACTTGACCAGCGTATCGTTTAAAACAAAGCACACCATGCCGACCGTCATGGCGATCACGCCACGACGGTTATGGTGCTCGGTCACAGGGTATCGATGAAACTGCGCAGTTTGTCAGAGCGGCTGGGGTGCTTGAGCTTGCGCAAAGCCTTGGCTTCGATTTGACGGATTCGCTCACGCGTCACGTCAAATTGTTTGCCGACCTCTTCCAAGGTGTGGTCGTTGTCCATCTCAATGCCGAAACGCATGCGCAGCACCTTGGCTTCGCGCGGTGTCAGGCCGTCGAGGATTTCCTTGACCACATCGCGCAAACCGGCTTGCATGGCGGCTTCGATAGGCGCGGTGTTGGCACCGTCTTCGATGAAGTCGCCCAAGTGTGAATCGTCGTCGTCTCCGATAGGCGTTTCCATGGAAATCGGCTCTTTGGCGATCTTCATGATCTTGCGGATTTTGTCTTCCGGCATTTCCATTTTTTCCGCCAGCACAGACGCATCAGGCTCAAAGCCGAACTCTTGCAAGTGTTGACGGCTGATGCGGTTCATCTTGTTGATGGTCTCGATCATGTGCACCGGAATACGGATGGTGCGGGCTTGGTCAGCGATGGAGCGCGTGATGGCCTGGCGAATCCACCAAGTGGCGTAGGTGGAGAACTTGTAGCCGCGACGGTATTCGAATTTGTCCACGGCTTTCATCAAACCGATATTGCCTTCCTGGATCAAGTCAAGGAATTGCAAGCCACGGTTGGTGTATTTTTTGGCGATAGAAATAACCAAACGCAAGTTGGCCTCGATCATTTCCTTTTTGGCATTGCGAGAGGCGCGTTCGCCTTCGTTCATGCGCTTGTTGATGTCCTTGAGTTCAGCCAAAGGAACGACCACACGGTTTTGAATATCGGTTAGCTTGGTTTGTAATTCCTGAATGGCGGGAATGTTGCGGGTCATGGTGACCGACCAGTTTTTACCGGCAGCGGATTGTTTTTCCACCCATTTCAAGTTCAGCAAATTGGCAGGGAATTCTTTGATGAACATTTCCTGCGGCATGCCGCAGCGGTCTACGATGATGCGGCGCAGTTCGCGTTCTTTTTTGCGTACATCGTCTACTTGCGAGCGCACCAAATCACACAGCTTTTCGATGGTGCGCGCTGTGAAGCGCACGGTCATCATTTCTTCGCTGATGGATTTTTGAATCTTCATATAGGCCGGTGTGCCGTAGCCTTCTTTGTCGAAGCTCTTGCGCAGTTTGTCGAACAAGCCTTGAATACGGTCCAGGCGTGTCAACGCTTCGCTCTTGAGTTCTTCGAGTTTTTTGGTCAGGGCTTTAGAGCCGCCTTTGCCGTCGTCGTCGTCAGAGTCATCGAACTCGTCGAAGTCTTCTTCGGCCACATA
>CAMDJS010000176.1 GCA_945900685.1 Bordetella parapertussis
GCTGTGAATCTGATATCTTTCAATCTGGCTGAGGTGTTTGTAATTCATCGGGCAACTTAGACTTGCAGGTCAGGAAGCCTTGAATGCTAAACATCCTCAGCCTCCTTCCTACGGTTAATCAAAGTTGCACTTCGTGCTTGAATCCGCCAAATTTAAAAACACGCAGACCACAAACAAATATCGAATCGGAAACAGCCAGATGTAATGAATTCGACAAAGCAGGATTTCTGATCAACAAAGCATCTTTGACATCACAAAACGCTCAAGGCGGGCGTGTTCATCTGACCAAATTACTTCAATAGAACAATTCAGGCAAACACGCCCGCCATCTCAAGCATATGCACCGACGCCTAACCTAGGATGTGCAAACTGCTCTCAAATGACATGGCATTAAGTGATTACTTGGCAGTCGCAGGTTTCATGTGTTTTGTGAGTCCCTGGGTGGACTTGGCAAACACGAGAACACTTGCCAAAGCATTATTGACAGCCTCTGAATCTGGGAATGCTTTTTGTATTTCAGGCAACAAAGCCACGATATTGTTGGCACTCTGAAAATTTTTCAAATGCTTGCCCCGGACACCTTTGCCAAGTTGTTCCCGTTTGTAAACAGGTATTTTCAATTCATCCATAGTGGTAGATGTTTTCTTCATACTTTGTAGCCTTTCTGGCGCTGATGATGCGAACACCATGACGTCTGTCAGTGTGGATCACAACCAATAATCTTTGCAAATTTGACAAACCGAAAGTTCGGCTTCTTTGTTCTGTCTCGGAATGGTCTGGATCAGCAAACGTCAAAGCGTTTGCATCCCCAAAAACACTCAATGCCTCTTCAAATGAAACACCGTGTTTTCTGTGATTGGCTTTGGCTTTGGCTTTTGTCTGATCCCATTCAAATTTAAACATATTGTGCTTCAGGCAAACACCCCAGCTGTCTCCTGCATCTGCGCTGACACCTGCCCCAAGTGGTGCAGGCTGTCGCCGAAGGTCATTTCCATTTGCGTCAAGCGCTTGAAACAATGGCTGACGATGTATTCATCGGTCACACCAATACCGCCGTGCAATTGCACCGCTTCTTGTCCGACATGGCGTGTTGACCGGCCCATTTGCAACTTGGCTCGCGACATGGCCAGGCTGCGCTCATCAGCAATTGCGTTGAGCTTGAGCGTGGCGTAATAGCTCATTGATCGGCCCAGCTCGAGTTGCATTTTCATGTCGGCGGCGCGGTGTTGCAGCGCCTGAAACGCGGCGATGGGTACACCGAACTGCTTGCGAGTGTTCATGTACTCGGCGGTAAGGCCTAGGGTTTTTTCCATCAAGCCCACAGACTCGGCGCACAGCGCGGCAATGCCCACATCCACACCCAACTGCAAAGCAGCCAAGCCTTGCAATGTCAGCAACTCGGCCGGGGCGTTGTTGAGCAGCAATTCGCTCATGCGGCTACCGTCTTGCGCGTGGTAGCTGCGGCTGGTGTCGATGGCGGCACTTCGCGGGACCAAAAACATGGCGATTTGCCCTTGGTATTGCGCAGGCACCAAAAACGCATGCGCATGGTCACCAGCGGCGACCAGACTTTTATGACCGCTGACATGCCACACACCATTGTTCTCGCTGGCAGTGGCCTGACATTTGTCCAAGTGATAGCGCAGGCCGCGCTCCTGCTGCGCCAGCACCACCAAGGCTTCACCGGCGGCAATGCGCGGCAGCCATGAATGTTTCAACTCTTCCGGTGCAAAACCTTGCAACACGGCGCTGCTGATCCAAGCGTGCGACAAGGGTTCGAGCAACATGCCGCGCCCCAGTTCTTCCATCACCACCATGCCTTCGACCGGGCCCATGGCCATGCCGCCGTAAGCGTCTTGCACATACAAACCGGTGAGGCCCAGTTCTGCCAAGGCTTGGTACACATCGGCTGAAAACCCGCCCTCAGCCACGATGCGGCGGTGCTCGTCAAAGCTGTAAGCCTTGTCCACCCATTTGCGAACTGCGTCGCGCAATTGTTCTTGTTCGTCAGAAAAATCGAAGTCCATGTGAATCCTTGGTGTGTGTTCAGCCGAGCACGGTTTTGGCGACGATATTGCGTTGCACTTCGTTGGAGCCGCCGTAAATCGTGGTCTTGCGCATATTGAAATAAGTGGATGCCAAGGGCGCGCAATGCGCCGCGCCTACATGGTCGCCCTGCCAGCCTGTATCCATGGCTTCGAAAATAAACGGCAGGCTGAAAGGCCCGGCGGCCAGCATCATGAGTTCGCTGTAACGCTGTTGAATTTCCGAGCCGCGTATTTTCAGCAAGCCTGCAATGTCCAGCGATTGTTTGCCGGATTTCTCGGCGCTCAGCACGCGCAACACCATCATTTCTAAAGCGATGATGTCGACTTCAAGTTTGGCGATTTCATCGCGAAAACGCATGTCATCAAACAAGCCTTCTGCTTTGGCGATGCGCTTTAAGCGCTCGAGTTCGCGCTTGGCGCGGTTCACGTCAGCGATATTGGTGCGCTCGTGCGCCAGCAAATATTTGGCGTAATCCCAGCCTTTGTTTTCCTGGCCGATCAGGTTCTCGGCGGGGACTTCCACGTTGTCAAACCAGACTTCGTTGACCTCGCATTCACCGTCCAGCAACTTGATCGGGCGCACGCTGACGCCGGGCGACTTCATGTCGATCAACAAAAACGAAATGCCCGTTTGCGGCTTGCCTTCGGTGCTGGTGCGCACCAGACAAAAAATCCATTCGCCGAACTGGCCCAAGGTGGTCCAGGTTTTTTGACCATTGACGATGAATTTGTCACCAACCCGCTCGGCGCGTGTTTTCAATGAGGCCAAATCCGAGCCCGAACCCGGTTCGCTGTAACCCTGGCTCCACCAGACTTTCCCGCTGGCGATGCCGGGCAAAAACCGTTGCTGTTGTTCGGCGTTGCCAAACGCCATGATGACGGGTGCAACCATCACCGGGCCGAAAGGCACCACGCGCGGCGCACCGGCCAAAGCACATTCTTCTTCGAACAAATGCTTTTGCACTGCATTCCAGCCCGGGCCGCCGAATTCTTTGGGCCAGCCGTAACCCAGCCAGCCTTTGCTGCCCAGAATTTGCGCCCACGCCTGCATATCGTCGCGCGTGAGTCGCAAAGCGTTGTGTACTTTGTGTGAAAGTTGTTCGGGTAAATGGGCTTTCACCCAAGCGCGCACTTCTTCGCGAAAAGCCTGTTCGTCAGGCGTGAAGGCCAGATCCATGTGAATTCTCCGTAGGTGCTTTAGCGACCGTGATTGAGTCAATCCGTGTTTTAGCACGACCGTGCGATTTTGCTGTAAAGCAGGAGACAAGGCCATGTTTCGCCATAATGGCACGCATGCAACACATTGTGATTTTGA
>CAMDJS010000177.1 GCA_945900685.1 Bordetella parapertussis
GATGCATCAAAGCAGCATCCTAGCAATCCTCTATCTGCTCAAATTTGCGGAGCCACTTATATGGTACCCACCTGCAGAGTCACATTTCTATTGTATTCGGCTGTCATACTGGACAACTTCAAAGTATTTACAAACACACCCTGTGTATGCGAAATTTTTAATCAGTAGGTTGAAGGGCAAGGGCTAAAGATACGGCTTCTTTTGCATCGATACAGATAACACTGGCGCCGAAGTCACTTGCTTGAAAGTTTTGTACTGTGAAGATCGGTCCACCCAGTAAAACCACCAAACGAGGGTTGCGCGAAGACCGCTTTATCTGATCAACTAAATCACCTAAGTCAGCCAATTGTGAGGCAATACTGACCGAAAGTCCCACCGTGTCAAACCACTCATTTTCAACAGCTTGAACCAACTCTTTTTTCGACGAAGAAATCTCTATAACTACTTGCCATCCCTCTTTGCGAAAAAAATCTGCCACGATAGTTGGCCCAAGCAAATGCTTAGAACCCGGAGCAGATGCAATCATTACTCTTTTAATCTCACCTTGAACAACGGGGCCGTCACGGTAAGCAAAACCAATCTCGTGAGCGATCGCATGCAAGCGCACCAGTCCGTGCGTAACATCCACAAAATCCATGCGATCTAAATCCCATTGCGTGCCAAGCTCACGTGCAGCAGGGGTGATAAGTTCAAGAAATATATGTTCAGTGTTCAGTCCTTCTTTTAGCAATCTGTTGACAAAGATCTGAGCTGCTAATGGATCTGGTGAAACACACAAATGAACAAAAGCGTGAATCTCTTCTTTGCTTGGCATGGCTCGCGAAGCAGGAACCAAAGTTAATTTGGATCCAATGACCCTCTCAGCCTTCAAAAGCCGTGGGATTATCTGAGCTTCAATTATTGACAAGATTGAAGTTTCGCACTCAGACGGATCGCCTTTAAAAGATATTGGCAAATCATCGTTTGATGCCGACGAGCGTCCAGAAAACATGGACATTGCCATCCATGTAAATTTGGATACTGGCAAATTAACAAGTCGTTCTAACACGATGGCAGAGTTCATAATTTGATCGCCTTATTTGCGCAGCAAGGACAAAATGTCCTAGACAAAGTCGACTTTACAGCAATTAGGTTGAGCAAAGTAAAAAACTTGCAGGGGAACATACCCTTGCCTGTAGATTTGATGAAAGTAGCTTAATTGAATCATTTTTATAGCTAATACAGCTCAAAAAGAGCTCAATTTAAAGGATCTAAATTCAAATTCGAAAAAATGCTCATGTATTCAACAGCTCTTACTTTCTCAAGTGCCATTCGAACCTCGTGCTCTTGCTCTTCACACTCTGCATTGAGTGATCGAGGCGTATAACGTGCTGTTTCCTTTGGCGTGAGGTGCCAAAAAGCATGCCTTGTTTGTTCACGCATCCAATTTTTGGGAATGGCCGGCAAATGGGAGGCAACTGCAGGGGCGTACGACCTTATTTGATCTGAAATCGCACGGTCATGCTCTTGCCACCGACATTGCTCAGGGCAGCGACGAGCTTGTCACCTTTACCCAGCTTGACGCCCAGAACCCGCAGCGTGTTTTCGCCTGCTTCTTTGATGTCTGCTTCGGTCTTGTTGCCGCCTTGCAAAACGGTGAGCTTGCCGGTGATGCCTTTAGAGGCCACAGGTTTACCATGATCCATGAGGTAAATTATTGCGCCGTCGGCCTGTACGACCAGCTCAAAGCTCACGTCATTGACCTTCTGCACGATGCCGCCATACTGGGGCTTGACGTCGCCATGGGCCAGGGCTGGATTCATACACAGGCAAGAGAGAGCCAAACAAGCCATTGGAATCAAATACTTCATGTTCATGCTTTTTATCTCCTTAAAGGGCGTGGTGCGATTAAAGGCAGCACCACAAAGCCTGTCGATGACTTTGTCAAAACGCATCTTGCACTGATTGTTTTGAATCCTCGTCGGTACTACTTTGCTTCAAAAGCCGATCCGTTGCAGCGGCCCCAAAGTGCCAAAACAGCAGCGGCGTGAGCAAGGTGTCTAGCAGCGTGGAACTGATCAAACCGCCAAAGATAACCACCGCCACCGGGTGCAGGATCTCCTTGCCCGGCGCATCAGCGGCCATCAGCAGCGGCGTCAATGCAAAGGCCGCCACCAGCGCCGTCATCAGCACCGGTGTCAGCCGCTCGATCGAGCCGCGCACGATCATGGCCTGGCTGAAGGTCTCGCCCTCAAAACGGCACAGGTTAATGTAATGACTGATCTTCAGGATGCCGTTGCGCGTGGCAATGCCCGCCAAGGTGATAAAGCCCACCATGGTGGCCACCGACAGGGTCACGCCCGCCAACCACATCGCGACCACGCTGCCAATCAAAGCCAGCGGAATGTTGGCCATGATGATGCCCGCCAGCACTGCCGAGCGATAGCGCGAATACAGCACCAGGAACATCAGCGCCAGCGACACCAGCGACAAACCCACGATCTGGCCCGTCGCCTGCTCCTGCGCCTGGAATTGACCCTCCAGGTTGATAAAGCTGCCGCTGGGCAGCGCTGTGGTTGCGATGGCTTGGCGGATGTCGGCCACGATGCGGCCCATGTCGGAGCCGTCGCTGTTGGCATAGACAACGATACGCCGACGGCCGTTCTCGCGCCCGATCTGGTTGGGGCCATCGGCTTCGGTCACCGTGGCGAAGCTGGACACCGGCAGGCGTCCGGCGGGCGTGTCCACCAGCGTGCGTGCCAGATCCTGCGGGCTGCGTTTGTCATCCGGCAGTCGCAAAACCAAGTCGTAACGCCTGGCCCCATCCACAATTTGCGAACCGTGGGCACCGTCCGTCAGGGCCTTCAGAATGCGCAGTGCCTCGCCCGGAGGCAGGCCCGTCTGCGCCAGCCGCTGCGGGTCAAGCCGGACAATGATCTGTGGAATCAGCACCTGCTTCTCTACAGTGAGATCGACCAAGCCAGGGATGCTGGCAAGTTTGCCGCGCATCTGCTCGGCCAGCCCACGCAGGGTATCGGTGTCGTCGCCGTAAATCTTGACCGCAATTTGCGCCCTGACGCCCGAAAGCAGATGGTCCAGCCGGTGAGAGATGGGCTGACCGATGGCCACTTGCGCGGGCAATACGGCCAGTTGGGCGCGGATGCGGGCCATCACTTGCTCGCGATCGACCGACTTGCCCTCACGATACAAGTCCACGTCGATCTCGGTCGAATGCACGCCCTCGGCATGCTCGTCGAGTTCAGCTCGGCCGGTACGCCGCCCCACCTGACTGACGCCAGGCACCTGGCCAATCAGTTGTTCAGCCACAGCACCCATTCGGTTGGACTCGGCCA
>CAMDJS010000178.1 GCA_945900685.1 Bordetella parapertussis
AATATGACAACCCCTTTGTTGATTGCTTTGCTGTCAGGCTTGCTATTGGGTGTTCGCGTCAGCCTTCGTCACTGGCTCATCATCGCCACCGGTTTTATCGGCGTATTGTTGGTGGTGCAACCTCAGGCAGAGGGCTTTAACCTTTGGGCTTGGGTCTGTTTGGGCGGCACTTTGTTACACGCCTTGCGCGACATCAGCATGCGGTTTGTACCGTCCCATATTCCATCCTTGATGGTGACCTTGTGCACAGCGACAACTGCCACGCTCATGGCGGGTGTGTGGAGTTTGTGGCAAGACTGGGCAACGGTAAGCATGGTCTCTTGGGCGTGCTTGGGTGGCGCAGCGGCGCTACTTAGCATCGGTTATTTCCTGTTGATTCAAAGCACGCGCAGTGCCGACTTAACAGTAGTTGCGCCCTTTCGCTATGTGGGCCTGCTGACAGCGGTTGTCATGGGCTTTGTGGTTTGGGGCGATATTCCCAATGCGATGGCCTGGTCCGGCATGGTCTTGCTGGTCGGTGCTGGCTTGATGATGATGCGCAGTCAGCCCGTGGTGACTGCAACCCCAGATTAATTGGAATACCGACCTGTCAAAAATCTAATATGACTGTTTCGTTACTTAACGCCATACAGACAGCGTTTCTAAAGTTTTTTCAAAAAAATCCGTTTTTTATCAAATAAATTTGAAATTATCATGGTAGTTACCCTAGGTGACGCTAGTCTAGTGGTTGGAGTGACTCGAATGTCCTTCAGTAGTTCGTAGATGCCATTCAAAAGGAAGATCAAATGTTTAAATCTTTACGCAATTTGCTGGCAATTTTGCTTTGTCTGAGTTCACTTTCCGCACAGTCCGCATGGGATATCAGTGACGCATCCTCAGATCGACAACTGTATGCGTCTACCCACTCATTAGCCACAGATGGTGAACTTCGCTTTGTGAAACAGATGGCCAGCAACGATAAACCCAATCAAGATGGCTATCTTTATGTCGAAAGCATTGCTCAATACAGTTGCACCAAACAAGCCTACCAAATCGTCTTGGAGACCGGATTCAAAACTTGGGACGATGCTGGACACCCCGTAGACAAAAACTTAGGCGTTTGGAAGGAAATTAAAAATGGCAGTCCTGAGCAAAGTTTGCTGAACAAGATGTGCGTTACTTTCTTGGCTAAAGATATTCAGTTGAATTCGAAAAAGTAATTTCAACTGAGTTGTCCGTTTTTTGAGGCGCTTACAGTCGCAATTGAATACAAAAATACAACTCTTAACGCTTACTGATGGTGATGCCTCTGAAAGCTGAACTGGTTGGGACTGGAAAATTTTTGTTCTCGATATAAGAACTCGCCAAATCGCCTAGGTATTGGCTGCCCATATCGTGGGAGCCTGTCCGACTGGGCACATAAAGTCTTTCAGATAAGCGCTGAAAGAACTTCTGAAAAGATAAATGGCAGTGCTCCCAAATGAGTTTCATAAAATCCCCTTAGAGATTAAATATCAATCTGCTCAATATATGCTTATTTGAATTAAATGCAAGTGGTGTTTTTGCGGGGGCAGATTTGCCACATCACACGAATATGACAAGATTTGATGCCGATAGTCGATATGGTCATTCTGGTAAAACTGAAACTACGATTTTCATTGAATGTAATTCTTGCAAGAGCAAAGTCTCAATTCTTTCCCGAGAAATGATTGAAGGTTGATAAGCTAAACCAATCGTGGGGGGCTCCAAAGCAACCCTCACACTGCCTTTGGTGACCCCTTGTAGACGGGACGCAATTGCAATCAAATGTCGTTTGGTGGTTTCGTCTCGGGCTCCGGGCCCCTCCCACACCAAGTAAAGCATTTTTTGATTAAGTTGTTTTGTCTTTGCCACAAGAACATGGTCGTAGACTGAGGCAATACGGTCTTGCAAGCAATAGCCGCAAGCAAAAGCATTCCAGCTCAACAAGAATAAGAAGCTTGCAAGCAAACTTCTTCTGAAACATCTCTTCATAGTGGGCTTAATTCAGAGATCTATGGTTTTTTTTCTGTATGCATCGCCTTGGTCTCATCTATCCAATGGAAATAAGCCAAATACTGCTTGATTTCTTGAGGACTTAAGCCTTGATTAGGCATAGGGATATTGTTGAATTGTTTAAGCATGGCTTTTGCATCTTCATTAGAGAGCAACATTTTTTCAGGCGCTGTCAACCATTGCGTAAGCCATTCGTCTTTGCGTCTTTGTGTGACGCCAACCATATCGGGGCCTAATTTTTTGCCCTGACCAACTGAGTGGCAGGCCATACATTTACTCTCAAAGGCTGTTTTCCCAAGTATGGCTAATGGCTCAGTCGGCACTGCACTGGCCTCCACATTGTGGTGCTCTAGATCTGGTGCTTTACTTTTCTCAAACGTTGAAATCAAACCTATTGCACCTTGTGAGGCATTGGCAAAATGGTGATCCACCATGATGTATGAGCCTGCCTCTGGAATAACCATTTCTACAATGGCACTGTTACTTGACCCAAGCAGTACGGTTTGCATGCCCCGCATTTGATTATCAGGATTCCCCTCTAGCCAGACTCCGTCAAATATGGTTCCAACGACGTGAAAGCTTGAAGTTTTACTTGGCCCCACATTAAGAACAAACAACCGGACCCTTTCTCCTGGTTTTGCAGATAAAGGTTGCTTCACCATTCCGTTGTGCTTGCCGTTAAATACAGTGTGTGTAGGTTGTGATGCTTTGAGACGCTCCGTGTCCAGCACATAAAGTGGAGCACCATTAACTTTTTTCCCTGATGGATCAGGTTTGACGTAAAACTCACTTTGTATGACTAAATATTCATGGTCTACCTTGGTAGGGTAACCGGCCTTTGGCTCCACCATCACGGCTCCGTACATTCCTGAGGCAATGTGTTCCAAAATCATGGGTGTACCGCAGTGGTACATGAAGATGCCCGGATAGTTCAAGGTAAATTCAAATTCAATGGTTTGTCCAGGTGCAATGGATTTGTATTTGTCTTGAGGTGAGACCATGGCCGCATGGAAGTCCATGGAGTGCATCATCGGTGCCATTGCCATGGATACGCCTGGCAAAGTTTCATCGCTTCGGTTGGTCATGCTGAAATGAATTTTGTCGCCGACTCTTGCCCTAACAGTAGGCCCTGGCACTTGGTCGCCAAAGGTCCATGCGCTGAATTGAACCCCAGGCGCTATCTCAACCACCTTGTGCGTTGTGTCTAGTTGCACATTTTTGAGTGGGGAGGGTCTATGGGTCTTAACTCAGCAGTGAAGTTCAAAGATGCGCCTGCTGCAAATGGTCCTGTGTGCCTTTGCATACTGGTTTTGGAAG
>CAMDJS010000179.1 GCA_945900685.1 Bordetella parapertussis
GACAACAAAGTCACCTTGGGCTTTGTGCTGGGCCTGGATTACACCAACCCCTATATGAGTCCGTTTGAAGAAATGCAGCGCTGGAAAACACACCCCAGCATTGCCAAGCATTTGAAGGGCGGCAAACGCATTGGCTATGGCGCTCGTGCCATCAACAACGGCACACCACAAGCACTGCCCAAAACCGTTTTCCCGGGCGGGGCGCTGATTGGATGCGATGCAGGTTACTTGAATGCTGCCCGCATCAAGGGCAGCCATGCGGCCATCAAGTCGGGTATGTTGGCGGCAGAAGCTGCCTTTGTGGCGATTGCTGAAGGTCGCTCGCACGACGAACTGACGGCCTACCCCACCCATTTCGAAAACAGCTGGCTTTACAAAGAATTGCACCAAACCCGCAATTTCAAAAATTGGTTCAAAAAAGGCAAATGGGTGGGCCAACTCATGACCGGCATAGAGCAATTTGCTTTGCCCAAAATAGGTGTCAGCACCCCCCCATGGACCTTGCACAACCACAAGGCAGACCACACCAGCCTCAAACCCTCTGCGCAGTCCCAAGCCATTGCCTATCCCAAACCCGATGGCGTGATCAGCTTTGACAAGCTCTCCAGTGTGTTCATCAGCAACACCAACCACGAAGAAAACCAACCGGCGCACCTGACCCTCAAAGACAGCACGGTTCCCGTCAATATCAACCTTGCCACCTATGATGGGCCTGAGGGCCGTTATTGCCCTGCAGGTGTTTACGAGTACGTGAAAACAGCCGAAGGCGCTGACCAGTTGCAAATCAACGCACAAAACTGTGTACATTGCAAAACCTGTGACATCAAAGACCCCACGCAAAACATCGTGTGGGTAACGCCCGAAGGTGGCGGTGGCCCCAACTACGCAGGCATGTGAACATGACCAAATACCACGCAGAACATACATGGGTTCGCACCGAAGGCGATTTCGCTTGGGTGGGCATCACCGTTCACGCCCAAGAAACCTTGGGTGACATTGTGTTTGTGGAATTACCCGCAATAGGCGCAAGTTTTGCGCAAGGCACGGTGTTGGGTGTGGTGGAGTCGGTCAAAGCCGCAGCCGATGTGCACATGCCTACCAGCGGTACGGTGCTTGAAGTGAATGAAGACTTACGTGCCGACCCATCGCTTGCCAATACCGACCCCGAGGGTGCGGGCTGGTTTTGCAAAGTTCAACTTAGCGACGTGGCAGAACTTGATGGCTTGATGGATGTTTCAACCTACGCAGGTTTTGCTGGCTAAAGCCGAATAGCCTGGCCCAGTCGTTCAATACCCTCTTTGATTTTTGTCACATCCGCAGTGGCAAAGCTCAGGCGAATGGCAGAGGTATCTGGGTTATTGGCAAAGAATGGCGCTCCCGGTACAAAAGCCACGCCTTTTTCAATCGCACGTTTGGCTAACTCGTTGCCGTCTTTCAATTTGCCACCAGCACCTGTTAACTGTGCCCAAAAAAACAGCCCCCCTTGCGGTTGACTGAAGGACAAGGCGTCACCTAGTTCTTGCTTCAAAGCTTCACCCATGGCCTTGGCACGTTCGGCATAGACACTTCGAACGTGGTCCAAGGTGGCGGGCATTCGACCCGCTTTGAGGTACTGCGCTGCAGTGGCTTGGGCAAAGGTTGAAGTGTGGGCATCGCTGAACTGTTTGCACATGGTGGCTTTGGCCAATAGCTCAGGAGGCGCAATCATCCAACCTAAGCGCAAACCGGGTGACAAAACCTTGCTAAGCGACCCACAATGCACCAACCAATCGCGGCTGCCAGGTACATGCTCGGTGAGTGCCAGCAATGAAGGAGGCGGCGGTTCAGCGAAATACAAATCGCCATAAGGATCGTCTTCCACCACCACGGTTTGGTACTTCACTGCCAGCCCTAACACCTTCAAGCGACGTTCTAAGCTCATCATGGCGCCGCTGGGGTTGCCAAAGGTGGGAATCACATACACCAACTTCGGCTTGTGCTGAACCAAAATCGCTTCAAGTTGGTCAACCATCACACCATCGGCATCGATAGGCACACCGATGACTTGGGGTCCATACAACCTGAAGCATTGGATGGTGGCCAAGAAGGTGGGCGCTTCCACCAACACCACGTCGTTGGGGTTGATCAAGGTTTTGGCCACCAAGTCCAAAGCTTGTTGGCTACCAGTGGTGACTATCAAACCATCAGCTGCCAAGCCTTTCACGCCCTTGCTGGCCATGAAGGCGGCGAGCTGTTCGCGCAAGGGGTTGTAGCCCTCGGTTGCGCCGTATTGCAAAGCAGCGCCTGGCTCCTCGGTCAAAGCGCGGCTGCTGGCCTCACGGATGCCATCGACATCGAACATGGCACTGTCGGGAAAGCCTCCTGCAAAACTGATGATGCCGGGCTTGCCTAGCAGCTTGAACAGCTCGCGAATGGCGGAGGTTTCTACGTTGTTGAGGCGGTCGGCAAATTGCATAGGGTGATAATTGGGATCTGACCCCGATTGTTGAAAATGAAAAAAGAGCACATCGAGCCGTTTTTTGCGACGCTCAAAGCAGCGAACCCGCAGCCCAATACCGAGTTGGAATATACCAGCGTGTTTGAGTTACTCGCCGCTGTATTGCTGAGTGCGCAAGCCACCGATGTCGGGGTGAACAAGGCGACCCGCAAACTTTTCCCCGTCGCGAACACGCCGCAGAAAATACTGGCTTTGGGGCTTGAAGGTTTAGAGAATTACATCAAAACCATTGGGCTTTTTCGCAGCAAGGCCAAGCACTTGATGCAAACCTGTCAGATGTTGGTGGACTTGCATGGGGGTGAAGTTCCGCGCAATCGAGAGGCCTTGGAAGCCTTGCCAGGTGTAGGCCGTAAAACCGCCAATGTGGTTCTTAACGTGGCGTTTGGTGAACCTACGATGGCGGTGGACACACATATTTTTCGCATGGGCAACCGCACTGGTTTGGCGCCAGGCAAAACGCCTTATGACGTAGAGATGGGTTTACTCAAACGCATTCCGGCGGCCTATTTGGTCGATGCCCACCATTGGTTGATATTGCATGGCCGCTATGTATGCCAAGCCAGAAAGCCGCTGTGTTGGCAATGTCAGGTGGCGTCGTATTGCAGCTTCAAACCCAAAACACTACAACCCAACTAGCGCTATTCGTCTAAATGGTCTTTGGCCAATTGGATCGCTTGCTTTAGAACTTCTAAGTCGCCTATGTGGTTGGCCATCACCAAAATCAAACGTGCATTGAGCAAATGGCTTTGGTCTTCGCTCAAGCCTTGGTGGGCATCC
>CAMDJS010000180.1 GCA_945900685.1 Bordetella parapertussis
TGGTTTCGACACAGAGGCTTGCTACAACTACTCTAGTACCTCCGAGCCCAGTAAAGATGCCAATACCAAGTGGACCACAGGCGCTAAAGTTTGGTCTTCTGGCGCGCTAAGGTGTACATGGGTCGCATTTTTCTCTTACATGAACAACAGCGTGAAAGTTGAGGCGGGCACCGCAGAAACCTACACCAGCAGTGGTGTCACTTACAAAGTAGCAGGCAAAAACATTTACCAAGATGTTGGCCTAGATCCGAGCAACGCACACAACCAGCCAACCATGTCGCCTGGCGCTGGTCCAAAGTTTTATGGCGCTTATCATGTGCACGGCATGCCTGAAGGTCACATCGCAAGGCTTGGAAAAGGCAACAGCACCATGACACTCATTGGGTTTGCAGTTGACGGCTTTCCAATTTATGCCCGTTATGGGTACACCAATCCAAGCAGCACTTCAGGTGGCGTGACGGTGATGAAATCAAACTACCGATTGAGAACTGCAGCTGAATTGTCTGCTGCGGGGTACGGCAGCCGGCCTTCAGCCAGCATTTCACCTTATGGATCGTTTGAGCAAGACTGGGTCTTTGATGCAACAAGCTCCTCAAGCAGCAAAGGTCACTTAGATGCTTGCAATGGCAGATACGGTGTCACGCCTGAGTCGCCCACAAGCTCTGTGTATCACTACTTCATTACAGACGCATATCCTTTTGTGCCTCGATGTGTTTTTGGTGCGCCCGCTTCATGGGGCAATGACGGCGCTGCCAATTGATTTTTTTAATTCGATTTTTTGCATCGCTTTTAATATTCGCTTTTAGCAGTAGCGCCCATGCACATCTGATTTCCGCAGGAAATGGCATGGTCAATATATTGCCTGAGCGAGCTGTTTTACTGATCGCTGTGCCGGTGTCTGTTTTCCAAAACGTGGATACAAACCAAGACGGTCTTCTTCAGCCCGAGGAGATCAAGTTAAATCGTGAGCGAATCATTGCGCAATTGAGTCAATCCATTGAGTTTCAAATTGGTGAGTCTCTAGGTGAAGTTTTAGATGATCAATTGATGGTGTCGGTTCATGCGGACAGCGGTCAAGGAACACCCCAAATTGAGTGGCTACGGCAGATCAAATTTCCTCAGGAAATATTGAACTTGCCTATTCGCATTGCCTTCAAAGATCGCTTGCTCGCAAATGAGTATTTGTTTCAAGTCAAGCGAGTGGATGGCCAAGAGTTGGCGAAGATCAGTTCGTCCCACCCGTCGCACATTTTCTTCAATAACAGTTGGGGAACACTGCAGTCTTTTTTCCTAGATGGCTTGCTGCACATTGTGCAGGGCTATGACCACTTGGTCTTTCTTGTCACATTGCTGGCGGCCAGCATTGTTTGGCGAAGGTGGTTTTGGTTGTTGACGGCCTTTACGTTGGCCCACGGCATGACATACGGGTTGGCCAGTTTTGCTTGGGTGCAAGTCAAGTCTGAGCTCATAGAGCCTGTCATTGCACTCACTATCTTGCTTACTGCAATCAGCAGTTTGTTGAAGCTGAAAATCAGTGGCCTGGCTGAAGTAGCCCTTGTCTTTTGCTTTGGCCTATTTCATGGCTTGGGCTTTGCCAGCGCCATGGCCACTCAATTGCAGGGACTAAAATTTCCTATCTCTTCGATTGTTGGGTTTAACTTGGGCATCGAAGTAGGTCAGTTGGTGGTTTGCTTGATACTGGGCATTATTTTCAGTATTCTGAAACGAAGTCCACAATGGCTTGAGAAAGTTAGAATTTGGATGATCTGGTCAGGATTTTTGGCGGGTGGTTTTTGGTTGTTTGAAAGAATTTAACAATGAGTCTTCACATCAAGAATTCAGGCAATGCCAAGTTGGCGTTGATCATGGCAACTGCGTTGCTTCTAATTTGGCTGGTTCAACCCACCCTTTCAGAATGGCTGGGTCAAGGTCAAAATTCTGGGCCAATTCAGAAAACAGAGCAGAAAACGAAGCCAACAGTGCCTAACCAGGCAGCAACGCCCACAGTGCCGGCTGTAATGCCGAGCGCCGATCCATTTAAGGCGCACATTGAGAAGAATGGCTTGGCGCCAAACCTTGCGCCAGTCCAGTCATCCAACTCGCAAAACAACGCAGCGAGTGCAAACAATTCCTTGAATACCAACGCTGCCAATCAAGCTGGTGCAGATCCGTTCAAAGCATTTCTAGAAAAACAGAAACAACAATCAAAGGACGCTGGCATTTCCCCTTTCGGGAAATAAGTTACTTGACAGTGCCGCCCATGTACTTGTTGTTGTTGAAATTGCTGTTGGTTCTGAAGAAAGGAATGCTGTTTGTTTTGCCAATGTAGGCGCCCTTCATGAGCACATCCATGGTGGTGGTGTAGGTCAACTGCTCTGCCTTGTGATTGATCACAGGGTGTGCATGATAGTGGTAGCCAATGTTGTCGTGATCATGGGCACCAAAAGCATCGAGGGGTGTGTTGTACCCCAACATGCTTTTGTCTGAGCTTCTGTATTTGCCAAACAAGGCAATGCCGTCATAGCCAAAACCAATCAGAGGCGGGTGGGTTTTATTGATGTAATCGGCATCGCCATAAACACCCAAACTAAATCCAGATTGGTAACCATCAAAGTGGCAGTGTGGCCCGCCTCCCCCTTGGCCCACATGACAGCCACTTGCCGAAAGTTCTCCCATCAAATTGGAGGGCACCAAGGTGTTGTTGTATGCGGGAAACATCACAGAGCCATCAATCAGTATGCCGTTATCTGCAGCATCGGCGTAGGTATACACATCGGCTATCAGAGACGCCTTGGTTCTGTCTGTCCACAAGTTTTTTGTGAATGTGTTTTCAGTGACAACTTTCACAACACCATAGTCCTTCATTGGAATGGTTGTCACGTAATTTTCTAAATTAGAAAACCGAGTGACTTTCGAGGTGGGGTAAGCGCCCGAGCCGTCTCCTGGGGGGTGTGGAATGTCTTTCAGTCCATTTGGCGATGCTTGGTTGCCATAATTCACCACCACCATAAAGGGGTGGTACTTTCCTGCCGTATCTTTCTCGTTGGTGAAGTACACATAGGGCACTAAGTTTTGGCCAGGTGTGCCATCGGCAATGGTGTCACTCACCAGTTTGTGCGCCAGTGTGGCGTTTCGGTAGGCTGAGTACAAAGCCGTTGAGTACCTTAATTTTTCACCCGAAGCTTCTACGGCCGATTTGATGCTGGCCAGCATGGCGTCTGCGCTGGTTTTGGTAGCCGAATCGGTGCCAGGGTTTGC
>CAMDJS010000181.1 GCA_945900685.1 Bordetella parapertussis
CATTTATTGAAACTCTCGCTGGAATATTTCGGCGGACGCCGCACCGGCGATTTGATGACCCGCATTGGCAGCGAGACCGACCGCTTGTGCGTGTTTTTGTCTTTGCATTTGCTCGACTTCGCCACCGATGTGTTGATGATTTTGATGACTGCCATCATTTTGTTCAGCATAGATCCGTGGTTGGCCGCAGCCACACTCCTGCCGTTGCCGTTCATTGCGTGGTTGATACATATCGTGCGCGACCGCTTGCGAACAGGGTTCGAGAAGATTGACCGGGTCTGGTCAGAACTGACCAATGTGCTGGCCGACACCATTCCCGGCATTCGCGTGGTCAAAGCCTTTGCCCAAGAAAACCGTGAAGCGCGGCGTTTTCAAGAAGCGAACAAACACAATCTGGCGGTGAACGACCGCATCAATTTTTTATGGTCGCTGTTCTCGCCCACGGTCACGCTGGTCACAGAAATAGGTTTGCTGGTGGTCTGGGCTTTCGGTATCTGGCAAGTGGCGCATCATCAGGTGACGGTTGGTGTGTTGACCGCGTTTCTCGCTTACAGCACACGTTTTTATGCGCGACTGGATGCGATGAGCCGCATCGTCTCGCACACGCAAAAAGCCGCAGCGGGCACCAAACGTATTTTTGAAATTCTGGATCACGTGTCCAGCGTACCCGAGCCTGTCAACCCGGTCGCTTTGAACGAAGTGGTTGGCCGCATACAAATCACTGACGCAGGTTTTCGCTACGGCAACCGGGCCGTCATCAAAGGTTTGACGCTGGATATCGCGCCCGGCGAAATGATTGGCTTGGTCGGCCAAAGCGGCTCCGGCAAAAGCACCATGGTCAATTTGATCTGCCGTTTTTACGATCTGAGCGAAGGCGCTATCCGTATAGACGGCATCGATATCCGCGATGTGCGCATCGCCGATTACCGCCGCCATATCGGTCTGGTGTTGCAAGAACCGTTTTTGTTTTTCGGCACCATCGCCGACAACATCGCTTATGGCAAACCCGGCGCGACACGCGCAGAAATTGTGTCTGCTGCTCGTGCCGCGCATGCGCATGAATTCATTTTGCGCTTGCCGCAAGGCTACGACTCGCTGGTCGGCGAACGTGGCCAAGGTTTGTCAGGCGGCGAGCGTCAGCGCATCTCGATTGCGCGCGCCTTGTTGATTGATCCGCGCATCCTCATCATGGACGAGGCCACCTCGTCTGTGGACACCGAGACTGAGCAGGAAATTCAAAAAGCGTTGGACAACCTGGTGCGCGGACGCACCACTATCGCGATTGCACACCGTTTGTCCACTTTGCGACGCGCCGACCGCTTGGTGGTGATGGAGCACGGGCAACTCGTCGAGCAAGGCCAGCATGACGAATTGCTGGCGCGCCAGGGCGCTTACTGGCGTTTGTACGAAGCGCAAGCCAGACAAAAAGAAGCCGAAGAAAACGGCTTGACTTTGGGTGTTACCAGAGAGGAGCGGGTATGAGTGACGTTGACTTTGAACTCACCCAAAACGAAGCTGGCCACTGGCAACTGCAAATCGACAGCGGCTTGCACCACGGTGTCGTGGTGGTGCGTGCGTTTCCCATTGGTGCACCTGATGAAGCCGTGTCTGTATTGAGCGCCGAAGGCCACGAACTCTTGTGGCTGCCAGATCCTTTGCAATTACCGCAAGCACAACAGCAAGCCGTGATGAAGGCCTTGCAAGCGCGCGAATTCATGCCTGAAATTGAACGGGTGGATGCGGTCAGCAGCTTCATCACACCATCAACCTGGTCGGTGCAAACCAACAGAGGCTCGACACAGTTTGTGTTGCGCGGCGAGGAAGACATACGCCGCATCAGCGGTAAAACTTTGATCGTCGCCGACGAGCACGGCGTGCAATTTTTGATCCGCGATTTGCCCAGGCTCGACAGACACAGCCGCAAATTGCTGGACCGGTTTTTATAAATAGGGGTCAGCTTACTGCGCGGTGGTGAACTGGCATAAACCTGTGTTTTTGTCGCCACGTTGCCAGCAAGGGGAAGAGGCTGCGCGGTCGATGGAAGGTATCCCTTCTAGGTCTATTTTGACCGGCAGTGTTTCGAAACGGGTGACGCCGCGTTTATCTAAATACATTTTCAGCACCCATCCTTGCCGCTGAAACGCATTGTCGGTTTCTTTCATCACAAAGTTACCCACGCTGTAAACAATGGGTTTGCCTTTGTAAACAGACACATCTTGGGTGACATGCGGGTGGCCGCCGATGACCGCATCTGCACCGGCATCAATCATCAGTTTGGCGAGTTGGCGTTGTCTGGGGTTGGCTGTTCTTTCGTTTTCCCAGCCCCAATGCATCACGGGAATCACCAGATCCGCACGGTGGATACGACGCGCATTTTGAATATCTTCCATCACTTGCTGGTCTTCGCTCCAGGCTACGCCGGGTATGTCAAAACCCGCTTCAAAACTGCGCGGATGAAATTCGTTATAGCTCAGCACAGCAATACGCCATCCGTTGCGCGTGAACACAAGCGGTGTGTGGGCTTGTTTCAAATTCATGCCGCCGCCGACCTGCGCAAGCCCGGCTTCCTTCAATAAGGACAGCATTTGCGCAAATGCATCCGGTCCGAAATCGCCGCTGTGGTTGTTCGCTAATGTCACTGCGTCAAAATGTTTTTGCAGCACCGGAATGACACGCGGATGCGCCTGAAAGGTATACATCTTGTCATTCGCTTGTCCGCGTGTTGAAACCACACATTCCAAGTTGGTGATGCGTATGTCAGCCCCAGCAAAATAGTCAGCGAAATCTGAAAACGGATCGCCTCCTTTTTCAATGATTTTCCCGGCTGTGTCGTCAAGCACAGTGTCTCCGGCAAACACCAAACTGACCTCTTTGGCTGCATAGGCTGAAATGCTCAAACCCAGCCAAAGGCATACCCCCATACATAGTTGGGTGCTGAGCGTGAGCTTCACGGTTTGACACCTTGCAGTTCGCAGCGGTAAATGAGTTCTCTTTCAATTGGACCGCCATAAATATGCTGCTCACCTGTGAGCAAGTAAGGGCGTGTGCTTGGCTTGAATGGAGGAAAGTATTTGGCTTGCTGTAGCAGCACGGGACGCGGTTCCTGCTGCAAGTAGGTATAGATCAGCACGTGGTTCAATTTGCCATTGGGCGCTGACATCACCACTTTGAATAAAAAACGTCCGGCGATGTCAACCGGCTTGACTTCATAAACATCTGCCACCGGCGTGGTTTCAATGACCT
>CAMDJS010000182.1 GCA_945900685.1 Bordetella parapertussis
TTCTTGACCTGGCAGTCGAAGTTGCTTATGACCTACAAACACCTCAGCCAAGCTGAAAGATATCAGATTCACGCCCTCATCAAAGCTGGACACGATCAATCTCAGATTGCCAAGTTGCTGGATCGGCACAAGTCCACCATCAGTCGGGAGTTGAGCCGCAACACTGGCTCTCGGGGTTATCGACCCAAGCAGGCTTGCGAGATGTCTGCCGATCGAGCGCAAAACAGCCGTAATGCTCCAACTGTTGAGCCATGGGTACGTGAAGCTGTCCACCACATAAGTGACCCCTTCAGAACCGGACGCGGCCGGGGAGGCTTCTTCAGGGAAAAAGTTGTCCAACTCCGCCACATTTTTCCCATCCACCTCTATCTGCAATGTTTTGCCCTTGCGCACCACGGTTTGGTTTTTGATGACCTGCCCTGTCTTGCTGTCTACCAGACGGTACTGGGTATTGGCTTGCGCAGAAATGGAAAGACGTTGCGCCCCTGAGGCAGTGTCAACCTGACCCACAACTTGGTCAACCGCTGCAGAGGCAGCAGATTTGGAAGAGGAAACGGCTTTGAGAATCAGTTTTGTCATGGTGTCAAACTCCTGAGGAGGTTAAAAGAACAGGCATGAATGAAAGTATAGATAAGTTTTTTAATAATTCAATAAAATTATTACAAAATAATAAGTTTATAAATATATATTACTATTTAAATACCAGGTGATAAATTGAAAAAATTCACTGAATAATCAGTTATTTTTGAAATCCCCCTGATTTACTGGCCAAAACCATGCGACCTATGGTTTTGGGCCATGCGCCAAAACGTTGACACGACGCAACAGGTTTTAAAGCCAAGTAAAAACCTTGGCTTTAAAAATGTCGGAATTAAGTATGGCGGCTTCAGTGTGGCTTAACGGCCCGGGTGCTCGGTGATGTACTGGCGTAGCGCAGCATCGATGCGGGTTTGCCAGCCCTCCCCCGCTGACTTAAAGTGTTCGATCACCTCGTATGACAAACGGATATTGATGCGCTCTTTCGGGTGCTCAGCCCGAGGGCGACCGCGCGGCTTGAGCATTTCCTGCGCAATCTTTGCACTGAAGATTTTCGGCAATGCCTCGCTGGCCGGACGAGCGTTTGCGACATCCGCTGCTGTCCATTCGGGGTTTTCGTCGTCAATCAATTCTGGGTTTGGTTTCTTGTTCATAGTGTTTCATCTCTCGGTGGTTTGCTTTTCGCAAACTGATGACATGCAAATTGTCTGCGCGAGGTGTGAACACCACTGCATGTAGCCGATCTCCAATCATTCCAAGTGCTCGGTATCAGCGCTCGCCATAGTTTTGACGCACATCCTCTTTGATCACTGCGCTTGACCATTCCATTAACTCCACCAGCGTGAACGGCAGACCGCGATCAGTCTCGTTGCGTTCGCTTTTGGCGGGATCAAAGCTGATTTCCATAAGAATTATTGTACTCACAAAAATTATTTAATCAACATACGACCAGCGAGTGAAGCGCGCAGCGTTAGGACTCAGCACGAACCAAGGTCTGCGAAAAAAAACTCAGAATCTCTGGTGGAGTCAGAAGCGTGGGGGCAGATTTACCCGCTTACCTGCGGCTGGCTTTTTCAAGGTCATTCAACAGCGCGTCAGCCGATATAAAAGTTCAAAGCCAACATGAAAAGTCGGCTTTGAAAACTCGGTTCAGCTGATGAGGTTCTTGTGGATGAAGTCCGCCATGCGCTTCAAACCAGCTTTGATAGCTTCGTCAGACGCTGCGTAGCTGAAACGGATGTGCTGACCATCGCCTTCAACGCGCGGCCCGAAATGGATATCGGCCAACACCGCCACGCCTGCCTCTAACAACAAGCGCTTGCGAAACTCTTCCGAATCGGCGCAACCGTTGAGACGACACGCCTCGGTCACGTTCGGCCAGGCGTAAAACGCGCCGCCCGGGGTTTTGCAAGTCACGCCGGGAAGTTGGTTGAGCAAACCGACGATCAGGTCACGGCGGCTCAAAAACACCTCGCGCATGTGGTTGGCGTCGTCCTGCGGCCCGTTCAAGGCTTCGACACCCGCCCACTGCGTGATGTGCGACGCACAGGACTCGGTGTTGGTGATCCAGTTGGTGAAATACGGCGCCAGCTTTTTGTTGGCACAAAAGCCTAAGCGCCAGCCGGTCATGGCCCAGGTTTTGGAGCAACCGTCCGAGAGGATGGTGCGCTCTTGCATGCCCGGCAAGGCAGCGATGGAATGGAACTCGCCGTCATACACCAATTGGCCGTAAATCTCATCGGCGAACACCCAGATTTGCGGGTGCTTGCGCAGTATGTCGGCAATGGCTTGCAAGTCGGCTTTGCTGAGAATACCGCCGGTCGGGTTTTGCGGTGAATTCAAAATCAATAGCTTGGTGCGCGGTGTGATTTTGTCGGCCAACTCTTGCGGGTCAAAGCTGAAGTTGCGGTCTTCGCGCAAATAAATCGGCACACCGACCGCGCCGTTGGCTTTGATTTGCGACTCGTAAATCGGAAAACCCGGCACCGGATAAATGACTTCATCGCCAGCGCCGAAATCGGTCACCGACTGGATGGTGTAGCCAATGAACGGCTTGGCACCGGCGCCGACCACCACATCGTCCGCGTCCACATGAATGCCACGCGTACGCGCAAAGTAAGCGGCAGCCGCCTGGCGCAATTCAGGAATACCTGCTGACGGTGTGTAGCCGTGTTTTCCACCTGTGATGGCCGTGATGCCAGCTTGCTGAATGTTTTTCGGCGTGGGGAAATCGGGCTGACCAATACAAAAAGAAATGATGTCGTGGCCTTCACGGATCAGCTTGTTCACCTCGGCCAACACCACGAATGCGTTTTCGGTGCCAAGACCTAAGGCGCGTTGACTCAGTTGCGTCATGGCTTACACCCCTTCAACGATGCGAATTTCACGCACCACCGCGTTGTCGCCTAGTTCATGCATGGCTTCTTGGTAGGCCGCACTTTCGTATGCGTCCAGCGCAGCTTGAATGTTTTCAAATTCGATCAACACAGTGCGCTGCATCTTGCCGTGTTCTTTAACGGCGGCAGGCATGCCGCGAACCAAAAACGTGCCGCCTGCGGCGAGAAGCGCGGGCAAAGCCAGCTTGGCATAGGCCGTCAAAGCTTCCTGATTGTGAATTTCTTGGTACGCACTGATGATGTAGGCCTTGGGCATGTCGTTCTCCTTGGGATTTTC
>CAMDJS010000183.1 GCA_945900685.1 Bordetella parapertussis
AACTGGCGAGCGTCGTAGACACCGCCGAGCTTCTGAAAGTACCACCAAGGAATGCCGTTGACCATGCTGACCACCATGGTCTCCGGGCCAAAAAGTGCTTGCATGCCAGGCACCAAGTCGAGCAGCTGATGCGCTTTGGTGGTGAGCAACACCACGTCTTGTGGACCTGCCTCAGCCGCGTTCTGTACGGCCCGAACATTTTTGGCCTGCTCGGTAGTGCCATCCGGCAAATGCAGTGTCATGCCACGGGCATTGATGGCCTCAAGGTTACGGTTACGGGCGATGAAGGTGACCTCTTCCCCGGCCAGTGCCAGTTTGGCGCCCAAGTAACCGCCAATGGCGCCAGCGCCGACGATGGTGTACTTCATTGCTTAGAACTCACCCTGCACAAACGATCCAAAACCAAGGCCGATGCGCTGCGCTAATCCAATGCGTTGCAGTTTGCCGGTAGCGCCCTTGGGCAACTCCTCAACAAACAAAACTTTCTTGGGTACCTTGAAAGCAGCCACGCGGGCCGAGACAAAAAGCTGAAGTTCGCGCTCAGAACACTCGTGACCCTCGTGCAAGACCACCATGGCCGCTACTTCTTCCCCCAGGCGCTTGTGGGGCGCACCAAAAACTACCACCTGGGCGACCGACACATGGTCGAGCAAAATTTCATCAATTTCCCGGGGACTGATCTTCTCGCCGCCGCGGTTGATGATTTCCTTTAACCGGCCTGTGATGCTGAGATAGCCCTCAGCATCCAACATGCCTTGATCGCCTGTGCGAAACCAGCCGTTGACAAAGGCATCCGCATTGGCCTTGTCATTGTTTTCATAACCCGGGGTGACATTGGGGCCGCGTATGACGATCTCGCCAGTTTCTCCCGCGGCCAAGAAGCTGCCATCTTCGCCAAGAATGCGGATTTCCGGCCCAGCGGCCTGGCCTACAGTTCCAGGCTTTCGTTTGGCAGGCGGCAGGGGGTTGGCCGCCATTTGGTGACACGCTTCGGTCATGCCGTAAGACTCCACCAAGGGCGCGTTGAACAATTGCTCGATCTGCTCAATCAGTTGAGGCGGAATAGACGATGAGGACGAGCGTATGAAACGCAAGGGATGCCTGGCGATGGTCTGCGCATTGTGTTTGGCGCGTGTGGCAATCGCCAGGTGCATCGTCGGTACAGCGGTGTACCACGTGGGTTGAGCCTCTTCCATCCATTTGAAGAAGCGCAGGGCGTTGAAGCCCGGGGTACAAAAAACGCTAGAACCCGCAGAAAGGGGTGCCAGCAGACCCGCGATCAAGCCATGAATATGGAACAAGGGCATGATGTTCAGCCCGCGGTCTTGCGGCGTGAACTGCAGCGTGGCAGCGATGTGCCTGGCCGATGCGCCTAAATTGCCCACCGTGAGCGGCACGCGTTTGGGCTTGGAGGTGGTGCCCGAGGTATGCAAAATCATGGCAACGTCGCCGCCAGAAGCAGGGCCACCGTGGTCGCAGTGAGCGGGTTCACCGGCAGCCAGAGTGAATTGGCCGGCACAAGCGCCTTCAGGCACGCTCAGTTCAATGATTCGAATGCCCAATTTCTGAGCCGCTGCCACTGCTGGTGATTCGCTGCCTTTTTCAATAATGAGCGCACAGGCTTGCAAGTCATCCAGGTAGAACTCGAATTCTTCAACACGGTAAGCCGGATTCAGCGGCGCACTGGTCACAGCACAGGCGCAGGCCAGAAAACAAGAGGCCATCTCAGGGCCATTGGGCAGCACGATGGCGACTCTGTCGTTGCGTCCTATACCCGCATCGTTGAGGGCCTTGGTGGTGCTGGCGATCAATTGCTGCAAACCGCGAAAGTCCATTGAGACTCTGGAAGGGGCAGAGATGGCGATGTCTTCACCGGAGCCGGCATTGAGCAAGTCTGAGAGCTTCATGGGTTTGAGCAAATTAAATGCGTATTAGGAAATTCCAATATACCAGCCCTCGGTATGGGTAAATTCTCTTCAATCCGGCCAACTTTCGTTGACAGACCCCGTCTAAACTCCGACCAAACACACGCTACATCCATGGCCATGACAACAACAACTTCTCAAGACAACCTGGCCCTGGGCATTGCCCGCGCCATGTTGGAGGGGTTCGAGCGGCACTACAGCATGTTCAGCGAGACCAACCGCGCAGCGAAACACCGCTTTGAGACGGGCGATTGGCATGGGCAGCGGCGTGCCATGCGAGACCGCATAGAGTTCTACGACAAACGTGTGGGCGAAGCCACCCAGCGCTTAGAAGCAGATTTTGCGGTGTCGAGTTTGCCTGTAGAAATATGGCGGGATATCAAGCGGCTCTATGTGGGCCTGTTGGTGGAGCATCAACAACCTGAGTTGGCCGAGACATTTTTTAATTCAGTCACCACCAAGATCCTGCACCGCAGTTACTTTCACAACGACTTCATCTTTGTTCGGCCTGCGGTCTCAACTGAATACCTCGAATTGGAGGATGGCAATGGACCCGGTGTGTACCGCGTTTATTACCCGAACTTTCCCGTTTGGCATGAGACCTGGGCGCAGCTATTGCTCGACTTCAAGTTAGACCTCAGGTTTGAAGACTTAGAGCGTGATGCCCTTGATGTTGCAGAAGTCTTAAAAGGCGTTTTGGGTGTCTCATTTGTTCCCAGAGCCAACTTCCAAATTCAAATTCTTTCTAATTTGTTTTACAGGAACAAGGGTGCTTACCTTGTCGGCAAGATCATCAACGGCTATCGCGTGACCCCTATCGCCTTGCCCTTGCTGCACACGGCCACCAGCGAACTGGCGGTAGACACCGTCTTGCACACAGAGGACGACTTGCAAGCCTTGTTCAGCTACGCACGGGCTTATTTCATGGTGGACATGCAAATTCCCAGTGCCTATGTTCAATTTTTGCGTACTTTGATGCCCCGCAAACCCAGAGCAGAAATCTACAGTGCGCTGGGTTTGCAAAAGCAGGGAAAAAACAGCTTTTACAGAGATCTGCTGCACCATCTGCGCCACAGTACAGACCGCTTTCGCATTGCGCCAGGTATCAAAGGCATGGT